>JAUYTY010000061.1 GCA_030694905.1 Eubacteriales bacterium | reverse complement strand
GTAGGTGCCACTATCATGGATATAAGGCCTGCTTGCCTTGGTGTCTTTTCCTTCAGAATCAATATGGCGATCAGTGGCATAAACACTACTGTGCCTCTTAGGGTCATGGACAGGAATGCCCACTGCAGTATGAGGGAGTCAAGATTAAACAATACCAGCAAGGTTGTCAGTAAGAGAACGCCCAACACCGCCAGCCTCAGTGACAGAAGCTCCTGCTTATCGGTGGCGTTTTTGTTGATCAATGTTTTATAGATATCTCTGCTGAACATGGTGCTGATGCCTAGCGTCAATCCTGCACCGGTTGCCACAACAGATATGATCAAGGTGCCAATCACAACACCGCCAATGGCCGGATTCAGGTAGTTGATGACAAACAGCGGCAATGCCTGCTTGGAGATGATCTCAGGATAATTGGCACGCATAAACAATCCGATCAATGTGGACATGATCCCGATGGGTGGAATCAGAAGAGCCGAGAGAAAAGCCCCTCTGCGGGATTCCTGTGCCGTCCTTCCGGAGAATATGGCCTGCAGATAGGTCTGCGTTGAACAGACCCCTATGACCAAGGCAAATCCCTGAGCCAATGCTGTGGAGACACCCTCGCTGAATAGATTGAACCAGGGATCTCTCGGAAAGGTCGCGACCAGGCCGCCAAAGCCGTTAAATCCTCTTAGGACAACAAAGGCACTGATGGATAGTGTCAGATACAACAAAACAGTCTTGATGGAGCCCACCAGGCTTGACCCAAGAAAGCCGCCAAAGAAAATATATGAGATGATCAGCAAAACGGTTATGAAAACAGCTACCGTCTCGCCGATGAGAAACAGGGTGGTGAATATGGCCACCGCCGCCAATACCTGTCCTGTGATATGGACGAATATGGCGATGGAAGAAATGATGCTGGAGGCTGTTCGGGCTGTGTCGCCATAATACTTGATCATATACTCGGGAACGGTATAGATGTTGGCATCCCTTAGTGGTCTTGCCAGAAACAAACCTAAAAACAGGCACCCGAGACTGGCTCCCAGTGTAAACCACATGCCGTTGGCCCCGCTGACAAAGGCGGCCTGGGTTGTTCCAATGGTGGATGCGCCGCCTACCAGGGTTCCGATAATGCTGGCGGCCACTTTTGAGCTTGAGAAGTTCCTGCCACCGATAGAAAAATCCTTTGAGTTTTTAACCTTTTTGCTGGAATTGATCCCCACATAGGATACCACCATCAAGGTCAAGACCGTGCTGATCAGATACGCGCCGTTTTCCAAATCGTCCTCCGTTGTTTTTAATCGAATAAATCCAATGAAATTATAACACATGTAAATCATCGCTTAAAGCATCACTTAGCTTAAAGTGACAATTGTTCACTCTATCCAATCATGATATAATGATGAAGTCAATCAACAGGGTTCTTGGGTTTAGGTAGCGTTTCAAACGCCATCTGAACCTTAGAAACCGTTATCCAGGGACTATACAGTGCTTATCTCCCATTGATAGAAGTGGGAGTCTTAGCACTGTTAGTCATCGGATAAATCAATATAAGAAGGGATCGTCATGGATTTTAAAAACTGGTACAACATAAAAGCGAAAAAAATAGATCAACATCTGAGTTTGTATTTGCCTGAATCGGATAACAGGCAAAAAAATATATATGAGAGCATGCGATATAGCTTGAACGCCGGCGGGAAAAGAATCCGCCCGATTCTAATGATGGCGGTTTTTGAAATATTCAAACCCAATGAAGAGGACATCATAATGCCGCTCGCCTGTGCTGTGGAAATGATACACACCTATTCTCTGATCCATGACGATTTGCCCGCTATGGACGATGATGATTATCGCAGAGGAAAACTGACCAACCACAAGGTATTCGGAGAGGCGATGGCCATATTAGCTGGTGATGCCTTGCTGAACAAGGCACTGGAGACAGTACTGCAAAACCAGGACTTAATGAGCCTGTCCCCAGAAATCATCCTTTCCTGTCTAAAAATGCTGATGCGATCTGCCGGAACTGAAGGTATGATTGGCGGACAAGTGGTTGATATGTTTGTTGCGGAGCGAAGCATGGAATATCTGGAGTATATGCATCGCTTAAAGACAGGTGCTCTCATCAGAGCCGCATGCCAGATTGGAGCTGTGGCAGGTGGCGCTTCAGAAGAAGAAATCCTTAAAATCTCACAATATTCCGATTATCTTGGATTGGCTTTTCAGATCAAGGATGACATCCTTGATGTAACTGCTGAAGAATCTGATTTAGGAAAACCTATAGGCAGCGATGAGAAAAATGACAAACTTACCTATGTAACGTTGCTCGGATTGAAGGAATCCGAAAGTTTATTGGAGCAATACACTGAACAGGCAATCGAAAGCATCAAGCATCTGGGAGATAAATCGCAACGCCTTGTGGAAATGGCTGAATACCTGTTGGAACGAAAAAAATAGCACCCGCTCAGGGTGCTATATTCTATTTCTCAGGGCAAATACCGCCAGCTGTGTTCTGTCTCTGAGTTCAATCTTTTTCAGAATGTTGGTTATATGGTTTTTTACCGTCCCTTCACTGATGAATAATGCATCTGATATTTCTTTGTTATTTCGACCGTCACCAATCAGTCTGCAGATTTCCTTTTCTCTTTCAGTCAGTTCCTCAACAATCGGCTCAGGATCGAAATCAAGCATACCGTTTTTGTATTTGCCTTCAAGCTCTTTATAGGTGGCAAGAAGCTCTTTATAGACCATCTCAGTTTTGCCTTTCTCCTCCTTGACTTCCTTGAGCAGATAAACCGTAAAGATGATAAAAACGGTAAATAAGGAGAAGAAGACCGTTTCTGCAACCTTGGTGAATGATCTGGATAGCAATAGCATATTGACATATTTCAGAAGGGAAGCCAAACCAGCTGTCACGCCGATCAGCGCAAATGGTTTTTTATCCAGCTGCATGTAGGCATCGATTAAAATAATGATGTAAAAAGTATGAAGGGCGTAATTGATGACATATCGGGTCAAGGTTTCCATCGCAAAAACAATTGCTATATCAATAAGAAAAGTCATTACTCTGATATTGCTATTTCTGATAAAAAACCTTCTGACAATTCCCACCACGACATATCCAATAGCAAGATACACAAAATAGAAAAGCCTCACGCTGGTAGTTCTCTCAAATCTCAGCGCCAGAAATATGATCAATGCTGTAATAAAAAACTTAATTAGCCAGAAATATTTCTTAATCATTCGTATCATCCTTAAATCGGCATAATAAATCTCAACTAATATTCTATCAGAATGAAAGTTCGACAACAACTTGTTTATTTTTACCTGCCTTTTATATATAATGTATTTAATATGATTTACGGAGGTCGTTCAATGTATATACTAGTGTTAAACTGCGGGAGCTCATCAATCAAATTTCAGGTCTGCGAGATGCCGGGCTATCATGTCTATGTGAAAGGTTCAGTCGGCAGAATCGGTTACAAGGACTCGGAATTTAAGTTTGAAATCAAAGATAATGACAGTATAAAAGAGATACTTGCAATAGATAATCACGAGCAAGGTATCGATTTGATACTGCATACACTGACATCAAAAGAAAACTCTCTTGGTTTCTCAATGTCTGATATTACAGCCATCGGACACAGGGTAGTTCAGGGAGGAGAAAAGCATAATATCTCTCTCGAAATCACTCAACCTGTCATTGATTACATTGAGGAAATTAAAGATCTGGCGCCTCTTCACAACCCAAATCACTTATCCGGCATATACGCATGCCAGAAACTATTGCCTGGAGTACCGCAAATTGCCGTGTTTGATAATGGTTTCCATATGACTTTGCCTAGACACGCCTATCTATATGCCTTGCCATTGGAGATGACAGAGAAGCATAAAATCAGAAGATATGGATTCCATGGCATTGCCTTCAGAAGTATGCTGGAGCAAGCTCAAAAATTCTTAGAAGAGGATTCCTCCAAATATCGCATCGTCAACATGATGCTGGGAAGTGGAACAACGGCCAATGCGGTATTGTATGGTAAATCAATCGATGTCAGCACTGGATTCACTCCCCACGAAGGACTGATACAATCTACCCGTTCTGGCGATATGGATGCAGCTGCCTTGCTATACCTGATGAAGAAGGATAATCTTTCAATTGAAGAGGCTGACAATATCATCAATAAAAAAAGTGGCTGGTTAGGGCTCTCCGGTCTGAGCAACGATATGAGAGAAATCCAGGAAGAATCTGCGAAAGGCAATCAAAGAGCTACCGATACTATAGATGCTGTTTGCCATAGATTCAGAAAATACATCGGGGCATATGCTGCAGAAATGGCTGGAATGGATATTCTTATATTCTCAGGTGGTGTGGGAGAGAATTCATGGTTTTTACGAGAAAGAGTCTGTAGCGGGTTTGAGTATATGGGTGTCAAGCTTGACTTGAATAAAAACAAGATGCTGCCCGGAGAAGGTGTGATCAGCGCCGATGACTCTAAGGTCAAGGTAATCGTTGTGAATGCAAATGAAGAGATGATTATTGCCGAAGACACTTATGAAATAGTTGGCAGGGAAAAGATCAGATAATACTTGAAAATGAAAATACCTTCACCGAAATATTGCTGGTGAAGGCTAAAAAGGAGATTATAAAAGTGCTTATGGCTACTTGTAAAGTATACCATACACTTTTTGAAAATGGAAGAAAAATTTCTTTCATTTTTTCTTTTTTTTCACAGATTGTATTTTTGTTTTTTCCTGACTAAGGTTGATATATCAATTCCTAATTTCAACGATGCTTCTTTCATGTTCTTGCATGTTTCCAAAGTGCTTTCAATGATCATTTTTTCCTGATGTTCCAGTTGTTGCTTTAAAGTCAGCTTGTCTTTGGTCCAGTGTATCAGCTTGCTGATATCCATTTCATGTCCCTCTTGGCTGACTTGTTCTCTGAAAAGCCTGGATTCCAGGCAGGCATCATCCGATATGATGACCATTCTCTCAACTATGTTCTTGAGCTCTCTGATATTGCCTGGCCAGTTATATACCAGCAAATGCTCTAGACATTCCGGTGAGAAGAAACAATTTCGTCTATGCTTGTTGTTATAATATTCAAGAAAGCTTTGTGCAAGTGGCAATAGATCCTCTTGTCTTTCCCTCAAAGGAGGAATCTTGAGTATTATTACATTAAGTCGGTAGTATAAATCCGCCCTGAATTTTTTTTCATCAACCAGTTTTTTCAAATCTGTATTTGTTGCGGCTATAATTCTTGCATTAAAAGCAATCGCTTTATTGCCGCCTATTCTATAAAACTTTTTATCATTCAATGCGTTCAATAGCTTGATTTGAAGCATATAAGGCATGTCTCCAATCTCATCTAGAAAAATAGTGCCTTTCCCGGCCTCTTCGAACAGGCCTTTTTTGCCGCCTTTTTGAGCGCCTGTAAAGGCGCCTTCCTCATATCCGAACAATTCTGATTCGATAAGATGCTCCGGTATAGCACCACAGTTGATTTTAATTATGCTTCCGTCTTTTTCTCTTCCGCTGTTGCTATGGATGTATGTGGCTAGAAAATCCTTGCCAACACCTGTTTCACCTAGAATCAACACGGTGCTATCGACTTGTGACAGTCTATCGGCTTTGGAGTACAAAGACTTCATTTTTTTATTGTTTGAGATGACGATGTCTTTATCACCGGATTTGGCATTGACGGAATTGAGCTTTTTTGTATAGATTAAAGATAGGGTTTCTTCCTTCGCGATCTTTTTCATCAGCATATCCAGCTCGGATACATCTCTGATAACGGCAATGGTCCTTTTCAGATGACCCTTCTCGTCATAAATCGGTGATCCTGACACCAGGCACTTCTGGCCTTTATAATAGTTGTTGATGGTTGATACCGGTCCCCTTGTCTCTATCACCTTAGCGCAGCAGGAGTTGGGCAATACGCGTTCATCTCTGAGTTCATAGACAGTCTGACCAATAAGATCATCTCTGTTGAGTCCTGAAAGATTAATGAATGAATCATTTACATATAAAGTCTTTCCCCATTCATCTGTGATATAAATCCCATCCTCCAGTTTATTGAACAGCTCATTGTACAGGTATTGCTGTCTATTCAGATAACTGATCTGATTCTCCAATTCCTTATAGAACTTGTAATCTGTCAAAAGAAACAGATACATCTCGGTATTGTTCAATTCAAGTCTTCTTTGCATCAGATAAAACTTATCGCCGTACTTGTTTTCAACTTCATAAAAATTGTCAAAATACTCATAGCGTATATTATTGAAATGAACTGTCAGTTTCTTGTTCTTAATGTCCTCATTCTCTTTGGTGAAATGATAGAAATGATCGTCGAAGTCCCTTATGTTATACTTGTCATCGGTTACAGCGTAACTGAAATAGAGCAATTTTAAATTTGGCATGGCAATGTTATCTTTCATATGATACCTCCAATATCATTATATATGATGCATGTGCATTTGTGCAATAATATGTTATTTCAATATGCAAATTTGCATATAAAAATAAATCTAAGTCATTTTTCATAATTTAACAAATAAGTGATAGCAATGTTTTGAGTATTATGTTAAAATATTATTAAAGTTGGCATAGAAATTGCTATATAATTAGTAGCTGACAATAAAATTTAATCTAAGGAGGATTTTATAATGAAAAGGGAAGTAGTAATAGCGTCTGCAGTCAGAACACCTATAGGTGCTTATGGTGGAAGCTTGGCAGCTTTAACAGCAGTTCAATTAGGAGCAATAGCTGCTAAAGAAGCCATTAAAAGAGCGAAAATAACACCAGATATGATCGATGAGTATGTTATTGGTAATGTGTTGAGCGCAGGATTAGGACAAAACGTGGCAAGACAAGTAGCGATAGCTGCCGGAGTACCTGCTGAGGTGACCGGTTTCACAATCAATAAAGTCTGTGGATCAGGCCTGAGAGCCGTTAGTCTAGCTTATCAATTCATCCAAAACGGAGACTGTGATATCGTTTTATGTGGTGGTACCGAAAGCATGAGCCAAGCCCCTTACGTTTTAAACAACCATCGTTGGGGACAAAGAATGGGCGACGGAAAAATTGTTGACTCAATGGTTTATGATGGTTTGACAGATGCATACAACAATTATCACATGGGCATAACAGCCGAAAATATAGCAGAACAATGGAATATCACCAAAGAAGAGCAAGACCTGTTTGCTGTAACTAGTCAGAACAGAGCGGAAGCAGCCCAAAAGGCAGGCAAATTCAAGGAAGAAATCGTACCGGTTGAAATACCACAAAGAAAAGGTGATCCTGTAGTTGTAGATACTGATGAGTTTCCTAAGCATGGTTCAACTATCGAGAAATTTGCTAAGTTGAATCCAGCCTTCAAAAAAGGTGGTACAGTAACTGCAGCAAACGCATCCGGAATAAATGACGGCGCATCAATGCTGGTTGTCATGAGCAAAGAAACTGCCGATAAATTAGGTGTTGAGCCATTGGCGACAATTGCAAGCTTTGCATCAGGCGGTGTTGACCCTACTATAATGGGTTACGGACCGGTTCCAGCAACTAAAAAAGCGTTGGAGAAGCTGGGATGGACTGTTGATGATCTTGACTTGATTGAAGCGAATGAAGCCTTTGCGGCACAATCAATTTCAGTTGTTAGAGATTTGGGATTGAATACTGAAATAGTTAACGTCAATGGTGGAGCGATTGCATTGGGGCATCCAATCGGTGGTTCAGGTGCGAGAATTCTTGTAACATTATTGCATGAAATGAAAAAAAGAGATAGCAAGAAAGGTCTGGCCACATTATGCATCGGTGGTGGAATGGGAACAACTCTTCTAGTCGAGAGAAAATAACACAGGAGGCAAAAAAATTGAATAAATTTATAACCGCGACAGAAGCCGCGTCAAAAGTAAAGGATGGCATGACAATTATGGTTGGTGGTTTTCTGGGAGTCGGATCCCCACCAAAAATACTGGCCGCTTTAGCTGAAAGTGGTGTTAAGGATTTGACTTTGATTTGCAATGACACTTCCTTCCCGGATAAGACGGTTGGCAAGCTTATAGTCAACAAACAATTCAAGAAGGTAATCGTGTCTCACATAGGAACAAACCCTGAAACCGGCAGACAAATGAACGCTGGTGAAACCGAAGTCGATTTGGTTCCACAAGGTACGTTGGCTGAAAGAATCAGATGTGGTGGTTTTGGATTGGGCGGTGTATTGACACCTACCGGTATAGGAACAGAAGCAGAGGATGAAAAAGAGAGAATCAAGGTCAACGGACAGATATACCTGCTTGAAACACCTCTAAAAGCTGATATCGCTTTGCTTTACGGAGCAAAAGTTGATAAAAAAGGTAATGTATTCTATAATGCTACAGCTAGAAATTTCAATCCTTTGATGGCAATGGCCGCAGAAACTGTGATTATTGAAGCTGAAGAAATTGTAGAAATTGGAGATATCGATCCAAACTGTGTTGCAACTCCATTTAAATTCATAAACTATATCGTTGGAGGTGCAGAATAATGGCATTGGATAAAAATCAAATCAAACAAGTAATTGCTAAAAGAGTTGCCCAGGAATTGAAAGACGGCGATTTGGTCAATCTAGGAATAGGATTGCCGACAATGGTTGCCAATTATATTCCCGAAGACATTGAAGTATTCTTTCAATCTGAAAACGGATTGATTGGTTTAGGACCCACGCCGGAAAAAGGACAAGAGAACAAAGACCTGACAAATGCCGGTGGACAGCCTGTCACATTGTTGCCAGGTGGCTGTTATTTTGACAGTGCCACATCTTTTGGTATCATAAGAGGTGGACATGTTGATGCCACAGTTCTTGGTGCTTTGGAAGTTGATGGAAAAGGAAACCTGGCAAACTGGAAGGTTCCTGGAAAAATGGTTCCCGGAATGGGTGGCGCTATGGATTTGACTGTTGGTGCTAAAAAAGTTATCATCGCCATGCAGCATACGCAAAGCGGTGAACAAAAAATACTAAAAGAGTGCACACTACCTTTAACAGCAAAACAACAAGTGGACCTGATTGTGACAGAAATGGCTGTTATGGAAGTAACACCTCAAGGACTGGTATTAAGAGAAATTGGTCCTGATACATCGGTTGAAGAAGTTATAGCGGCAACCGGTGCTACACTGATTATACCCGAAGAAGTAAAAACCTTCGGTCTATAAGTTAATAATTACTCCTCAAAAACTCAACAGCAAAACCCCGCAGTATCATTTGGCGGGGTTTTGTGTTTTTAAGATCAATTTATCCAGCGCATAAGCTACACCGTCATTTTCATTGGAGAGTGTCACAAAGTCAGACCTCCGCTTCACATTTTCTTCCCCATTTTCCATGCAGATCCCTAGTCCAGCGTATTCGATCATAGTTAGATCGTTATAGTTGTCGCCAATCGCCATTATTTCATGCCTCTCTATATGCCATTTGTCAGCAAGAAATTTCAGCGCATGGCCTTTTGTCGCATCTTTCTTGGTGAATTCAAGAAAATTCTTTTTTGAAAAAAACATGTTGATATCATCTGATTTGAATTTCAAGATATCGTCGTATGCTTTTATTAGTTTCTCATTTTCATCTATGAATACAATTTTTGGTGTTTCCTTAAATTCATAATCTTGAAGACTGCCGACTTCAACTATATCCACTTTCCTGGCAAAACCCTTATAAAAGTCGGACCATTTGTTCAAACACCTAACATATATTCTTTTATCGTCATAGATATTGACATGGATATCATTTTTTTCAGCATACTTCAGGATATCCAAAATAACATCCTTTTCAAGTTGGCAAGAATACAGGATTTCGTCAGTTTTCGGGTCTGTTATTTTCGCGCCTTGAAAGCTTCCAAAGGGTTCATCGAGACCCAATTCGTGGATAAATGGCTTTACTGCAGCGGTAACTCTGCCTGTCAATATAACGACCTTTATACCCTTTTTCTTAACCTCATCTATTGCCCGCTTATTGTTTTCACTCACTGAAAAATCATTTCTTAAGAGGGTATCATCCAAATCGCATGCAATTAACTTAAACATCCGTCTTCTCCATTCATGCTAATCCTTCTTATAAACCTTTTTAATATCGTCCTTAAGACTTGAAAGGTGGTTTTCCATGGCTTTTACAGCACCGATCTTATCTCCTGCCTTGATAGCCTTGAACACCTCAAAGTGCTCAACAATTATACTTTCCGGATTATAGGATTCATTGAAATATATGAGTCTGAATCGTTGCATAATCTCATTGAGCGCGTCCATAAATGATATCAGTTTTTTGTTGCCCGACAACGCTAATATATTATTATGGATTGTCGTATCCAGATAAACCATCCTTTGAATGTCATTCTCTTCAAAGGCTTTCTTAAATTCGTTATTGAGGCTTTCCAGTTCCTCTATCTTCTCTGCCTCATTCTTTTCGATAGCCAGCTTCACGGCATAGGTTTCCAAGGCTTCTCTCACTTCAAGTGTATCAATGATGTCTTCATATGATATATCTGATACGTAGGCCCCTTTCCTAGGTTCCATAATGACAAGACCTTCCAGCTCCAGTTTTCTGATGGCTTCTCTGACAGGTGTTCTGCTGACACCCAATTGATCCGCCAACTGAATCTCCATCAGTCTTTCTTTAGGCTCCAGCTTGCCCTTCAATATGGCATCCTTCAATGTTTCAAATACAATATCCCTTAAAGGCTTGTATTCGTTAATATTAATGATATCTAGCTTTTTCTCCATTCCCTATTCCCTCCCTTGTGGTTTTGGTTATATGAATTTCCTCATACTTTTGTCTAAAATAATCAGCCGCTTTATCTAATGTCAGGCTGTCAGGATAAAACCCGATTACCGCTGATCCGGTTCCTGTCATCTGTGCGTTGATAGCCCCCGTTTTTAGGATTTTATCTTTAATTGACTTGATTTCTGGATAGATTTCAACTGCAATATCCTCCAATACATTTTTGCACGCCAGGATAATTTCATAGTCTTTGCCTTCATTGATTTTTTCAATTATGCTATTGATGTCATACCGATTGTACATATCCAGTGTGGCCAAGTCATAAATGTCTTTGGTCGCTATGCTGAAAGCAGGCTTAACGACCAGAATATGGTCCCAACTGAAATCTGCCAACCGGGTCAGTTTCTCCCCAATTCCTTGAGCCAATTGCGTTCCTCCAAAAATACAATAAGGGACATCTGCCCCAATAGCCTTGCCCAAATCCACCAGTTCTTCATCTGGGATGGACAGGTTGTTAAGGTCTCTTATCCCCAGAATAACCGCTGCCGCATTGCCGCTTCCCCCTGCAAGTCCAGCTCCCTGAGGGATTCTTTTTTTGATATCGATATCATATCCGCCATCCAGATGGTATCTGTTGATCATCAGCTCAGCCGCCCGATAGGCCGTATTGCGGTTATCTACCGGTATGGATGAATCGTCGCATTTTATTATTATGCCTTTATTTGTATTTTTAATCAGTATCTCATCTTTCAGATTTATGGTCTGCATAACAGATTCTATCAGATGGTAGTTGTCTTGTCTTTTTGATACAATGTTAAAAAATAGATTTATTTTGGCGAAAGAATAAAGTTTTCGATTATTTTGTATGTTCATAAAATCCCTCGAACACAGTTATTGCAATGAAAAACCATGTATTTTAGTTCAGTATTGTCAAAAAGCATTTTGTATACTGCATATTATATCACATATGCTGTATATAATCATCACAAAGATTTGTTTTAATAAAAAAAAGTTGTTTTTTATTAAAACGCTTGAATAAAGTAAGTATATTATGTATAATATAGTTACAACAAATATTCTATTTTATCAATAAGTAATGTAGATGAAGAGGAAGAAGGGTTTGATATCTTGCCAGCATTGCAAGAAGAAACCAAATTAAGTTTAAGATAACCAATCTGATACGTTACAAGCAAATGATAGGATAGGGTAGATGTTTTAAGTATATATTCTGACCTACAGAATATTACTAAAATACATAACGGTGTGATTCCACCAAAGGAGTAAGCATGAAGACAGAATCATAGAAACCAGTTCTCTAAGGAAGTTTAAGAGGGCTGGTTTCATTTTTTGCTGAATCTATTCTGTTTTAGTGTTGCAGATCACTTATTTTTTTCAGAAATCAGATTCGGGACTGCTTTTTTTACTGCAGATATCAGTATCGGTATAAAGATCAATTGAATCAGAATTCCAGGGATACCTGTTGTTACAGCACCTATCAGAAAGGTGACTGGTGGTGCGAATCTGACGCCAACAAAGCTGACAAGTATTGCAACCATCATTCCTGCTGAGATTCTCCCCAGTATCATTGCGGTTATTAGAGTGATGATATTGTTGATGCCCTTTTCTTTCAGTAGAGACACGGCTAGACCATAGATTCCCAACTCAACCATCATAATGAATGCCATGGGCATCAACACCGGCATTCCAGTGAGAACACTGCTCAGCAACGGGGTCAATATACCGACCATAAGCGCATACACCGGGGATAGGATAAAACCTCCTATCAATACTGGAAGATGCATGGGCAGAAAAACAGGTCCGGTACCGCCAATAGCATGAAATGCCATTGGAACCAATAGACCGAGTGCTATAAACAATCCTGACAGTACAATTTCCCTTGATTTTGTTTTTTTCATAAAATCCTCCTATTTTAACAAAAAAAGCTGAACGAATGTCCTTCAAGACATGGGTTCAGCTTCAGCTTTATATTTTAAGGATTCTTCCTTGTTTAGACTTCTTGTCTTTTTTCATTATACCTGTTCGATCATTTATAGGCAACAGAAAATTAACGGAACTGTTCCAAAAACTCCGAAAACTTCTCCAATCCTTCAATCAACACAGATGTTGTGTTTGCAAAACCAATCCTCACATAGCCTTCCATTTCCATGGCCTTGCCAGGCAAAAGCATAACGCTTTTTTCCTGAAGCAGCTTTAGACACAGCTCCTCAGATCCAATAGGCATGTCATATTTCAGAAATGCTGTCGTTCCACCCTCGGGCTTGACATATGATATCAAAGGCTCTTTATTGATCCACTCGTCCAAAATTTTGATGTTGGTCCTTACAATATTAAGATTTCTTTCGATGATCTTATCCTTATTCTCAAGGGCTATTGTAGCCAGTTTGTCATCGATCATACCACAGCTTATGACATGGTAGTCCCGTTGCTTGCTGACTGCCTTCACAAAATCCTTCGGACCGCAAGCCCACCCCAGTCTTATGCCTGCCATTGAGTAGGTTTTAGACATACTGCCGGTACTTATCCCCTTCTCATAAAGATCAGCAATGGATGGTGAAAAGCTGTTTCCTGAGTGATTCAAACCTCTGTAAACCTCATCCGATAGAATATAGGCATCAGCTTCACGTGCTATTTCCACAATTTCCTTGAGCATTTTCTCATCCATAAGCGCGCCGGTTGGATTGTTTGGATTGTTGATACAGATCAGTTTGGTCTCTTTGCTGACCAGTTTTCGCAATTCATCCAAATCAGGCAAAAATTTGTTTTCAGGTTTCAATTTGAGTATGCTGACATCCGCTCCTATCGATTCCGGTATGGAATAAAGCTGCTGATAGGTAGGCAGTACAGAAACCACCTTGTCTCCTCTTTCCACCAGGGTCATTATAGTTAATGCATTAGCTCCAATAGCGCCATGCAACACAGAAATATTCTCCAAATCCTTATCGGCGTATAGGTTTGCGATACTGTTTCTGAGCCTAACAGACCCTTCAATATCGCCATATGTAAGCTTCATCTTTCTGATATCTTCTATTACTTTTTCCTTTTCACCTGAATAATCCAAGACCTGTTCCACAGTCAAGGATTCCACACATGTCTCGGCAAGATTGTACTCGCAGTGATCTTCGTATAGATTCATCCATATTTCGACGCCAAAATCTTTAATCTTCATCTTTATCCTCCAATTTCATATTAGATTTATTTTTGTTAGAAAACCTTCTATGCTTAAAATAAGCTCTTCAAAAGTTTCAGTTTCATATGACAGCGTTTCAACCGGACACATGCCGGTACCATCTCTATTTTTAATGTATGGTACTGTTTTTTCAGTCTGATATACTATATGAGTCTTAGCAAACACTTCTTTGGTTCCTTCTGATATCAGATAAGCGTAGATTGATTTCACCTTAGCGAATTCATATAGTCGCGCGGCTCCTCTTCCGATGACCTTATCTGCAGCGGATGCACCTTCCATTTCAAGTCCGCATTCCTTCACGGCCATATACAGCGGATAGATACCTCTTCTATCGCTTTTAAATATAATCTGTCCATTTTTTACAATCACCAGTGATATTTTCTCTGTTTTTAATGTTGCTTTTGCAATATCTAAGTCATTCATATCGTACTCCTGATCATTAATCATATCATTATATCAATAAATCACTTGAACTCAAAGACATATTAGTAATATAATGTAAATACTAGAAGTTGATAATCGCTTTTAGATCAAATAGCTTATGAAAGGATGATATTATGAAAGCTAAAGATATGTTGAGCTTGAAAAACTGGGCTGTAGTAGGAGCCACTCCAAACCAGGATTCGTTTGGGTACAAGATATTCAAAACACTTCAGGATAACAATTACAACGTGTATGCCGTTTCTCCTAAATATGATGAGATAGACGGTGTCAAAACATATAAATCCTTAAAGGATCTGCCTGAAAAGGTTGATGTTGTCGATTTTGTGGTCAATCCTCAAATCGGATTATCTGTTTTGGATGAAGTAATTGAAGAGGGAATTAAGAACATCTTCTTGCAACCGGGTACAAGAGGACCGGAAATTATCCAAAAGGCTATTGAGAATAAAATTAATGTGGTGCTCTCTTGTGTGCTTGTGGAGCTTGGTGCCCACTAAACACGATAACAGTAACGCCTCCGATCTAATGATTGGAGGCGTTTGTTGATAAGTGGGAGTCTTAGCACTGTTGCTCATCGGATAATCCCAGTTTGTTCAAGATTTCTTTTCCAGGCTTGCCAGATTCATCCCATCCCATCAATTCATAATAGGCTTTCTTCATATTGATAAATGCTTCCTTATCCAGAGATCTTCCCTTGCTGGCGCCATTTTCCAATGGTTGGTAAAGTCGTTCAGGCAGCTCCTCTGTACTTTCATCGACACCCATTTCATAATTGATGACTCTGGCAATATTGATGCCTCTCTCGCCAATTTCCATTGCCTCTTCAACACTGACATCCCACCCAGTCGCCAGGTTCAGCAAATCCAGGAACTTATCAATAGGAAAGGATCCTCTGGGCTGAGGTATGAAGAAACAAACCCCTACCATGTTTAAAAAGCTCCACCATTTCTCAAGAATCGAATAAAACATGGCCTTATCCAATCCATAACCGTAGACATCTACCGGTTTTGTCAGACCCAAAACTTTTCCTGATTCCAAAACGGGACCTTCAGCTGCCATCATTGTATCATGTGCCGCCTGCATATGGTCCGCTCCTGTCGGTGAGAGCGAATATGCGAGCCCTACACCTGTCTTCCCTCTTGGATCATGCATAGGCAATTCCTGGCCCTTAACATGCATGGCATAATCCTTAGTTTCCTCTCCGAATATTTCTGACATTGTCATTACACCTTTAGATAACAATTCTCCCAGACCTCTCTTATGGGCGATGTCCTCCACCAGCTGCAGTACTGCCTCTTCATTGCCGAATTTTAGATCTAATCCAAAGGTTGTTTTATCATCAATTATTTTTCTCTCATAGCACTCCATTGCAAAGGCGATGGAAACGCCCGCTGAAATAGTGTCAAGTCCAAGATCATTGCATCGTTCATTGGCCTTAGCAATCATCTCCAGATTCCCTATACCGCATAGAGATCCAAAGGCTCCAATGGTCTCATATTCAGGACCGCCGTATTTAGAATCGACCTGCAAATCCTCTCTCTTGATTTCAACAGTTCTCTTGCATCTTACTGGGCATGCAAAGCAGCCATCTCTTCTGATTAAAATAGTCTCAGCCATTCTTTTTCCGGTCAGATTCTCAGCTTGGTCAAAATAACCATCTCTGAAATTTCTCGTTGGGAGTATCCCCGACAGATTCGCACCCTCTACCACCGATGCCGTTCCGTACATATGCAAGCCATTTGATAGTGGGTTTTCCTTGAAGTAATCAGAATACCATTTGCTGATTTCTAAAATCTTTTCACGATCTTTAAAGTTTATTCCCACGGTACCCTTGATAGCTATAGCCTTCAGATTCTTGCTACCCATGACAGCTCCCAATCCATTTCTGCCACAAGCATGTTTCAGATCATTCATGACACAGGCATATTGAACCATATTTTCCCCTGCGGGACCAATCTGGGATATGCGAATATTCTTATCCTCTAATTCCTGTCTGATTCTATCATGAACCTCTCCGTTTCCCTTTCCCCAAAGGTGGTTCGCGTCCTTAATGGAAACCTCCCCATTCTTGATCCATAGATAGACCGGCTTTTCTGACTTGCCTCTGACAATGATCCCATCCCAGCCTGCTTTTTTTAGCTCAGCTGCAACAAAGCCGCCGGATTCAGACATGCCAAATCCCTTTGTAATGGGAGATTTGCTCCCCATTACAATTCTTGAAGTGCCTGCGTTAGGTATTCCAGACATGACACCTGTCATATAGTAAAACACATTTGACTCGGACATCGGATCCACAGACTTTAGGTCATCCTGCCGCATAAAATAGCCAATAAGGCCTTTCCCGCCCATGTACTTTCTCATCATTTCTTCTGATATCGTTATGGCGCTTATTTTATTTTTGGTCAGATCCACCTCTAAAATTTTTCCAGAAAATCCGTAAATCATGGTAATACCTCCTTAATTTAAGTAATCCATCAGCTTTCAAAATAAAAGTATTACTTCATTGCAAATTACCAAAAGTTATTCATGAGCAAAAAATCCTCTTCTAATTCAATGAATGATGTTCCAATTATAACAGACACTGTATAAACAATATAAAAGTCTAGCTTGAATACAATGTTAAGTGTTAACTTACAAGTATATGATTGACTCAATTGTTGTGTACTCTACTCCAATACGGGCAAGGTTGACCCCGCTTCTGGCATTATGATGACTTTGGAGTTACTGCCCAGCGTGTCTATAGCGTGATCTAGAGCTTCCTGTACCGATTCGAAAGGCGTCATATTTATTTTTTTTACCAGCTCCGGATCCAGTTCCGATACCAGGTAGATCTGCGCCTTTTGAAGTGTCATTGCTATAAAAGCTGCCTTATGGGCCCCTAATACAAATTTTCTTCTTAACTCTTCTATCATCTCATTGGGTGATTTCTCAATCATCCATTTCTCAAAATTTGACTCTCCAAATCCCTCTGCCGCAGAGGCGCACCATATGATTATTCCACCATCCTTGACAGCATGTTTTGAATTATCAAGTCCTTTTTGTGCCTGGTATAAATTAATATCTTTGGGGTAACCCCCTGGGCTTAATATGACAATATCAGCCTTTTCCTTGATGCTGACTTTATTCACCATATCCAGGAACCTGCAGCCTTCCCTATGTGCTTTTACGTGATCACCAGCTACTGCCTTAATGATTTGCTTTCTGTCGTTCAAGACTACATTGACGATAAAATGTATCGGTATGAAATCCGTTATTTCTTCTATGTCTTGACGTATTGGATTTGTGTCCAGGTTTCCTACAATCGCATTGGGGTCAAGCATGTGCATATGATTGGCTTGGATGGCATCATAACTGGAGACACCTGGCATCAGAGCTTTATTGCCTCCCGAGTATCCGGCAAAATAATGGAACTCTATGTTTCCTAGGGCTATTCTTTTATCGGCGTTCATTACTGGCTCGAATATGTCGACAGGCGTTCCGTTTCTGCAATAGCCGATACGCACACATTTCTCCTTGTCGCTATCGATTATGGTGATGTTCGAACAATAAACTTCCTCTCCAACAAGCCGTCTCCTTTCTTCCTCAGAATGCTTTCTATGAATCCCAAGAGCAAGAACAACCGTAATATCTTTCTCTTCCACACCGGCTGATTTTAATTCTTCAATAACTGTTGGCAGTACTTTGTAGCTTGGCATAGGTCTGCTGATATCACTGGTAACGATAGCAATCTTGTCTCCCGGACAAACAATATCTTTCAGTCTTTTACTTCCAATGGGATTCTGCATTGCCCTTCGAACTTCTACCTCTTCAATTAAATCGACACTTACTTCATTTGGCATTAGCGTTGAAATGTAGTTTTCTTCTGCGAGGCGAAAGCTTATCTCTTTGACATTATATTTCAATTTAAATTCCATAATTTCTCCTTTATCCTCCCCCAAACAAGGGAAGCACAATCATTCGGTCATCATTGTCCACAATATGTGTTCTTTCCACCAACTTGTCATTGACAAAATACACGCCATAATCCTTATGTATCAGTCCTATCCTTATCATCAGTTCATCTACCGTTGTCGGTTGATCTATCCTGACTTCCACGGGGCTTGAAATATCGGATCCTTTCAGAAGTACCTCGCTGATTTCAATCATCATGACAATAAAACCCCTCCTTGTCCAATATTATTTCATCTTTCGTGACATATGAGTTGTAAACCAGAACTTTCACGCCTGATTCATAGGCCTTTCTTAATGAGTTGCTGAATTTAGGGTCCATCTCAAAATTCGGACTAAAATTCTTCACTTGTGCCATTTGAATAAGAAAAAAAATGCTTCCCTCATATCCTTCTCTTACAACATTTACCATCTCTTCTATATGCTTTGTCCCTCTTTCTGTGGGAGCATCCGGAAACATGGCAAGACCTTCAACCTCCAGTGTCACACCTTTAACCTCAATGTAGCCTTTTTTTCCATCATTCCTCTCATAATAGATATCAAACCTGGAATTTCCATAGAATCTCTCCCTGGCAATCAATCTAAGGTCTTCAAAACCCCTGATTCTATTTTCCTTTAACGCTTCAAAAACAACTTGATTAGGGGCTTGAGAATCAATATTTATCAGCATCGGTCCCTTATAAGCACTCACTAGAGAGTAGTTCGTCTTACGGTTTGGATTGGTTGATTTTTCGAGATACACTTTAGTGCTCGCAACGAGAATCTCTTTGCATCTGCCTGTATTTTTCACATGAACATCCTCCTGGATGCCATTTATTGACACCTCGGCCACAAAACGATTTGGACGGAAGACAAACGTTGCCTCGACAATCTGATTATATTTCATGACTAGTAGTTCAGTTCAATATTCATAAAGCATCTGTCTGAGGCAAACAGCACGCCTTGATAGAAAAGATCAAATTCAACAATATCACCTAATTTAATCTCTCTTTTTGCATTTTCAATATCAATAATCAGATGGTCGGAGCTAGCGCCAACCAGTTCGATTCCATCCTCTATAGGAAGCAATGCCGTGTAGCTCCCCACATCTTTGTTTCCGATTGCCAGCAATGCCCTTGACCTAATGCCACGATCATTGTATTCAGGTGTTTCTCCAAAGGCATTGACGCACTTGATTCCGATCGGATAGGTCGGTTTTTTTTCGACTTCTATCACCTCGGCCTCTATCCTGAAAACACCTGTCTCAAGCCCGTCAATTTCAGTATCCCAGTATAATGGCAGATCCAATGCGCATATGATACCTTCACCTACTCTAAGATGATTGATTCGTTCCGGTAGCTTTCCAGAATACAAAAGCGGTAATGTCGTCGTCGCTCCACCTGATATATATTTCAGTTCTCTTCCAATGATATTTTCTATATCCTCAGCATTGGCAACCAGTTCGTTCAGGTTGTCCTCCGATGGCATGATAGATCCGTAACAACTTAGATTTGCTCCGATACCTTCGAGAATGATGCCTGTCAATTCATTTTCTACGTAAACAGCCAACTCAGTCAATGACTGTCTGTCAAACAATCCCTCCCTTAGATCTCCCAGATCCCTCATGAGAATAACCCTATGTCTGATGCCATATTCCAAAGCCAGATCGTTTAGGCTATCAAGGACCTCTTTCTGCGAATTTAAGCTTATATCCGCATACTTTACAACCAACTCAGCCTCCGATAGCATAGGAATACGTAACAAAAGCGTGTCTATTCCCAATCCTCTCAATTTAATCTCCCTCAGTTGCTCCATCCTTGAACTGCCCAATTGCCTGCAACCTGATTTCACCATTTCTTCAGCAACTTCAGGTATGCCGTTGAATCCTTTTATGACACAGGCCAACTCTATGCCATTATCCTCGCATATATCATGGATAACTTTGGCATTATTTCTCATTTTTTTCATATTGACCGCCAGATTGGGATATCGCTTCAGCATAATTCACCTCGATTAGTTTTTAATAATTATATCATATTATACGACGTTTTTTAATCCCGATAATAAAAAGCACCATTTCAACAGGAAATAGCGCTTTATCAACATAATTTCATATGTTTCCACAGGGTTATCCACAGAAATCAATAGGTGTCCACAGGGTTGTCAACAAATTATGCATATTTTATATACACATTTTATCTTATTTATTGTCCAGTACCTTTTTTATCTTTTCTACAGCCCAATCTATCTCTTCCTTCGTGATGATAAGCGGAGGAGCGAATCTGATGACGGTCTCATGGGTTTCATGGGCAAGTACACCCTCTTCCTTCAATGCATCGCAATATGGACCTGCCTTACGGTCAAACACCATGCCAATCAGCAGTCCCCTGCCTCTCACCTCAACAATATGCGGATTTTTGATTTCCCTCAATCTGTTCATGAAGTACTCACCCTTCTCGATTGCCATTCCGACATAATCATCTTCTATCATGACTTTCATCGCTTCTATTGCTATGGCACATCCCAAAGGATTTCCTCCGAATGTCGAGCCGTGAGAACCAGGCGTAAACACACCTAGCACAGATCTATCGGCGGCAACCGCTGAAACGGGGAACACACCGCCTCCCAAGGCTTTTCCGAGAACATACATATCAGGCTCTACATCCTCCCACATACTGGCAAACATCTTCCCGGTACGCGCAAATCCCGTTTGTACCTCATCCGCTATAAGCAAAACATTGTTCTCTTCACAGAGTGATTTGGCCTCTTTCATAAAACCGTCACGAGGGACAATAATCCCACCCTCACCTTGGATAGGCTCCATGATAAAAGCTGCGGTGTTTGGTGTGATGGCATTTCTTAGTTGATCGATATTGCCATACTCAATCAACTTGAAACCTGGTGTCAAAGGTCCATATCCACGTCTATAAGATGGCTCGGAGCTCATTGATATAATTGCGGTTGTCCTTCCGTGAAAATTGCCATTGCAGGCAATAATTTCCTGTTTGCCATCTTCTATTCCTTTAACGTCAACCGCCCACCTTCTTGCACATTTTATAGCTGTCTCAACAGCTTCGGCTCCGGTGTTCATAGGTAGGATCATATTCTTATTGGTTAAACCAGACAGCAATTCATAAAAATCGCAAAGCACAGAATTGTGAAAGGCTCTTGATGTCAATGTGACTTTGTCCATCTGTTTCTTGGCAGCGGCTATGATTCTTGGATGTCTGTGACCGTGGCTGACTGCTGAGTAAGCACTAAGCATATCCATATATTTGTTTCCCTCGGGATCAGTCACCCATACGCCCTCAGCTTCTTCAAACACAACCTCTGTCGGGTTGTAGTTGTTCGCTCCGAATTTTTTGGTCTTTTCAATAATATCTTTAGTGGTTTTCATGGTCTGACTCCTTTCATTCAACTCTCTTTGGGATATAATACAATAAATCAGATAAAATTTCAAGATTTTCAAAACGCTGTTTCAAACCACAATTATTTTTACAGCATTTTAACAAATTCAGACTGATTTAAATTTTTATTAAATGCATATGTATAGTATAATGAAACTAGTAAATTCACATGGGAGAGTCGTATGATATATCTAGCATCCGCCTTGATCGGCTATATTGTTGGTTGTTTTCAAACTTCATATTTGTTGGGCAAGTTTTTAAAACAGACGGATATAAGGAAACACGGCACCTCCAATGCAGGGGCATCAAATGCCGCTATCGTTTTTGGCTGGAAGTATGGTTTGGTCATCGCCTTGGTTGACATTGGAAAAACAATTTTAGCTGTTACAATCATCGGACTTGTTTTTCCTGGAGATCATCTCTTGAAATATATTGCAGGTTTGTCCTGTATACTTGGGCACATCTTTCCCTTTTACATGCAGTTTAGGGGAGGCAAAGGCTTCGCCTCTTATGCCGGACTGGTGCTTTCAATGAACTGGAGACTAGGAATTGCTTTCATTTTTATCTGCATCATCATCACCGTAGTGACAAATTATGTCTCGGTAGCGGCATTGATTTCAACAGGGGCCTATCCGCTATACAATATCTATATCAAGGAAAATCCAATTATAATTCTCCTTCTTATTATGATGTATTTTGTTATACTTTATAAGCATAGGGAAAATATCAGTCGTCTTAAAAAAGGAAAGGAAAAAGGCCTCCGAGATTTACTGAGACGTAAAAAACCGATTCAGCCTTGATTTGCGTCAACTTGCAGATTAACGATCATCATCTCTTCCTCTCAGTTTCTCAAAAAATAATTTCAGTATAGTCGAACAATCCTCTGCTAGTATTCCCACTTGAAGCTCAATCTGATGGTTGAGTCTTTTGTCTTGCACAATGTTAAACACCGATCCACAGGCGCCGGTCTTAGGATCCGATGCCCCGACAACCAGCTTGTCTATCCTTGCGTTGACTAAAGCACCAGCACACATGGCACATGGCTCAAGTGTCACATACATGGTGCAGCCAGTCAATCTCCATGCATTTAGCTTCTCGCTGGCTTCCTTTATCGCGATTATCTCCGCATGCGCTGTGGAATCGCAGGTTGTTTCTTTTTGATTAAATCCTCTTCCAATGATTATTCCATCCTTTACAATTATTGCCCCAATAGGAATCTCTTCCATATCGTATGCCTTTTGCGCCTCTTTTAAAGCCTCCGTCATGAAATATTCGTTCATATGGCATACCCTCTCTTTCCTCTTACAGAAACCTCACCTGAAAAAAGCCTTTCCTCTGTTCTATCGTTCTTTCTGATCACCAATTCTCCGGCTTGATTGAGATCCAGCACCAATGCGTCGAATTTGTCAGTTCCCCTGATAACACTGACATCCTTGCCTATCAAAATAGATTTTTATCTGCATATGTCAATTGCTTCAAGGCCTTGCTTGTCTTTCATAAAACTATCATAAAGCGTTTCAAAGTGATTCAGTATTTTAGCGCACAGTTCCTGTCTGTTTACTTGTTCTCCCGTTTCAATTTTGATAGAGGATGCCTTTTCCCTCAAGTCGTCTGGAAAATCATCAATCTCCAGATTGACATTGACACCTATGCCTATCACCACATAATTGATTTGATTCAATTCAGCACTCATTTCAGTCAGGATACCGCATATTTTTTTTCCATTCATGATGATATCATTCGGCCATTTGACATAAAAGTCGTATCCCATTTGTTGGCCTGCCTTCACAACAGCAGCAGCAGCCACCTGTGTCACTTTTGATATCTCGCTTGGATCGACATGAGGTCTGAGAATAATAGACATCCAGATACCCTTATGCTTTGGTGAGGTCCATTCCCGACCAAGACGTCCTCTCCCGCCTAACTGCTCCTCACTCATAATCATTGTTCCCTGAAGAGCGCCTTTGTCCGCCATTTCCTTTGCTTTTGTGTTGGTTGAAGCAATCGTATCAAAGTGGATTATTTCCTGGGCAATAATTGAAGTTTCGAGAAATTTTGAGATCTCGTTTTGCGTTAAAACATCAGGGGATTGTATCAGCTTGTACCCTTTCCTTGAGAATGATTCTATCTCATACCCCTCTTCCTTCAATGCCTTGATATGCTTCCATACAGCCGCGCGACTCACTCCCAGAGCATTGCTGATATCCTCTCCGGAAATGAAGTCATTTTTTTTCTCTAACAATCTGATGATTTCCTTTTTCATAAACACCTCTATTGTAAACTTAACTATATAAATGGTTGACAATTAAAACACGCTGATATATTATTGTAAACGTAGTAATTAAATTTTGGTTTACAATCTATTTTAACACTTATATTGATGCAATGACAAGGGGAGTTTTTCTATGGATAATAAAACAAAAAACATGATTCTGACAGGTCTTTTCGCTGCTTTGACAGCTATTGGCGCTTATATTGTCATCCCTGTAGGACCCGCACCTATAACTCTTCAACTTCTATTTACTGTCATGTCCGGTATTTTTCTCGGTAGCAGATACGGTGCCTTATCACAAATCATTTATATCCTTATGGGTCTTGTGGGTCTGCCGGTTTTTGCCGGAGGGGCAGGTGGATTTTCATACATCTTCGCACCTTCATTCGGTTATGTCCTGGGATTTGTCGCTGCAGCCTTCATAGTTGGTAAGCTTTTAGAGAATGACAGAAAGCCAGGCTTCTTAAAGATATTCCTCTCTTGTCTTTTTGGAACTGCTGTAATCTATGTCATTGGTTATCCATATTTATATCTCGTATTGACAAGAGTCTCAGGTGCCGCTGTCACATTTCAAGGACTTCTGAAGCCTGCCGTGCTGATTTTTTTGCCGGGGGATCTGGCCAAAATCACTATCGCTTCCTATACCGGTAGAAAAATGGTCCCCATCATAAAAAGATGAGCACCTTCAAATCGAAGGTGCTCTAGTCTTGCAAGCTTCTATGTCTAATCCATCAGACTTTCGATGTAAGCATAAGTTTCAGGAAACGCTTCAGTTACTCTTAACGAGAAATAATTTTTTGACTTCATGCTCTCCTCATTAAAGCTGATCTCCACATAATAGGCTTCTTCCACTATATACGGCTCTGCGATCTCCGTTTTATATCTTCCATATGGCTCCATGAAATAAAAATCATTCGGCGATTGAATCAGGAAGTTTAAGCTTGTATCGCTTTCAATCAGATACTTATCAAAGTCTTTTTTCAGATTCGCTCTGAAGATTTCGACATTAAATTTTCCAATGGCGCTTTGAGGAATGCTCCGCACATCTTTTCCCTCATAATGAATGGTGATACTGGGCTTCTCGGAACCCGTCAGATAATTGTCATCGTAAACAAATGGCATCCGTTTCAGCTTGAAATCAGACGTATTCATCAGCTCTTTGACAAAGGCATCCTTTTGTCCGTCGTAATCTGATTTTTCCAACAAATTGTAGTATCTGTATAGGATCTCGCCGTCGTTGTAGTAATAAGCGATGACAAAGCTCATATTGTAGTAATAGTCTTGATTCTTGATGATCTCACGATGCACGTCTATAATCGCCTGAATGGTTTCCTGGTCCTCATAAAGAATCACATTGTCAGCCTTTTTCATAAATTCTTCTGTTGCACTGTATATTTGTCTGCCTTCGAACTCACTTTCGTCGGTTTCTTGAGAATAGATCCATGTGTTGGAGCCGATGTAGACGGAGCTTATCTCTGATGCCACCGGCAATCTGCCTTCAAACTGATTGGTTGCAAAATCAGCTATGATGATGAACAAAGCAAAGAATACCATGAATCCCGCAAACAGCTTAATTGTGTACCTGTTCAATCTGAAGGATTTTTCCAATACAGCGTTGATCAGATAGTATGCTAAAGCAAACAGGATAACAAATGTAATGATCCGGCCTGAGAACCCAACGTTGTAGAAAATACTCGAAAATGCAATCGGTACCAATGATGCTATGATGATGGAAATAAAACTCTTGTATCCATCGGACACCACAAGCTCTCCTGCTCTCTCATGCTTTCGCCTCTTCGTCAAAACATATATCAAACCATACAATATGACAAGCACCGCTGCCAGGACAATGAAGTATGTAAAATCAAACCCATCCTCCACATACTTGACAAAGTACAATATGTCTATCCTGTAATAGTTTTCGACAAAGGTGTTGAATAGTATGTCAGCATTGAAACCTATGGCTATGTCTTCAACTATTCTAAAGAAGTAATTGATGATCGCCAAGAAGGATAAGGGAAGCGTGAAGTTAATGATGGTTGCCAGCGAACCCGATATGCTGTTTCCTGTCAACACGCCTGATATCGCAGCTGTGAAAATGCCTGTTATCAGCCAAGGCACAGTTACTATGAATAATTCACCAATATCCATATAACTGGTTTTGATGAACATACTGGTAATAAACAACACTGCCACCAGGACTGCTGTAAAAACCATATTCGTAATGATAGTCACATTTATTTTCTGCAGGTCTGTTATGGGTTTGGATATATTATAAGCAAGCTTTCTCCCGTCATGCATGTAACTGAAATCGATCATGCAGTTGATGAAAACCAGGAAAAACACCTCAACCATACCAACCACTATATGACCCTCTTGTATTCTGGATCCGGTTATAATCGGGATGATAATAACAGTTATGAAGAGAATCAAGAACGAAACAAGAAACCAGCTTCTTTTCTCTTTCAATCCGTTGATTACCAGCCTTCCTGTATTTTTATGAATCGAGTTCTTCCATTCCATACCCAGCACCTCCTAACTCAGTAATGAAGATTTCTTCGAGATTGACCGCCAACTCATCAAATATCAGCAGTTTGTAACGATTTTCAAGGGATTTTCTGAATGCGTTGACATCTCCTCTGAGTGTCACAAAATAAACACTGCCTACTTTGATAGACTTGATAATTGTATAGGATTCATCAATTACGTCCTCGTATTCTCCATCTATGGCAAACTGGACTCTTTTCAGATTTTCCTTCAAAGACTCCATCTCTTCTTCCTTGATGATTGCACCTTCATGCATAATACCAACTTTGTCGCATATGTTATCAAGCTCTTTTAATGCATGGGATGAAATGATAACTGTAATGTTGTTCTCAATAACCTCTTTTATCAGCACATTCCAGAACTTTCTTCTGATAACCGCATCCAGACCGTCAACAATTTCATCTAGCAGCAATACCTTAGGATTGGCTGACATAGCCAGCACAAAGGCTGCTTGTCTTTTTTGTCCCTTGGACATGTTGTTGAGCTTTTTATTGATATCAATCTTGAAGTATTTGACAAGCTTGTCGAATTTCTCCAATGACATGCCAGTGTATAAGAGTTTTTCAAAATCATATAGGCTCTTTAGTGTGCTGTTTTGCGGAAAGAAAAGATCATCCTGAACGTAATAGAAATCTTTGATCTCTTCTGATTTTTCCGTTATCAGATTGTTGTTGTAGTGTATTTCACCGCTATCCTGTCTGAAAACCTGAATGATGTGTTTAAGGAGCGTTGTCTTTCCACATCCGTTTGATCCCACCAATCCATATATCTGGCCTGGCTCTGCATTGATATTTATATCTTTTAGTACGTGAAATTTTCTAAAGCTTTTATTCAGCAAATTCACCTTAAGCATCGCTATCAACTCCCTTCAAAGTCATTTGGGTCAGGTCCATGACCCTTTCGTCGGTTACCCCTAATATTTTCATTTCTTTAATGCTTCTGACGAATTGGTTTTCAGCCCTTTCCAATTCTGCAGAAATCAAATTTTCCGCCTTGGATACAAAGTTTCCCTTGCCAGGCACAGAATAAATGTAGTTTTTACTTTCCAGTAATTTATAGGCCCTCTGTATAGTATTGGGGTTGATCCTGACAGAGGATGCCAAATCTCTGACGGATGGCAACTGTTCATCAGTCTTGAGAACTTTATTGCTTATAAGTTTGACGAATTGCTCATAAATTTGTTCATAAATTGGTTTTGAACTGTTTTGATCAAAGCTAATCATCACCCGTCCTCCTTTCGACTGTATTATAATGATTCATACAGTATATCTGTATTATAGCTCTTAGTACAGTTTCTGTCAAGTGTGATTTTAGCTATATGCAAAGATTTATTGACCATTTGTTAACAGTGGATTAAATCAAATAAATAATACTGGACTTCTACAATTTATTTGTCTATAATATGGTCTGATATTGAAAAGGAGGTACAAAAAATGAAAGAAAAAAAGGGTTCAAGCCTTCGTAAATCTTATACTGACTATGCATTGCTGGTATTGGGAAGCGCACTGCTGGCTTTTTCCATCACAGCCATATTAAGACCCAACGAACTGATAACTGCCGGAATAACAGGAATCAGCATTCTATTAGATGGCTTTATGGGAATTCCCTACACTATATATTACTATATACTCGCTTTTATTGTTCTAATTGCCACACTTCTTACCTTAGGTAAAAAAGAGGTCAAAAAAATAATCGTCTATAGCATTCTGTTCCCATTGATACTGATTTTATTTGAAAGTCTTGACTTCAGGCTATATTTGAATGATATGTTCCTAGCAGCTATCTTTTATGGTCTGATCGCCGGAGGTGGCTTCGGTCTGGTTGTCAGTAGTGGTTTCGCTTCAGGGGGCACAGACACCATTGCCAAGATCCTGCATAACAGGCTTTTTCCTTTTGTTGGCATCAGCAAACTGTTACTGATGATTGACGTGCTTGTAATACTGTTGTCCATAATCAAATATAATGTCAATACGGCTTTATATGCCATCGTTACGCTAGTTGTATTTGTAAAAAGCATGGAGTCTGTTATTTATGGATTTAGCGCAAAGAAAGTCAAGCTGGAAATTATAACAGAAAAGATCGATGAAATCGAAGACTATATACTCAATACCGTGGTCAGAGGTGTTTCTAAATATAAAATAATTGGCGGATATACCAAAATGGAAAAAACCGTGCTGACAACCATCTGTACGCCAAGAGAATCTATCATGATCAAGCATTTTATCTCATCGGTTGACCAGGAGGCATTTATAGACGTCTTGCCTGTATCGTCTGTCTGGGGAAAGGGCGCCGGGTTTGAACCATTGATAGACAACCAATAGCGATGATTCTACAAAATAAAGGCTGGGTTATTTCTCCCGGCCTTTAGAATTGAATGCTGTGATTATTTTTGTTCACCTCGTATGTATTAAAATTTCCACCAAATCTGTCTATTATAAGATTTTCAAGAGCCCGCATAGCTCTGTCAAATTTTTCGCCATGCTCACCCTCAAAACCAACCAGCTGAAAAAACACATCCGTGCTATCCAATCTAACCTTCCCAAGCTCGCTCTGTCTCCAAAGCCATTGTCTTGTCTGGATTTTTTTGCCACTGGTAAAAACCAGCTCTCCAGCTTTTACCTGCTCAAACTCCGTTTCTCCAAATGGCAGGAATGTGTCTTCGTCCGTTGTAATGCGCACCTCCAAATCCTCATCAATATCTCTGAGGTCATGGCCACCAAGCGATATTACTTCAGCCAATGCTATGGCATTGCACCTGTCAACCAGGGCATTGATCCGTGGCAATAAATCGCCCTTGATAACCCTTTTACTCATCGCCTCAACTGAATTCATAAATTTGTTGGGATTTATGCCTACTGACAAAAGAGCATTTCTGTAGATCTCTATATCCTTATGACTTTTAAGATCTCCAGGTTCTATCCTGCTTCGCAATAGTTGTTCAGCTGTTTCTAAAATTTTTGAATCCTCTTCCGTTGTTTCAGAGTTTTTGATTGCCTTACCTACAATAATTCCAAATCTAACACCAGGGTTTTTGTCAAACACCCATTGGTCTACGCTATATTTCATATCAAGCTACCTCCATTTGACATATGATCAACAGGGTTCTTTAGAACCCGTTATCCAGGGACTCTACAGTGCTTAAGAAGTGGGAGTCTTAGCACTGTTAGTCATAGGATAAACCTAATTTCGCAGTATTGTCAATCATCAACAGGGTTCTTGGGTTCAGTTGGCGTTTCAAACGCCATCTGAACCTTAGAAACCGTTATCCAGGGACTCTACAGTGCTTATCTCCCACTGATAGAAGTGGGAGTCTTAGCACTGTTAGTCATCGGATAAAAAAGAGAAGATCAACGATCTCCTCTTTTTGGTTCAAGTCTTGTGTTATTAAACCTTTATGCTGCCAAGTAAAAATATAGATAGGAAACTTCATCCACTTTCATGATTCTACCTTCAACCACAGAATCCTCTGCTCCAAATACTTGGATATAGTCTATCAACACCTCATCCAGTCCTTGATATTCGCCAAGATGCGGAGCACCTTTGAACATGGTATAGCCATCTCCGCCTGCCGCTATAAAATCATTGGTGGCAACGGAATAATGCTCATCAAGAACAATTGCCTCTCCACCTACTGTCACTGAAACCACTCTTTCTCCTGCTGCCTTAGCTGGATCGAAGACCACTTTCATTCCTGCTATGTGAGGGAATGATCCCTTTTCAGCTGGATATGTATCCATTCCAAGTTCCAATGCTGCGACAATCTGTGAACCAGTCAGTTCCTTGGTTACCACATAGTTTCCAAAAGGAAGAACAGTAATAACATCACCAACTGTTATCTCACCTACATCTATAGAGGCTCTAATCCCTCCACCGTTTGTAAATGCTATCTGTGCTCCCGTTTCATAAAGCATGGCATCTGTTATCAGATTTCCTAGATTTGTTTCACCTGTTCTAACCAATCCTCTTTCACCATCAAGCTTGATTGTCGTTGTTCCAATCACTTCAGATGTTATGGCAGTGTTGTCTGCTTGTATCTCAGCTATCAGATCAACAATCACCTGATCCGATGCCATAGCCCCGCCTTCAGCATGAGTAATGTGTTTAGCGGTCTTGGTTAAGACGCCTTTTGCCAATTTCAACTCCACGACACCGACATTTTTGATGTAATCTCCGGTTTGTACTATCAAGGTATTGTTAACCAGTCTGCCTTCCGGTAATGCCGTATGACTATGTCCGTCAACAATAACATCAATGCCATCCACATACATGGCAACCTTTTCACTCGAATAATCACCACTCGAATCCAATCCTAAATGCGCAAGACATACGATTATGTCCGCCTTGTCTTTTAACTGCGCTACCATCAGTTTACCGATAATGACCGGATCAAAGAAATCAAGACCAATCACATTGTTCGGATGGGTTGTGAATGTGGTATCCGGTGTGGACAATCCAAACACAGCTATCTTTACGCCGTCAAATTCCTTAATGACATATGATGGTAAAAATGTGCTATAGTCGGCTTTGTAAATACTAGATGATATGATGTCAAAATCAGCCATCTTTTCCAACTCCAGCAATCTGTCCTGGCCATAGTTAAAGTCATGGTTCCCCACTGTCATCAGATCGTAACCGACTGCATTCATTATCCTTACAATGCTCTCACCTTTATTAAGGGTTGATACAGTTTGTCCATGGAAAGCATCTCCTGCATCCATAACCAATGTGTTTGGATTCTTAGCGCGCATCTCTTTAACTATAGTTGAAAGCTTATCATACCCCAGTCCACCGGTTGCGCTAAATGAAACTCTTGAGTGAACATCGTTTGTGTGAATAATAGTGATCTCCACAGCACCTGTTGGTGTTGGTGTTGTTCCGTCTGGTATCAGTAATTTGTCCCCCGGATAAATCAGGTCGGGGTTTTTAATGTCATTTGCATCTACTATCTGTTGAACTGTCACACCATACTTCTGAGCGATCCTGTAGAGCATGTCACCGCTTACTACCTCGTAGGTTGTTGCAAAAGCCGGCAACACCATCATGCTGGTCAGTAAAACAACTGTAACAATCAAGACAATAAATCTTCTGCTTTTCATCAAAAAACCTCCCTTATTATTTTTCACGATTAAATCGCATATTTAATTATATCACGTATAACATTAAATGAATAAAGATTATTGAAAAAATAATGATAATTTAACACGGGTTTTTTGATTGCTCATGGACACTGAATGACCCCTTGAGCCCACAGACACCCACCGCATGCCGGAAACTCATTTTTTAGGCAGTCTTTTTCATTGGAGCTGCCTTCCTGACAGCCTCCACAAAGGACACAGGGAGAGAATTCAAATCTCATGACATCTTCTCTGAAACGTCTATATTCTTCTGATTGCCAAATAGACATCAATGATTTCTCCGCGATGTTTCCCAATGTATATGATTTTATAGTTCTCTCGTTGCCATTCAAATATGTCTTATAAGAATGTATCAAGCCCATACAGGGTGTGACCATCCCATCCCATCTGATAAAGGCATTGCCCTTGTTGATGAATCGGCAATAGTCCTTGTGTTCATTGAATGGCTCATCCAGCTTTTTAATTTTCATCATCGAGCTATGAATATCGTACAGGGCTTCCTTGGTTAACGAGGTATAGTCGATTTTGGGAAGGCTGATTTCCGGAATTACAATCTCTTTGAATCCTATCCTGTCCTCTTGGTCTTCCTTGTAGGCGAGTGGTTTGAACAGCTTTTTCTTGCAAAGCATCTTATCTTCCATCTCTTGGTCATAAGGAATGACATTGCTGATGGATATCTTTTCAGCCCATACACTGCCGGCGAATCCTCTCAATTTCGACATCTCATCGACATTGTCTTTGGTAGCCACAAAAGCGATGCCAAGCGTTATTTTACGTTTGCTCTTCTTATTCTTGAGTTTGAATTTTTTTAAGTTTTGATAGACATTTTCAAAATCCCCACCCTCTCTTATTTCATTGAATTTGTTAGGGGTGACGCTATCAATAGAGACCCATAAATCATTCAATCCCGATTCAAACAAACCGTCTACCATACTATCATCCAAAAGTGTGCCATTTGTCGTAACCTCTGTATTGAGTCCCAGATCGCTGAATGCCTTTATCATCTTTAAAATATCAGGATGTGACAATGGCTCTCCAAATCCGCTGAACATGACCGACCCAATTGTCTTGAATTCTCTTAACTGTTCAATCAAAGCTTTGAACACAGTCATGCCCATAAACCCGGATTCTTCATGCCAACTGCTTCTGATACAGGTGACACAGTTCAAATTGCAGGTTGAAGTTGGCTCAACATACAGCCTTGATAAAGAATGAATGGAGGGTACTAGAATCAACCTTCCCTCCTCCTCTATCATCATTAATTCACTATGGTTTTTTAGCATGGTCTTATTTAATATAGATTCCGGTATAACCAGAGAACCATCATCGCTTCTATTGATAAAATCTCTATTGCTCACTTTATGACTCCTCTTTTCTTGATTAAACTGATTTAAAAACTAAAACCATTATATCAGTTTTGAAGAAGTGATATCAAGAAAATATAAAAATCCCCGGTATAGATGATGCGCCGGGGATTTCAGATTGGTTATCGGATTCTTTCTTTCAATTCTTTCTTCAATAAATCACTGGCCTGTACCGGACCAAACGCCATCAGTCTCTCAACAAGCCTGAACGGATAAGTCCTCAGTCCCAAAATGCTAACCCTCCATCTCATGGGTTTGATCATCAATGGTTCGAAAATCATAAATCCTTCGTTGGAAATATATAGATTTTTGCCACGCATGAATGGTGTCATCTCGCTTATTTCAACTATTTCTCTGAGGTTACCCTTTTCAAACCCTTTGTACAGCGTCTTATGGATATCTATATTTTGACCATCAATATTCAAAACGCCCTTGTTTGAGAGAGTTTGAACAGTTGTATCCAGATTGTCCTGTTCCATCATTTTTTGCACATTCTCCGGGTTCAGATTGAAATAGTTGTTTTCATTGATGTATGCTAATACACCTGAATCCCGCATTGATTCAAGCGTCAATGGTCTATCGCTATCCATTTGCTTAAGGTGATTTTTGAATATGATCATCACCATCAGCAGACTGAATTCATCTCCGCTTAAATCCCAATCAGCATTTACATCGCTCCTCTTTTCTATCCCCAAATCGCCGATAATCTCGTCATTAAACCAGGTAGACAAAAGCTGTTGGTTGAAAGGATAGGCTACGGTATAAAATTCCTCATTCTTTCCGATGGAGAAAATAACACCCATCTCGCCAACATAGGTGTAATAGGATACCATTTCCCTTTTGGAAGCAGCCTTGATTCTTACAGTCTTTTCAGGGCTATTGATGATGTCAAATACCCCTTGAAGCTCTCTGATCAAATGGGGCCGCCCGGTTTTATCTCTCCATATGGCGCCATCATTCACAAAGTCCTCTATCACTTCCTTGTGTGTTTCTTTTTTATTCAATAAGCTTTCTCTATCAAATCCAACCAACCCGTTCAGAACAGAGAATGAATTCATTCTGTTCCCATTTATCAGAGAAAGCACTTCCAACTCATCTTTTCTTAAAATCAACAAAGCCATATTCTACCTCCCTACATCCAGCTGCCAAGCCAGGAACTCAATTGCTTGACACCGTCCGCCACTTTGATTAGTCCTTCGGTTGTCTTGTGCCCCACATAGCAACCTGCCCTTTTGATAGCCCAAGAGCCTTCAGCCGGTTTCCACAGCTCGTCATTCGTCTTGTACATACCATCATAGAAATCATCAGAGGTAACGACATTCTCAAAATCTTTTTTGAATTCATCGGGATTGTAAACACCTTCAGCGATCAAGTCAGTCGTGTCATCCGCTACCTTCCATACACCCCCGTATTTTCCGTCCTTAAGTCTGCCTCCCACATCATCTGTGCCATTATATAGATCAGTCAATTTATCAATAATAAAGTTCGCGCCACCTTGAATTGTCTTACCTGGGCTGATGATATCACCTGCTTGGGTTCCCCCAGCGAAAATGGTCGTCAGTATATCCATTACAATCAAACCCGGATTGGTGTTTTTGTCAAAAATCGCACTTTTTATTTTGTTGGACAAATAGGATTTAATGCCTGCATATACCACATTATCACCCATACCGATATTATCCAAGGCGTCCTTTGTAATTCCAGCCCAATCCATCAGTTCAGCAATCGGATGACCTTCCGGGATCTTGCCATTTAAGTCAAGGATGTCTTTCACAACACCCATATAGTCCCAAGACTCATTTGCTGTCTGTTCCGCTGCTTCAGAGACCCACTCGGGAACGACCCAATCATAAGCGCCAAATATAGCATCAATAACGCTTGATGTGAGCACAAAGTCTTGGCCGGCATTGATGAGATCACCAATTTCACCCGGTAAAACTGCTGCCAATGACCCAAGATTGATCATACTTTCAAGCTGTTCTTCCGGATTACCCATAACAAGATTAATCAGATCCTCTATATAATCCTCAACATCTTCCTCGTCATAGCCTTCCTCATCTTCAGGCTCTTCTTCATCCTCGTTTTCTTCTTCATCCCCAGACTCTTCTTCATCTTCGGACTCTTCTTCATCCTCAGGTTCTTCCTCATCTTCAGACTCGTCTTCTTCTTCAGGCTCTTCCTCATCAGCGGTTTCTTCTTCGTCACCGGTTTTTTCTTCGGTTTCGTCTTGTGGCTCTTCATGCTGGTCTTCTTCTGGAATATCTTCCGATTCTGTCTCTGTGTAGTCAATTTCGTCAGAATCCACTTCATCCACGAATGTGCCGACAAAATCTCCAGCACCGGTAACGATTCCTATCAATCCACCGATTCCAGCTCCTATGCCCGGTGGAAGTCCGATTCCGACTGCTCTACCTGCTCCTTCACTCCTTATCCAAGGACCAAAACCACCAGCTTCTGCAACGCCTCCGTCATCTGCATAAACTTTGATCAAGTAATACAGGGATAGATTTATACCCATCATACCAATCAAAAGCAGATTAGCTGCCATTTTGTTGGATTTTCTAAATTTTGAAAAAACAACCAGAGCAACTGATAGCCCACAGAACAGATAAATAAGAAGTGGGTTTTTGTTAAGAAAAACAAAGAGTATCATAGCCGCTACAATAGCCAATTGATAGGCATCAAAATATATATCGTTGAATTTCGCTTTTTTCTTGAATAGCCTCGTAAAATCCTGATATCCCAATCTCAATACCAGATAGCTCAGATCAGCCCTAAAAGTAATAATAGCTATGATAGCACCAATGGCAAGCGTATAAGCTATAGCTGAGTTTTTAATCAGAAATTGTCCAAGCAGCAAAAATACGACTGTACTTAACAGAAAGAATGTCAGAAATCTTCCGGTTCTGCTAAAGGCTGATTTGACAACCCTTACCGGTCCGGTAAATATCCCTCCGATTATTTTTTTCGGTCCTAGACTTATCATTCTTCTCAATAATGATGTAACCAAATAGGCCGCAATCGTCCAGAAGGCAGTTCCCCTTCCCCTGTTTCCAACTAGGGCAAGGACCTTATCCAATCTTGGATTAGTTCCCGGCCAAAATCCGCCGTTAGGATAGATGACCAGATAGGTATGAACCAGAAAGGTGACAAGTGCTATGACTGCAAAAAACAAAAGCCTTTTCGGAAGATTGGTAAAGAGACTCTTAATAATCATAAACACCAGTTGAAGCAACGTCTGAGGACCCTTGGGCGTTTGTTTTGTTTTGATTGTATCCTTGATCCACTGATCATTCTCTTTTCTGTACCACTTGCCTTCTTTGTCAACCTTCCAGTCAACACCATCATCTGAGACGGCCTTGATCTTATCTACAGCTTTCTCAAACTTTTTGTCATTTAACTTGCCGTCATCCTTTTTCTTCTTTAGTGTCTGAAACTCTTTTAGTGCCTTGTCTAATTTCATACAGTACCTCCTTTCATTTTCTGTTTTGGAATTCCTGATAAAGCTGATCCATGGAAGCAACAGATAGCCCTTTTCTCGTTGCAAGCCAGACCCGATTTCTATCATCGAATAGTATTGCCTTCACCTCATTGTTTACCAATCCGTCATCAGTGTCTAATCTAACAAATTCATCCTCTTGCATGATGCATAGTCCATTGTATTCAGTTCCAATCCATAAATAATCACCATCATTATTGATACTTCTTGCCTTACTGCCATACTCTCCCCATTCTTCAACAATGGTGTCAACCAATGTTATTCCATTGGATGATGTCTCAAAAACAGCAATCCCACCAACTTCGTAAAATCCTGTGGTGATATAAATAAAATTCTCAATCCTCATTCCAGCTGTAATATAGTTATGTGGTAGTCCTGTCTCAACAGTGAAATAAGACCATTGTCCATTCTTGAGATAACTGATTCCATCCCTTGAGGAAGCGTAGTGGCCGAAAATGATACCACCATAGCCGTCTTCCATAATCAAAAAGACTGTATCAAACAACAGCCCATCCTTTACTGTGATGCTTTCCCAGACACCTTCTGATAATTTAAGTACACCACCATATGTGCCAGCCCACAATATACCTGCAGCATCAATCATCAGTCCATTGACTCGAAAATCCCGAACATTGAAGGTTTCATCCAGAATACTGGCGTAATTTTCACCGTCAAACATCACAATGCCACCATCATGCCCTATGTAAAGGATCTCTCCATCCACAGCCATATCTTTTGCTAGAAAAACACGTCCTAAATCCAAGGTTTCCACATCCAGCGTATTCGGATCTATTCTATAGACACCCTCCATTCCGCTGGCATAAACAAATCCTTTATAGAGAACAATATCAGAGACCTCTTTCCCTTCCAGAATATTTTTAAATAAAACCTCTCTTTTTTCTTGCGCAGAGCAGGAAACCATCAGACAAAAAATCATTAACACAAATATCGGACAAAGAATTTTAGTGAACTTTTTATCTATTTGCATTGTTGGCATATGCAATATGTCCTTTCGTCAGGCATCAGTATTTTTGGACTAAAAGGCGTATTATGAAATAGCGCTTCTTTATTAGAATTATACCACTTTCTCCTTATATTTATTCATCGTTTGAAAATATTTCTTCGCATGATTTTTTGCACAAAAAAACCTTTCATTTGTTAGAAAGGTTTAGTTATTGAATCCAAATATTCCGCTATTTCGTTTGAACTGGACATTGATAAGACCCTGTCTGCGATATTCTTTGCATCCTCATAGGATACGATCCGTATTTGTTTCTTAATGATTGGTATAGACCCTGCGCTCATACTGAATTCATCCAGTCCCATCCCAAGCAAAACCACCGCTGCAGTTTCCTCACCTGCCAATTCGCCACATATGCCTGTCCACTTCCCGGCCTTATGAGAGGCATCAATGACCATCTTGATCAATTTCAAGACAGCTGGATGCATTGGTTGATAAAGATGGGCAATTGTTTCGTTTCCCCTGTCGACTGCCAATGTATATTGTGTGAGATCGTTGGTCCCAATACTAAAAAAATCTACTTCCTCAATCAATCTGTCTGCTATCAACGCCGCCGCCGGTGTTTCCACCATGATTCCAACCTGAATATTGTTGTTAAAAGGAATATTGTTTTTTCTTAATTCGTCTTTAGCTTCGTTCAATATCCAGTTGGCTTTTCTGATCTCTTCAACCGAGATAATCATTGGATACATGATTCGCAAACAACCATAATGGCTGGTTCTGAGGATAGCTCTTAACTGTGTTTTCAATATGTCTGGCCTGTCCAGGCCTATCCTTATGGCACGCCACCCCAAAAATGGGTTCAACTCCCTCGGAAAGTCCATGTACCCTAAATTCTTATCGCCGCCTACATCCAGTGTCCTGAAAATTACCGGTCGACCTGCCATTTGCTCCACAACCATCTTATAAGCTTTGAATTGTTCGTCTTCTGACGGAAAAGTAGCCCTGTCCATAAACAGAAACTCAGTCCTGAAAAGACCTATACCTTCAGCGCCATTCTTCAATGCGACTTTCACATCTTTTGGCACCCCAATGTTGGCAACCATTTCCACCCGTCTGCCATCAGTGGTGATAGCCGGCAGATTTCGCAATTCCTGCAGCATATGTTTATTGTGGCTGTAGCTTTCTTTAAGCAGATAATAATAATCTAGCTGTTCATCCGTAGGATTAAAGTATACGATACCTGAGCTTCCATCAACAATCGCCGTTTCGCCACCTTTCAGCAAATAAGTGGCATTACGTACGCCCACTACCGCTGGGATCTCCAGTGATCTGGCCATAATCGCCGTATGAGACGTTCTTCCACCAGCATCGGTGACAAACCCAAGTACTTTGTCAGAATCCATTCGAGCGGTGTCTGAGGGAGTCAGGTCCGGCGAGACCACTATGACCTCACTGTCCAGTCGGGATAGACTAGCCATCTCTTTTCCGGCCAGATTGTATAGCATGCTTGTTCCCACATCTTTGATGTCAGTTGCCCTCTCTTTCAGATATTCATCGTCAAGGCCCTGAAACATTTCCCAGATTTCATTTATTGATTTTTCGAGCGCTGCTTCTGCATTCAGTCTGTTCACCATAATATAGCGTTCAACGGAATAGGACAAGGTTGGATCCGACACCATCAACAAATGCGCGGAAAATATGTCCACTTCTTCATCACTCATATTATCTGCAAGCTTTTTCTGAATAGCTTCAAGTTGCTCCCTTGTTTTATGTTTTGCCTCTTCGAATCTTGCAATCTCTCTATGAATCTGGTTTTCTTCAATAGGTCTAAAGTCTATTTCCAATATTTCTTTCTTGAATAAATAAACTTTACCAATAGCTATGCCAGGCGATGCGGCTATTCCTTGCATTTGTTGCCTCCCTTGTGACATCAGATTAAATTGGTCTCTAAACAGAAGCTTTTGCTATGTAGCAGGCCAGTGCAATTGTCAGTACCTTTGTCCGCACAGTATCCGTACGTGATGTTATGATGACAGGTGCGCCAGCGCCAACAATCGCAGAGGCCAGATCTTTGCATGCGAAATAAGTGATTGATTTATGGATCACATTACCTACCTGCAGATTTGGAGCTATCAATATATCAGCCCTCCCAGCCACTTCGCCTGTTATACCCTTGTGTTTGGCCGCTTCAACTGATACAGCATTATCGAGCGCGAATGGACCGTCTACGATTCCACCCTTGATTTGACCTCTATCTGCCATTTTGCTCAAAATTGCTGCGTCCAATGTGTCCTGAATTTCTGGATTAATCGTCTCAACAGCCGACAGAAGAGCTACCTTGGGCATTTCATAGCCTATTATTTGAGCAATTTCAATAGCGTTCTCGATAATTTTCTTCTTTTCCTCAAGATTGGGTGCAATAGCCATGGCACAGTCTGTCAATAGCATAAGGCCATCACCGGAGGGTTTTTCAAAGATTGATATTTGGCTTATGAACTTACCGATATTGAGTCCTCCATCTTTTTTTAGAACGGCTTTCAAAAATACACCCGTGTGCAATAAGCCTTTCATAACAGCATCTGCTTCTTTATCAACCACAAGCTTGACCGCTCTTTCCGCAGCCTTTTGATGATCAGGCTCGTCGATGATTTTACAATTGATTGTTTTATGATGTGTTAGCGCCAGGTGTTCAATTTTTCTTTTGTCACCGACAAGTATGAATTGCGCTAAACCGATTTTTTCGGTTTCTTCAACAACTTCAAGAATTTCCGCATCCTCTGCCGCTGCCACTGCTATTACTTTCTTAGGCAATGATTTCACTAAGCTGATGAGATGATCTAGGTTATTGATCATTTTTAACCTCCTACGTTATATCGATGATTTGTAATTCAATCATTCAGAAACAAAAAAGCCTGCATTACAAGCTTTCTGTGTAAAAGTCATTTGTTATCTCTTTGAGATATTGTATTCCTGCATTTTTCTATACAGCATACTTCTATGGATGCCAAGCTCTTTAGCTGCATCGCCGATTTGCCACTTGCAGTTATTCAAAACTCTTTTTATATATACGATTTCCGCTTCTTTCACATATCCCCTCAGATCACCTGTAAAGTCTGCGTTGAAGTCATTGCTGCAACTCATGTCAAATTGACCATTCACAAGTGTTTTCGATTGGTCTAATTTAATATTTTCCGAAATGAAAAACTCTTCTTCATTTGAAAGTATGTAGAATCTTTCGATGATATTTTTTAATTCTCTTATATTTCCCGGCCAATTATAGTTTAGCAGTTTTTCAATCAGACTCTCAGACAGTATTTTGCTTGAATCATACTCGCTGTTTATCTGGTCAATAAAATACTGTGCCAATGGCATAATATCCGACTTTCTATCTCTCAGAGGAGGTATGGTTACCGGTATTACATTCAGGCGATAGTAGAGGTCTTTTCTGAATCTGTTGTCATTTACCCTCTCTTCCAGGTTTTTATTGGTTGCCGCGATTATTCTAACGTCAGTTTGAATAGGATTGGTGCTGCCCAATCTTTGAACAACGCCAGATTCTAAAACCCTTAAGAATTTTGTTTGGATATTCATTGTCATTTCCGCTATTTCATCCAAAAATAAGGTCCCCTTATCCGCCATTTCGAAAAACCCCGGCTTGCTTTTTACCGCACCGGTAAAAGCACCCTTTTCGAATCCGAAAAATTCTGACTCCATCAGTTCTTTCGGTATAGCGGAACAATTGACAGGTATAAATGGTTCCCTTGACCTTAGGCTGTTTTCATGAATAAATCTGGATACAACCTCTTTGCCTGTTCCCGATTCGCCTGTCAACAGCACTGTGCTGTTCATTCTGCTCACTTTAGACAAATATTCAAGAAGTCTTTTCATCTGAACACTCTCTGCTATTACCTTGTTCGAGTTTGTATTAAGGCTGTTCATATAATGAATGGCTGATTTATATCGCTTGACATGGCATTTTTGTTTCTCTAATTCTTTGGCGTATTGATCGATGATGCCTTCCACCCTGACATTGGTCACAGTCATTTTGACATTATTATTCTCATCTAATATAGGTATTGATGTAGATATAACGGTCGTTCCACTACGCAAATTGACAATTCCGGTTTGCTGAATTTTGGTGTTGATGGCTCTCATAATAACAGAGTTATCATAAAATCCTTCCTTCACTAAATCTTTAACATTTTTACCAACTATGTCTTCTGTGCTCATATCTAATATACCAGATATGGCTTTATTGATGAATATCAGTTTTCCGTCATGGTCTGTAATCATAATGCCATCATATGAGTTGTTAAAAACGTTAACTAACTCCTCTAAGGTGATCTTTGATTTGGAAACCAATGATTCAATATTACTTCCCATTTTTTTACCAATACCTTTCTTCAATTTACTTAGTGATGAAAGATTAATTGTCATTTGTAATCGTTATTTCACATGATGCTATTTTATTCTTGCGTTATCATTATAAATGTTTTATTGTTTTTATTCAAGGTCTGTCGGATTTAGCATACTTATATACCCAATTAACACAATGAGTGAAAGTGTCGTTTGCACACTTTCACTCATTGAATGTCATAATTTCTTACTGCTTGATCTGGTCCATAAACTTCAACTGCTTAACTAGTTTCTTATCTCTTTTAAGCATGATGTCGTCAAGGCCTTGTCCAGAATAGTCATAAAACCCTTTGCCGTTCTTAGCGCCAAATTCTCCTTTTTCAACCTTCTCCACCAATGGCTTGAATGGTTCTCTGCTGGATTCGATGAATTGAACCAAATAATTGGACACGGTGTTCCAAACATCCAAACCACCCAAGTCAGCTATTTCTATTACCCCGCTGATTGAGAGTCTAAAGCCCGGACCTGCGGTCATGGCTTTATCGATATCCTTCGGAGATGCGACCTGTTGATCCAATAGCGAGAAGACCTCTCTGGCCATTGCTATTTGAATTCTATTAGCAACCAACCCGGGTAATTCCTTATTCACCAATATGGTCTCCTTACCGCACTCCTCGTAAAAAGCCTTTACACTGTCATAAGTTTGGTCTGAAGTCTCGCTATGCTTCAACAATTCCACCAAAGGAATGATATGAGCGGGATTGAAAAAATGTGTCAATATAACCTTGTCTTTACGCTTGACATCTTTCGCAATATCAGACAATCTGAGGCTTGAAGTATTGCTTGCCAATATGGTATAAGGTTCACACAGCTCGTCAAGCTCTTTAAATAGCTTTTGTTTTATTCCAAGGTTTTCTATGATGGTTTCAATAACGAACTCACAATCTTTGAGGTCTTTATTCTCTGTGCTAAAAGTTATATTGCGTAAAACCTCTTCTTTAGAAAATTTCAGCATACCCTCTTCTACAAAAATATCAAGGTTATGGCTCATTTTTTCCAGTGCTCTGTTCAATATGTCTTCAGTCAAGTCCACTATCGTAACCTTAACACCTGCTTTGGCATACGCCAGCGCTATCCCATGACCCATGGTTCCAGCACCGACCACACCTACATTTTTAAACATATACTTCCCCTCCTTTTGATTTATGGTAAGACAAACAAATCGAGATTCTTCATGGTTGGTAATTCCTTCATCTCCTGATGTTTTTTCACGATTTCAACAATTTTGCTATTAAAGGGCGTATCAACGCCTGCTT
>JAUYTY010000060.1 GCA_030694905.1 Eubacteriales bacterium | reverse complement strand
AAGGATTCTGGGATTCATATTCTTGCTATTAGCGATTCGGGAAGTAAGATCTATATACCCTGGAGGAAGACCACCTTCAAAGAAGGTCAGACTTTGGCCGTTTTCGGGGAAGAGAATCATATCAAGAAGTTCTTTAATGAGTTTGATTTAAAACCTAAGGATCAATTAGTGACTTTCAAAGAACTTGGAGATGATAAGGAGGCGGCTTTTGCCGAGATTATTCTCCCACCGGATTCGGATTTGAAGGGTAAAACTATTGAAGAGATCGCATTTAGAAAAAATTACAAAATTGAACCTATAACATATATCGATCATCAAGGTAAAAGATTGGATCTTATGGATTGGGAAATGAAATCAGGACTTAAGGCTATAGTCTTTGGGAGGTGGGAAGATCTTACAAGTCTAAAGGAGTCGAAAGATTTTGTTGTAATCAGTCAAATAAAATCACCCGAGGAAATCTCAAGAGCTGACAAAAAGATACATGCCATGCTGATTCTAGCGACAGCTATTGTATTGATACTATTAGGATTTCCATTGCCTCTAAGCTTTCTTTCAGCAGCCATGTTGATGCTTTTTACCAAGGTGATTTATGCGGAAGAGCTATACAAGGCAATAGACTGGAAGACTGTCTTTTTACTTGCTGGACTTATACCACTGGGGACCGCATTTGAGCAGACTGGTGCCGCCAAACTTGTAGCAGAGGCAATAATTAATATGATTGAATCATGGAATGTTATTTTTATACTACTTGTAATAGGGGCGATCACCTCCTTCTTTTCGTTATTTATGTCCAATGTTGCTGCAACTGTTTTGATGGTACCTCTAATCCTGATCATGGGGGAGAGCTTTGGCATCGATCCAAGAGGTCTGGCCCTCCTGGTTGCAGTTGCTGCCTCAAATTCATTTATACTGCCCACACACCAGGTAAACGCTTATGTCATGGGCGCAGGTAATTATAAGAACTCAGACTTTGTGAAGGCTGGAGGCATTATGAGCATTATATTCCTTCTAGTATCGACAATGGTAGTCTATTTTTTTTATATTTAACTGTAGGAGATACAGATGGTATTCCATAAAAAAAGTAGTTATGAATATAATTCATCTCATTATTTTTTTGATTTTTGTATTTAGCTTAAGTGATCAATTCGAAGAGTATTGCAATTGCATTGAAAAATTGCAATCAAGAGGTATTGATGTCTTTTAGGAAATCAATTGATGTGTCCACAAACAAGGGTTTCTAAACTTTTTTACGGGCCATTTTATAGGGTATATTGTAACGATCCTTTCATCAAATAAGGTCAATTCTTAAATTGTTTATGTTATAATAAATCTGATGAAAGCTTAAAAAATATTGAGATTACTGTAGTTGATACTATAAGGAGTATTATGATGAAACAATATGAGGAACCATTATTTATTGATGTGAGGAAAAACTGTCCAGAAGGAGAGGATGCAAGGATCCTTGAGGACGTCATAAGAAGACTTTTCGAGGATCAACCCTTTGCGGTACTGGCGACACAGGGAAAAGGCATTACGAATGCCTCTCTCATTAGCTTTGCTAATACGCATGATCTAAAACATATCGTTTTCGCGACACCAATAAATACAGGTAAATTTGATCTCATCACCGGTGACGAGAATGTTGCGATCTTAGTAGACGACCGATCTCAGCAACAAGACAGCATCAATCAAATAAGTGCACTGACGATTACAGGAAAAGCAAGAATATTACATGATGAAAATGAGATTATTAGTTGGGCTGGGTTGCTGATGAAAAAATATCCGAATCTTACCGCTTTTGTGAAAGCACCAACTACAGCCGTTATACTTGTAGAGGTGGTCCGATTTCTCTATGTTAGTAAATTTCAGGAAGTCTCGGAATATAATCCATCCACCACCTTCACTGCGGATTGTGCAGAAAAATAATCTTTATAATTTATGGAAACATATTAATATCTTGAAGGTGCGCCGGTGTATATATTTTGCGTTATTCAAATATCGCCAAATTGTATCAATCTTTGAGTGACTGGAAATTAAGCATAAGAAAGACCTTTGGGTCTTTTTTAAATGCTTAATATGGGAAGGGAGTCGAACCCTGATAGGAGCGAAATAACGTGCTAAAGCATGAGCCGTATGGCGATGTGCGCCAGTTCTACGCGGATACAGCCGTCCGGCTATTATCGAGCCTAAAACCTTTAACCGGTGGAGTGGATTCTACGGAAGAAAGGAATGGTATTCATAAACAGAAAATACACCCAGACAGTCTGCGGTGCAACAAGAAATTTGGGAAAAGGCAAAGTGCATCATACCTGATCTTAAGAAAAAAATCACTAATCCGCTTTCATAGAAGCTTTTAACAGCTTTATTATTACATACAGAGATGACATATTGAAAACTATGATGGATTGATATAGCCAATCATAGACCGGACTAAAGAGGATAGCGAGATAGAAAAAATAGAGTTGGAATCGCAACCACTTCAGACAATCTCATCACAGCGTTTGATGAAAAAAATGGTCGGCCGGTGGTGGTCAAAAGCCAT
>JAUYTY010000160.1 GCA_030694905.1 Eubacteriales bacterium | reverse complement strand
GTATCTGAGTATGCTCCCAGGTCGTTGGCAAAGAACTCGCATAAATCATCAACCATCATCTCGTCCACATCATCAAAACAATCGAAGATGCAATCTTTAAATGTTTCAAAGTCGACCTCATTGTGCTTATCCAAAGATTTAATGAGTTTTCTCCAATCTTTGAAATTAGATTCGTAGATACTTTTCAAGAATTTCACTCCTTCATCAAATTATTAATGCAAAATTATTATAAAACGAATTATAAAAAATATCTACTGTTTTTTTGGTAATATTTAGATAAAGTAATGCCAAAGCATAATAATCAATTGGTAGTAGTGGTATTTATGAAATAATATAGTAGTCCATGGTTGATCTAGCCATGAAGCCGACAGATTTATAAAGCGATAGCGCGTTTTCATTATTCGCTTCAACTTGAAGCATAACTTCAGATACCTTCATTTTTTCAAACATTTCTATTGCTAGCATCAAGAGCTCCCTACCATAGCCTTTTCCACGATAATCAGGTAATATCCCAAGACCGAAAATCCCACCAAGACGACCGACAAGCCGTAAAGTCACTTTCCCAATAATCTTACCCTCAAATTCTGCCATAAAAATTGTTATGCCTCTTTTCTCCTCTTCTTCAGGCATAAATAGTGAAATGCCGGTGTCGTCCGAATCTTCTGGACTCTCTGCAGCTGCCTCATTTTTTGAAAATACATCCTTAAAATAGATTGCGTTTTGTTTTTCAATTTCTTCAACATCAGCATTAGTTGCTTTTCTCAATTTGATTTTGGAGTCTTTACAGACAACTTTAGAATAGGTGTCGTAATCCAGAAACATTTCATATTCCGAATGCTTATAGCTTGCACCGCTGCTTTTTATAAATTCCTGTCCGCCTTCAGACTGTCTATCACTCAAAAGCAGCATCTTTGGTGTATTCCGTTTTTCAAATTCACAAAGCAGAAGATTATAAAGTGTTCTAAAAACGCCTCGCCTTCTATAATCGGGATGCACCATGCCATTGACTTCCATTTCTGCATTCGAGCCTCCAAATGAGCTGATTCCAATATATCCAATCAGCAAATCACCTTCAAAACACATGAATTCATTAATCTGTCTAATGCCTATGATGGATTGCTGTTTATCCTTCGAGCTTTCATGCAAGTCTAGTTTATAATCAAGTTCAAGCTTCAGACTCACCTGATCTTGCTCGATACACGTTTTCTCCAGCATCTTGATAAGATCGTAATTGGTCCTGTTTAAAGCCTCAGTTAATTTGATCCATATTGAACCCATCTATACCTCCTGAGATAAAGAAATTAAATGGATACTCTATTGTACAGTATTCAATTAATGTCTCCTAAATGTTAACATTTTAAATCTCCGCTTACAACATAATCATCGGTATTCTGTCTGTGTATTGCAAAATCTTTACATTGGTGACGTTTATGTTACAATGATAATATAACCAAGAAAGGATTGATCAAATGCCAACTCCCGATAATATCGAGTTTATAACTAGATATACCGAGGACCTTTTCGATGCTCTGACGGAAAATTTCAACAAATGCAAAGACGAAGCCAACATAACTTCTGTCCATGATTGCCGTGTCTCACTACGTCGACTCATGGCGTTGATTGATGTGTTATCATGTCTTCATCCCGATGAAAAAAAGACATTGGCAACTAGTAAAAAAGCCTTGAAAAAACTGCAGAAGCGTTTTAGTCCTGTCAGAGATATCCATGTCTCTGAAAAATACATCATAGACAATATAGCGTCATTGTGCGATAGCAAATCATACCTGGAATGGTTGGCCAGCGAGGCGGACATAATTGAAGAAAAACTGATCAATGATTTGAATCAAGCCAAATTCTCTAAGTATTCCTTAATCAGAGATAAAATGATTCGACTTTTCCTCGGTATAACATCTGAAGCAGCTTTAACAAAAACCCTTTATGCCACGCTGGATGATGTTTTCCTTGAAGCCATCGAAAGATTGGAAAAGCTGGATTTAAATAATATAGAGACGTTCCATTCGGTTAGGATTTCATTGAAACGTTTCCGATACACGTTGGAAATCGTCAATCTTATTGACAGCGCCTACAAATCGTCTTTGGATGATTTAAAGAGGCTTCAGGATTACCTTGGAGAGATTCAGGATTTGACTGTGCTTAAAAATGCCCTGATGAATTGCTCTCCTGCATTAAAACATGAATTTGAGTATGATTGCATGCTTGGTATCATGAATGAGAGATTATCTTTTCTGACCAACCGTTTTTATACCCAACGGTATGAAGTGCTAAAATTATGGGAAATTAAAATATAAGGAGTGTTTTTATGACTATGAATCATGAAATCAGGAATTATTTCAACACCCTTGACAGAGGCTTGTTCATGGATAAAAACAAAGAGATGGCAAACATCGATAGCCCTTTCCCAATCGGATATGGTCAAACCATTTCACAACCATCGCTCGTCCTTGAGATGACCCAGCTGTTAATACCTGATAAAAACATGAGGACCTTGGAGATAGGTACAGGTAGCGGTTATCAGACCGCTTTGCTTTCTGAGTTCTCAAAAGAGGTCTTTACGATAGAAAGAATTCCTCAACTCTATGTAAAAGCCAAGACGAGGTTAGAAAGCATGGGTTACGATAATGTTCACTTTAAGATGGACGACGGTACCATGGGTTGGCCTGAATTTTCACCGTTTGATCGAATAATTGTGACTGCCGCAGCTAGGTTCATACCCTCTCCTCTCATTGATCAGCTTTCTGTCAATGGTAGAATGGTCATTCCTGTAGGCGGTCCGAATTTCCAAGAGCTTTTGCTTGTCACTAAGGATGAAAATGGAGAAGTCAATACCGTCAACAAAGGCTATGTGCGATTTGTCCCATTGATCGGCAAATATGAATGATTTATAGTTTTTGATTTTGGTTGATTGACACTCTGTTCCATTTTTATTATAATTATCGTTAATTGAATAGAAAAATTTCAGGTGCCTTTGCATGGAGAATAGGGAATCCGGTTTAATTCCGGAACGGGCCCGCCACTGTAATGAATAGTGCTTTTTACTCAGCCACTTCCTATGGAGGGAAGGCAAAAAGCATGTTATGTCAAAGTCAGGAGACCTGCCTGAGATTAAGCAATCTTTTCCTAAGCAGAAAAGACATCGTTTGGATAATGGAAAGTCCACACTTTTATAGGTGTGGACTTTTTAATATAAGGAGGAATTGCAGTGGATTTATTAAACCGCACATTATCTAAAATCACAGATTTGAACCGGGAATCGATGAAAAGGAGCAGAGCAAGAATCGATAGTCTTATCAAGCCTGTTGGGAGTCTTGGCCGTCTTGAAGACCTTGCAGTTCAGGTTTCCGGCATAACAGGTGAGCTTTTCCCGAATTTAAGCAATAAGGCTGTCATTGTCATGGCCTCTGATAACGGCGTATGTGAAGAGGGAGTCGCCGCCGCACCACAGATGGTCACAAGAATCCAAACCATCAACATCGCCAATGGTGTCAGTGGCTTGGGTCCCTTGGCAAGAATATCCGGTGCTGAACTTGTGGTGGTAGACATTGGTATAATGACAGATATCGAACACGATAAGATAATCAATCGAAAGATCAGATATGGTACGGATAACATTGCCAAAGGTCCTGCCATGTCTTATGACGAGGCTGTGAGAGCCATCGAGACTGGAATAGAAATCACTGAGAATGAGATCAAAAATGGCAGACGATTGATAGGAACAGGTGAAATGGGTATAGGCAACACAACATCAAGCACTGCGTTGCTGTCTGTCCTTACAGGAATAGATCCGCAAAATATTACAGGAGCCGGAGCCAATCTGCCAATTGATAAGCTTGATATGAAAATCAATGTCATCAGACAAGCCATCAGTATCAATAACCCCGACAAGAATAATCCTATCGATAGCCTAGCCAAGGTCGGCGGACTTGATTTGGCTGGCATGACGGGCATTATTCTTGCCTGTGCCGCCAACAAGGTTCCCTGTGTAATTGACGGATACATTTCAACGATATCAGCTATCCTTGCATGCCGGATTGCACCATTATGCAAAGACTATATCATCCCATCCCATCATTCGATGGAGAAGGGAGCCAATATCGCAAGTGAATGTTTGGGAATAAAACCCATGCTATATATGGATATGCGTCTGGGAGAGGGCAGTGGAGCGGCCTTGGCTTTTCATATCGTTGAGTCGGCTGTTTTGATGAATCGGGACATGATTACCTTTGAGGAATCGGGTATAAATGCGGTTTGACAAAGCATACGTTTATCTGATTTTTTGCCGTAATCCTCTATATGACTTAGACTCTTTGTTTTGTGACTCATTGATAGGGGGCCGTTTATACAGCCTCCTTCACATGCCATCCCCTCTATAAAGTTACCGTTTAGCTTTCCAACCTTTGCCAATTTCAAGGCTTTTTCGCACTCGGCAATCCCAGAACACACCACTGGTCTTAATGTCACTTGTATGTCGTTTTCTTCAATAGCCCTTTCCAATGCCGCGCTTACACCCCCTGATCGGGCAAATAGCCTCCCAAAATAAGAGGCATTGATTATTGGCACCTCATCAATATTCTCAATGTCAATTTCATAGGCATCTATCAAAGCTCTCATTTCTTCAAAGCTAATGGTGTAGTCGATGACTGATCTGTATTGCTCCTTCGCCGCCTCTTCTTTTTTTGCTGTGCAAGGGCCAATGAATACCACCTTCGCTTTACTGTCCTTCTCTTTGATAAGTCTGCCGGCAATGATCATGGGTGAAGCGGTTGAGGATATGTTTTCAACAAGCTCCGGATATTTCTTTTCAATTAGTGATACGAATGCAGGGCAACAGGATGTCGTGACAAACGATTTGTGCCTTAGCTCCTCTTCAATCAGTCCTGCTTCTGTTGCAGCTGCAATGTCAGCTCCTACCGCCGCTTCTACAACCATATGAAACCCTATCTTTCTCAGGGCATGGTTGATTTGCTCTATTGTGACATTGTCATATTGCACAGCGATTGAAGGCGCTACAACAGCATAAAGATGACAGGTCTTGTTGCTATTTTTGAGCAATCTGACCAGAGGCAGCATCTGGGATTTATCTGAAATCGCTCCGAATGGGCATTTGAATACACACTCGCCACAGCTAATGCATTTATCCCTATTAATAATGGCTTTCTTGGTTTCCTTGTCTATATCTATGGCACCTATCTTACATGATTTGATACAGGGTCTCCGAACGTCAGAGATTGCGTTGAACTGGCAAACCTTACTGCATCTTCCACATTCGATGCATTTTTTCTGATTTATTGTCGCTCTTTTATTGACAATATCAATGGCATCAACCGGGCAAGCTTCAATACAATGGTGAGCAAGGCAACCCCTGCAGGCTTCAGTAACTGAGAATCTGTCAATCGGGCATTCATCACAAGCAATATCAATCACATCAATTATCTCATCGCCATACTGATAAAGCATATTTTTAATTCTTTCGTTGATGATGGCTCTTTCTTTATAGATGCAGCACCTTGTGTTCGCTATTGGACCCGGTATGATTCTTTTCGGAATCAGCAACAATTCATTGATCAGGTTATCATTCATTTCCGCCTTTATTAACTCTTTCTGCACTTTATATTTGATCTCCTGAACATGGTTTTCAAATTTTTTCATTATTTAACCTCTTCTAGTAATAATAGACCGATACGCTTTTCCCGCATTTTTTAAGCTCTTGAAACAATTGTTCCCATTCCACTTGTTATTCAACAAGGTAGTGTGAAACAATTGACAATTAACATTCCTTGGACAAGTCTTAATTCAAATCCAATCAATGTTCTTTTGGAAAATGTCTCAATGGATGTTTGTTTTCGTCCTGACAAGG
>JAUYTY010000034.1 GCA_030694905.1 Eubacteriales bacterium | reverse complement strand
ATGGTAACTGTATTCAATTAGGAATAGGTGGAGTACCTAATGCTGTAGGTAAAATGGTTGCAGCGTCAGATCTAAAACATTTAGGTGTTCATACTGAGATGTTTGCAGATGCATATGTTGATATGTTTGTGGCAGGAAAGTTAGACGGTTCTAGAAAATCAATAGATAGATTCAAACATGTATATTCATTTGCAATGGGAACAAAGAGAATGTATGAATTTCTTGATGATAATGCAGGATGCGCAGCGATGAATATAGACTATACTAATGATCCAGCTATTATGTCTCAGATAGATGATTTTGTTTCTATTAATGCAGCTGTAGAAACAGATCTATTTGGACAAGTATGTTCAGAGAGCCTTGGCACAAAACACCTTAGCGGGACAGGAGGACAATTGGATTTTGCTGTGGGAGCATACTTATCTAAAGGCGGACAAAGTTTTATATGTTTGCCTTCAACAGTTACAGTAAAAGGTGAGGTTCAATCAAGAATTAAACCTATATTAACACCAGGAGCAATAGTTACGGCTCCAAGAACATGCGTAGACATGATAGTAACAGAGTATGGAGTGGCTAAAATGAAAGGACAAAACACTTGGCAGAGAGCCGAAAATTTAATTGATATTGCACATCCGGATTTTCGTGACGAATTAATCCAAGAAGCTGAGAAAATGAATATTTGGAGAAAATCCAATAAATAAAAATGTTTCTGTTGCCGACCTTAAAGGCAAAAGCATACCAGAAAGAGAAAAAGCCTTGATTGGCATTGCAGATCCTGACTTTAGAGGCCAACTAATGAAAGAACCCAAAGTAAACAGACTGATATAGTTGGATAAGCCGAAGGAAAGTTTCCTTCGGCTACTCTTTACAAAAGAACAGACATTAAGAGATGGAGGTAAACATGAAAAAAAATAAATATGAAATAAAAAAAGTTGCGGTTATTGGTGGCGGCGTCATGGGAAGTGGAATTGCAGCTCATTTAGCCAATGCTGGAATAGAAGTCCTTTTAATGGATATTGTTCCAGACAAAATGACAGAAGAAGAAATAAATAGTGGATTGTCTTTAGCGGATAAGGTCGTAAGAGATAGAATCGTTTTAAGTGCAAAAGAAAAAATGACTAATAAGAAGTCTCAGATGTTATACATCAAAGAAAATATAGACTATATCCGATTTTGCAATCTAGAAGATAATTTAGAAAAGCTAAGTGATATGGATTGGGTGATTGAAGTTATCGTTGAAAACGAAAGCGCTAAAAAAAATCTTTACAAAAAAATCAATCCATATTTGAATGACAGCGCTATTTTATCTTCGAACACATCAAGTATTTCGATCAATGAATTGGGTATGGAATTAGAACCTGAATTGCGCAAAAGGTTTTTAGGAACGCATTTCTTTAATCCACCTAGGTTTATGAAGTTAATAGAAATCATTCCCTCCAATGATACTAGCCAAGAGGTTATAGATTTCATATCAAATTTCTGCGAGATTAAGTTAGGCAAAGGTATTGTAAAAGCTAAAGACACACCAGGATTTATTGCAAACAGAGTAGGTGTATATGCCCTTGCAACAATTATGCATAAGAAGTTAACATACAATTTGACAATTGAGGAAGTGGATGCATTAACAGGAGCTGAAATCGGGAGACCTAAAACAGGCACTTTTAGGTTGCTTGATATGATTGGGAATGACACAGTGATGCACGTCGCCGATTACTTGAAAGGAAACTTAAGTGAATCAAAAGAACTAGTAGTTTTGGATTTGCCTGACTACTACAAAATAATGGTAGAAAAAGGGCTTTTAGGAGATAAAAAGAGAGCTGGTTTCTATAAAAAAGAAGGAAAAGAGACTTTAGTGCTAGATTTTGAGGATTTTCAATATAGGAAAAAAGACAAAGTGGAATTTGACGGTTTAAAAGATGCAAAGAAGATAAAAACATTTAGCGAAAGACTAAAGAAACTGATTTACGAACAAAATGATGTGAGTCATTTCATCTGGGATGTGTTAAAAGATACACTTCTGTTTGCTGGAAGAATGATTCCAGAAATTGCAGATGATGTAACTGAGATAGATAATGCGATGAAATGGGGATATAACTGGGAATATGGGCCATTTGAGATTTGGGATATAATTGGTGTCCGAAAATCTGTAGAAAAAATGATAACTGAAGGAGAAAGCATCCCACCAATAGTGTCAGAGTTATTGGCTAAAGGCAGAGAGAAATTCTATGATGAAAAACCATTAGACCTAGAAGATAAGAAAATTTCTGCGTACAGCTTATCTCGAAAAGGAAATGTCATCATAGGTAATCAGCATGCTTCATTGGTGGATATGAAGGAAGATATTGCTTGTTTTGTTTTACATTCGCCGAATTCAAGTATCACAGATCAAGTTGTGGATTTCACTTTTGAAGCTATAGATGAAGTGGAAAAAAACTATAGGGGGATGGTATTCTCAAGTGCTGGGAAAAATTTCTGCGTTGGTGCTAATCTACCTTATGTATTGGAGAATTCAAGAGAGAAAAACTGGAAGGCAATAGAGGATCTTGTTACGAATTTTCAAACAATGAATATGGCACTTAAGTACTCTCGAAAACCCATAGTTGGAACACCATTTGCGATGACGCTGGGTGGAGGTGCTGAAATTGTTATGCATTGCCATCATGTAAGAGGATTTTCAGAACTATACATGGGATTGGTTGAAGTAGGTGTAGGCGTCCTGCCAGCAGGTGGAGGCACCAAAGAGATGTTGCTGAAATCCATGGAAGGGATTGATGATCGTATAAATGTTGACTTAGCCCCATTTGTCACTAAAGCATTCGAAAACATTATCATGGCAAAAGTTTCTTCAAATGCCGTAGATGCGAAAAAGTTAGGTTATTTGAGATCTTCAGACCAAATGACTATGAACCAAGATTTTCTGTTACATGATGCAAAAAAAGATGTTATCAGAATTGAAAAAGACATGACGCCTAAAAGCGCTAATAAGAAATACAGAGTTGGTGGAGAAAGCCTGCTGGCAACTCTGAAATATAATTTGTATCAGCTTTATCGTGGTGGATTTATCTCGGCGTATGATAAACACATCGCTGAGAAAATTGCAACTGTACTATGTGGCGGAACTGCACTGAGTGGTAGTTATGTCACTGAGCAGGACCTTTTGGACTTAGAGAAGGAAGCATTTATTAGCTTGTGCGGTGAAGTAAAAACGCAAGAAAGAATTGAAAATATGTTAAAAACAGGCAAAGTGCTTAGAAATTAGGAGGAAAACATGGAAAGAGCAGTCATTGTATCAGCAGTAAGAACACCTATGGGAAGAGCTACTAGAGGAAGTCTGAAAGATGTCAGACCTGATGAGTTGGCAGCAGTTGCTGTTAAGGGTTGTTTAGAGAAAGTGCCACAAGTGAAAGCAGAAGATATCGAAGATTTGATTCTTGGTTGCGCATTTCCTGAGTTAGAACAGGGCTTCAATGCAGCTCGAACGATTGGATTAAGGGCAGGGTTACCCAATAGCTGTTCAGCTATGACAATTAATAGATTTTGTTCTTCAGGGCTGCAAGCAATTGCCTTAGGATCCTATAAAATCTCAATGGGAGAAGCTGAGGTGATAATCGCTGGAGGTTTTGAAAGCATGAGTACCATCCCTTTGGGTGGCTCGCGGATTTGCCCAAATCCACATCTTCTTGAGAATTATCCAGAATATTACCTCAACATGGGATTGACTGCTGAAGAAGTTGCTAAAAGATATGACGTGTCTAAAAACCAACAAGACGAATTCGCATTGAAGAGTTTTACAAAAGCAGAAAAAGCGGTAATGAGCAATCGATTTAAAGATGAAGTGGTGTCGGTAAAAGTAAAAAATACTTTTGTAGATACCGATGATTTAAAATCTGACATGACTCTCGAAAAAATTCAAGCAGCAAAAGCGGTTTTTAAGACTAATGGAACAGTCACACCGCATAATGCTTCACAGATGACAGACGGAGCGAGCGCTTTACTGATTATGTCTGAAAGCAAAGCAAAAGCCTTGGGTTTAAAACCTTTGGCAACGCTCAAAGCTTTCACTGTATCAGGATGTGATCCTGATATAATGGGAATTGGACCAATTTATGCTATCCCTAAAGTTTTGAAACAAGCAGGGATGCGTCTTGAAGACATAGAACTGATAGAGTTAAATGAAGCATTTGCTTCTCAAGCCATAGCATGTATAAAAGAACTAGGAATCAATGAAGATATTGTCAATGTAAATGGTGGCGCTATAGCACTAGGACATCCACTGGGCGCTACTGGTGCTAAACTATCAGCCAGTTTAATCCATGAGATGAAAAAAAGACAATTGAAGTTTGGTATTGTAAGTATGTGTATAGGTGGCGGTATGGGAGCGGCAGGCATCTTTGAAATGCTCTAAAAAGATTATCTGTATTAATTATTTAAAATTCACAAGAATATAGTGATATGCTCCACTTAAAGCAGACTGTATTAACAATAAAACTGACTGCTATAAGTGGAGTATTTTTCATAGAAAAAAAAGGGGATGAGGACGTTTTTTGAACCTTCTAAGCGACCAAGCCCAAACTTTTTCATTGACATTCAAAAATGACTTGATTATCTACAATAAAAGCAGTTTAATTGCTCAAGGTGGTGAAAATATGATAAAAAATACAGCAATGTTAATGGATGAACTAAAAGAATACGTCAATCCGACAGCCAAAATCCGACGATTAGTTGACAGTGGAGAATTGGCTCCTGTTGTGAGAGGACTGCATGAAACCGATGCAGATATTCCTGGATACTATCTTGCACTAATCATTTATGGACCTTCTTATCTGTCATTTGAGTTTGCATTAGCGTACTACTCGCTTATTCCCGAGGCGGTATATAACTTCACATCAGCGACCTTTGAGAAAAAAAGGCGAAGCAATATACTACACCTTATGGGACGTTTACCTATCAAGATGTACCAAGTGAAGAATATCCCGTTGGTATTGTTTTGCATTCTGAAAACGGTTATGGATTCCAAATTGCTTCACCCGAGAAAGCAATCTGCGATGAACTCTACAAAATATCACCATTAAAGAACAGAAACGAACTGGAACGTTTGTTATTTGAGGACCTAAGAATTGACAGGGAAGAATTCTTCAATCTAAATATGTCGGATCTTCTTGAAATATCGGCTCGTTATCACACAAAGAATCACAAGTTACTGCAAGTGTATCTCGGAAGGAGAATGAAAAAATGGATCAAATAATTGGGCAAGTACAGGCTACTTCTTATCCCTTATGAAATCACGCTGACTGGTTATATCCCTTCAGAAAGGCAAATAACGATAGAGGATTAAAAGAGATGCTACGCAAACGGTTTGCTAACATCGACTATGCGCAGGCAAAGCAGGATGTCGTTCCGTTTATTAAGAATCCTAATGCCCTTGACGTTTGGAGTGCAGATTTTTTTCACAAAATAACAGAAGATTTAAAAGATAGAATATGATATACTTCACATATTGTAGACAGTTGGAATATCAATAAAAAGGAGGTATGTTTTGGAAAAGCATATTAAGAGCACCCTAGCAGTATTGGTTCCTGCAGTTCTGATAGAGTTGTATTTTTTTTATAAAAGTGGTTTTGTAATGAGTGAGTTTTTCTTTTTTGTGTGGTTTCTTATATTTGGTGTATTTTTCTTATTCCGTTGGATGGGTGGAAGTGCCAGTCCAATGGGTATTGGTGGTAACTCAGTAAGATTTCTCGCATCAAAATTCAGTGAAAGCATGTACCCTGATAAGAATGCTGACACGTTTAAGAGGCGCTATTTTAGTATGGATTTGATATTTATGCTACTTGCCATTGCAAATCTTATCTTGTCATTTGTCGCGTATTACATGGCAAAATGAAAGCATTGTGATAGCATCAGGGTTGGCTATTTTTTATTTGCTCCTCGATTTCTCAAATCATTGAGCATTTTAATCACTTCATCCTTTTTGGCTAGCAACGCACTCATTTCATTATAGATCAGACCATCATGTCTATGACCTTTCTCAATAAAATACATTGAAATGCCACCAAGGCCTACATGGGTTCCAACTGAAACCCCCATCTGCATGATGTATATGGTGCCTTTGAACTCAGTCTCTTGCTGCAACTTCAATTTCAAACCTTCCGCTTTGGTTTTGTCAGAGGTATAACCGATAATGACAAAATCAGTCAATTCCAAGTCAGCTCTTACATTGAACTCATTGATATAATGGGCAAGAACATTTTTGGAGCCTCTTGCTTTTGCTACAATGGCGCCTTTGCCGTCTCTCATAGACATGATTGGCTTCACTTTAAGTATTTTACCAATCATAGCGCTGGCATTGGTTAATCGACCACTTTTGATTAGATTATCCAGGTCATCAACTGCAAGAAAATGTTTTATATTGGTCTTATAGGTTTCGTTAAAATCAATGACATCCTGAAAGGTTGCCCCTTGTTCAATAAGCATGGCAGACTTCATGATTAAATAACCACTGCCATGGCTCATGCACTTGGAATCAATAACATGTATATGTGCCTTCGTATCACCATATTTTTCTTTATAGTATTCTTTCCCTAAAACCGCAGATTGATGGGAACCACTTGTACCGCTGGACATACAGATGCATATGATTTCCTCATAGCCTTTCTCA
>JAUYTY010000030.1 GCA_030694905.1 Eubacteriales bacterium | reverse complement strand
ATGGTATTAAAAAATCCGCCTCCAGTCAAGAGGCGGACATCATCCACGTTACCACTCTAATTAAAGCAATTGCTTCATCTCTTTCATTATAACGGTTTTTAACCGGGTTCCAATACTGCAATTTCCTGGAACCTCTTCATGAGTTCTATTCAATCGATTTTCACTGCCGGACTCACACCACCGCCGGCTCGCTTGAGCTTCCATCAACATACTTGTCTCAATCAACAGATTTAATATTTGCTTAATTGAGATTATAGTATATCTGTTATTTTATGTCAACATTTTTTTGTATTTTTATGTGATTTATCTGATTATTATAGGAAATCGTTTCCAAATTAATGGACTTAGCAGACCCTTCTTATTTTAAGAGATTGCCAACCAGGACTATTATGCCGATGTGAACAGGATAAAACAAGTAAGAAATATACTTGTTGATTCTTAGGGCTGGAAAATCAATATATATCAGCGGCAATGCCATGATACACAGCACCTGTGTATACATTCTGATATTGAAAGCGCCATACTGCAACACATCCAAGGAATTATACACTAACGTCAAAAGCAGCAGATATACATACATCTTGATCTTTTCTTCTGAGAATACGTGAAAGATCAAGACGATAATCAAGCCATACGCACCATAATCCATTCTTAAGAAATCCGCCAAAAATATCAGTGCAAACCAAAGATAGTTTTTCTTGTCAAACAGTTTCAGCATAATCAAGGCCAATGTAAATGTAAACATAACGTTCAAATAAAAGACCTTGTGAACAAAAAAGTAGAAAGGAATCTGGGTTATCAATGCAAATATTCCCATTCTTAAAATGTAGCGGTTCAAATCCGACGTGTTTTTATATCCCATGGCAATATAATATGCGAAAATGGGGAACGCCAGTCTACCGATTATCCTCATGACAATATAGCTGGTGGAACTATAGGGTAAAAAGTAAAAAGCTATATGATCTATTGCCATGGTAACCATTGCAATAATTTTCAAATAATCACTTCTTCTGGTCAAAACGCTTTTTTCACTATTCATATTCACTTCTCCATTTTTCTCAATTACGACATTAATCCGATGACTAACAGTGCTAAGACTCCCACTTCTATCCGATGACTAACAGTGCTAAGACTCCCACTTCTATCCGATGACTAGCAGTGCTAAGACTCCCACTTCTATAAGTGAGAGATAAGCACTGTAGAGTCCCTGGATAACGGTTTCTAAGGTTCAGATAGCGTATGAAACGCCAACTGAATCCAAGAACCCTGTTGATTAGAAATTTCTCCACTTATTATAGTTTATTAGGGAAATAATTGCAAAGAAAACAAATGGCAACGTTTCCAGTAATTTTAGCACTTGCAGTATCTGCCGATATTTGTTAATATTGTTTCTAAATAATTTGTAAATATGAATAGAGGTGTATTATGTATAAAATCACAACCTTCAACAAGATTTCGGATAAGGGTCTGAGATTGTTCAATCCGAATAAGTTTGTTTTGACTCCCGATGATCTCACTGATGCTGATGGCGTATTGCTTAGAAGCTATGATATGAATAAAACGGAGCTTCCTGAATCAATTGTCGCTATCGCAAGGGCAGGTGCAGGAGTCAATAATGTCCCTGTTGATCGATGCTCAGAGAAGGGTATTGTCGTGTTTAACGCTCCAGGTGCCAATGCCAATGGCGTAAAGGAACTGACACTCCTGGCCTTATTGTTGAGCTCAAGAAAAGTCTATGATGGAATAAGATGGGTCAACACAATTGAAAAGGACGTTGAAAAACTGGTGGAGAAAGGCAAGAGTCAGTTCGAGGGTCCTGAAATAGAGGGAAAAACCCTTGGTGTGGTAGGCTTGGGTGCGATTGGTGTCCTGGTGGCAAACATGGGTATCAAGCTTGGTATGAAAGTAATAGGCTATGACCCCTATATATCAGTCCAGAAAGCGATTGGCTTGTCTTGGGATGTGTCTTATTCCACTTCACTTAACGCACTGCTTTCAGAGGCTGACTATGTGACTTTACATATACCTTTAATGGATGAGACAAAAGGTTTTATGGATGCGGATAAAATTTCTAAAATGAAAAAAGGGTCAAAATTGATCAACATGTCCAGAGGCGGATTGGTTGATGACAACGCTATTATAAAAGCAATTTCTACAGGACGAATAAGCTGTTTTGTGACGGATTTCCCAACTGATGACCTTGTCAATCAGGAGGGTGTCATCTGCATCCCTCATCTCGGAGCATCAACCCCGGAATCAGAAGAGAACTGTGCAAGAATGGTCGCAGAGCAATTAATAGATTTCCTTGAGAATGGCAATATCACAAATTCAGTGAATTTTCCCGATTGTCATTTGGACCGTGTTGCTGATACCAATAGAATTGTCATTCTCAACAAAAATGTGCCGAACATGATCAGCTCGTTGTCTGCGGTGTTTGGTAAATACAACATCAATATCATCTCTATGGTAAACAAAAGCAAGGGCGACTATGCATGCAATATAATCGATGTCGAACCCGATAAAGGAAATGGCAAGAAGATAGAAGAGCTGAAAAAAATCGACGGCATAATAAGCGTAAGACAGGTCTATTAACTAGCATATAAGCAATGAAAAAAGCAGACAGTACCGGCAACATCATGCCGGACTGTCTGCTTCATTTTAAATGTAATCACTAAATGACATAACCATAAATCATAATATAATGCATCATGCTTCCAGCCAATATGAAGAGATGAAAAATCTCATGAAAACCAAACTTCCAGACGGTCAATCGTTTCGGTTTAAGGGCGTAAATAACCGCACCAGATGTATAAAGCAATCCCCCAATAATCAGCAAATACAAGCCTGTGATATCCAATGCTTTTGAAAGGGGATAAACAGCAACAACCGCAACCCAACCCAGTATCAGATAAAAACTAGTATAGAGCCATCTCGGCAAATTGATCCATATGAACTTGATGACAATACCGACAATAGCCATTGTCCATACAATTCCCAGCAATGTGTAGCCAAATCTACCGGCAAGCGTCACCATGCAGATAGGTGTATAGGTAGCTGCAATAAAAACATAGATCATGCTATGGTCAACCTTCTTCAAATTGGTCAATGTCTTTTCTGATCCATCCGCCCAGTGATAGACAGTTGATGCGGTGTACAAACCTATTGAGCCTACTCCGTATATGATGGATGAAAGGATGTATCTCAATTCCCCTGTGTGAATGGCATTGATTAACAAAAAAATAAAACCCGTCCCAAAAATAATGGCACCGGCTAAGTGTGTCAAGGCATTGATAGGTTCACGGGGTTTGATTGATTGAACTTTCATAATCGACCTCTTTATATAGTTTTAATAACTATATGTTATCATATTGTTTATGATATCATCTCGATGTATATAAGTCAATACTTAGTGTTATATGTTTACATATGGATTTTCCTGTTATATAATTATACCATCAACAGTATTTTAGGTTCAAGTGGCGTTTCAAACGCCATTGGACAAAATATAAACGTGAGGTATCAAATGACAATATACAACCCTATATTAAGCTATAAATTTGTTAAAGAAGAAGCCATTCCGGACATTGAATTATATATGGACCAAGTGACCAGTTATCTTGAAAGCCAGCTCAGTGACCTGAAGATAGATCATGATGAAAAAACACTGACGAAAACGATGATCAACAATTATGTCAAGAATAAGCTGATTGACAAACCGATCAAAAAAAAATACAAAAAAAAACAAATCATGCAGCTGATGATGCTCTTCCAGTTGAAAAACATTCTATCCATCAATCAAATAAAAGAACTGATGGAATCACTAAAGGTTGATTTGACTTCTACCGAAGGTATCTACAGGATGTATTCATCTCTTTACGAAGAAATATGTCATAGTATCAGTTTGAAATTGGCTGACACTGCAACTTCAGAAGCTATTGAGAATCCCTTGACGAATTACGATGGTTCGCAGGGTACCCTGAGACTCATCTTGGAGTCAGATATCAAGAAGAGATTGGCTTTGTTGAAAATAAAGGGATATAAATAATCTTTATTGCATATATGGTAGACCATGCATATAATATAAATATCAACACCCTGCTTAACCGCTTACCAAACGGAGGAATATATGAAAAGACTATTTTTAACAATCATGGTTATTGCTTTGATGATATCTGTAGCCTGTTCCGGCAACCAACCTTCCACAACTGCAAATCCCAGTTCAGACCCAGGTCAGACTACAGGAGAACAACCCACAACCGAGCCTGAGAGTGAAACAAGCAGCGGCAATGGAACTGAAGATTTGAATGATGTGCTGGACAGGGCTTATCAGCAAGGAGATATCCTGTATCAATTGGGATTGTTCGATGGTGTTTCACCTACCGGTTACGAGCCAAACCTTGAGGGTGCTATGAACCGAGAGGAAGCTATGAAGATGATTGTTTCCGCTTTGGGGTGGGAGCCTTCATTGCCCGAGGAATGTCCTTTTACAGATGTAAGCGAATGGGCCAAGCCTTTTGTCGGGAGGGCTTATCTTAATGGCATAGCCATAGGAACCGTACCACAGGATAATATTTTTGGTGCCAAAGATCCTGTCGTTCTGCAGCACTTATTGACTTTTTATTTAAGAGCTCTTGGTTACGAAACAACCTATGCCTATGAAAATGCGATCCGTTTAGGTAATTTAAAGGGTCTCACAGAAAACGTCAAATTTTCTGATAATTATCTGTCCCGATACCATCTGGTTCTAATCACATACAATGCTTTAAGCACAACAAAACTGAACAGCGCTCGATCATTGGTCGAGGACCTTGTTTCTGAAGGAAAAGTTGACCAGGCAATGGTTGAGCGGCTTGGATTGGCTAAGACTTACAAGTATCAAACCCAGCGGGACAACGGTCCGTATGAGCTTTCAGCCAGTGCTTTCGACACAGAAATATTGGGAGAGGAAAGAGCCCTGGTTCTTTTCTATCAGAATGGCAGCGACTTGAGCGATAAGATGCTTCAACCATTTAAAAATGCAGCCATAGCACTGGCTGATGTTGCAAAAGTCGGACAAATAGAGAAGGATGCAGCCGGTGACCTACTTACCAAATATAATATAACATCATTCCCAAGCCTGAAATTATTCAAATCAGGAGAAGCCACCACCTTGCCATCCGTACCCGAGACCGATACACTGGTCCAGTGGGTGAAAAATAACTAAGTTTATCAAGGGGATCGCGATGGTCCCTGTCTTATTTTTTGACTTAAGTGGTAAATAATCGCCATCAACAGGGAGTACTAAAGAATACCCCGTCGGTAAGACAATTATGAGAGGAATGACGATATGAGAAAAATCATGATATTTATAGCTGCATTGTTCTTAATCATACTTATAACAATTGCGACCGCTAATAATGTCAATAATGAAATCAGCCTGAATCCCAACTATTTCTTCAAGTCGCCCTATGAGGAAAGGCTGGATCTCACCATAGAGACTGAAGGAGAGATTGTCGTCTTGTCACCTTCAGGTGATTTTTATTACAAAAATCCATTAGGCCTGTATTCGGTTCTGTCAAAATCTGACACAACCATTAAAAGTCTAAAAATAGATGAAACCGCCAATACTTTGCTTAAATCAGACATCGAACCTAATCATATGACCATTCGGCTGAAGGATAATGACGCTGTCGTCTACGAATCCATATCGGATTTGTTGGCTTCCATTGATAAAAATGGAGCCTACCCGGTTGTGATCGATGTCACTTGGGAAAAGCTTGACGGCAAGGACTACTATGGATCACTTCAATACAGGGTTGATTTAGATGTCACCCTTCATCCCGAGCTTCAAATCAAAACCGTTGACAATTTTCCAGGCAATATTCTTGTGCTCACAGTTTCAAACATAAAAGACGGTTATCGCACCGAGCTGACGACAGATTTGTCCCATGGCTCGATTTCAAGTGCCCCTATGGGTGATTCTCTCGTGTATTTCATTCCCGTCGATATTTGGGCCAAGGCGGGGGATTATGTTGTCAATATTGAAATAAAAAACGATGTGGAACAGATCATTGCGAATCTATCCCACACCGTGAATATAAATGATAAAAATTTCGTCACACAGTATCTGTATATCAGCGAAGAGGTATATGAAACAACCAATAGCGACGCAGCCTATAAGGAGTTTCGTGAAAGGGCACAGGCCGCCAGGACTGTATCAACTATGAAAAAACTATGGGACGGTGAGTTCATACTGCCCGTAAAGGATGATCATGTGCTGACAACAGACTATGGTGAAATAAGATATGTCAATGACCGAATCACCTCCAGCCGTCATTCAGGCTTGGATCTTGCCGCGCCAACCGGCACGGAAATTTTTGCCTGCAACAGCGGTAATGTTGTCTTGTCTGAATATCTGATACTGACCGGCAATACAATCATCATTGACCATGGTTTGGGTGTGTTCACCAGCTACTATCATTTGGACACGCTTTCTTCACAAGAAGGCGATTTCGTCAGCAAGGGCGATTTCGTCGGAACCATGGGATCCACCGGCTTTTCCACAGGACCTCATCTTCATTGGTCAATCAGCATATACAATACATACGTCAACACCTGGCAGGTTCTCGAGTATGACTTGTTACCCTAAAGCCTTCTCGAGCAATGATTTGACAATCCCTGGATTGCCTTTTCCTTTTGAGGCCTTCATGCACTGTCCCATCAAGAATCCAAATGACTGGCTCTTTCCTGACTTGTAGTCCTCTATAGCTTGAGGATTATCCTTCAAGACGGCATCGACTATACCTTCCAGCTCATCCGTTGAGCTTATCTGCTTCAATCCTTTTTCTATTATGACTTGCTCCACAGACTTATCTGATAGAACGAGCTCCTCGAAAACGTCTTTAGCTGCAGTCCTGCTTATGGTTCCTTTCTTGACTTCCATTATCAGATCTGACAGCTGCCCGGGTGCAATGGGGATATCCACTTCTGTTTTCAGTACTCTCAGCAGCTCGGTTATAATCCAGTTTGCCGCCTCTTTCGGTTCACCAGAAAGGTTGACAACCGCTTCATAAAAATCCGCAACGGATTTTTCTTCAATCAGTATTCCGATTTCATTGAGTGAAAGGCCATATTTCTCCATCATTCTTTCTTTTTTGGCTGTTGGCAATTCGGGAAGTGATTTCTCTATATCTATCACCTTTTCATTTGCAATAATAACAGGCGGAAGGTCCGGCTCAGGAAAATAACGATAATCCTGTGCGTCCTCCTTGGTCCTCATTGTGATCGTCCTTCCTTTAGCGGCATCCCATCTTCTGGTCTCCTGAATGACCTTATGCCCCTCTCCATAGCTGTAAAGCTGTATTTGCCTAGCTTCTTCCTTCTTAATGGCTTTATGGACTTCCTTCATGGAGTTCATGTTTTTAATCTCGACTTTTGTATTGAGTATATCAGACCCAAATTCCCTGACAGAGATGTTGACATCGCATCTCATTGATCCCTGCTCCATACGACAATCAGATATCCCGGAATAAACCAGAACGGCTCTCAATGTCTTCAGGAATTCAACAGCCTCTTCCGCTGATCTGATATCAGGGTCTGTGACGATCTCTATAAGGGGAACTCCTCCCCTATTGTAATCAATCAGAGTTGTTTCCTCTTCCTCCAGATGGATCAGTTTCCCGGCATCCTCTTCAATGTGAATTCTGGTTAGTCCAATGCTGGTCTTTTTCCCTTCAACCTCTACATCCACATGTCCGCCGACACAAATAGGCAGATCGAATTGCGATATTTGGTAGGCTTTAGGCAAATCAGGGTAAAAATAGTTCTTCCTGTCCATCTTATTGATCAGATTGATATCGCAGTTCAGCGCAATACCCGCTTTGACAGCAAGATTTACAACCGCTTCGTTCAAAACAGGCATGACTCCCGGTAGTCCGATGCAGATAGGGCAGGTGTTCTTGTTTGGCTCTGCGCCAAAGGTTGTGGGGCAAGAGCAAAATATCTTTGATTCTGTAGCAAGCTCCACATGGATTTCAAGTCCGATAACTGTTTCATAAGCTGACATTATTGCACCCCCTCAAGATCCGGCATCGTATCCAGTTTTAATTCCTTTTCCAAAACATAAGCAAATCTGAACAGCTTATCTTCGGACATATGGTCACCCATAAACTGCACCCCTATCGGCAATCCGGTGCTGCTGAATCCAGACGGCATCGAGATGGCAGGTATACCAGCTATGTTGACATTGACCGTAAGCGTATCTGCCAGATACATCTGGAGAGGATCAGATGTTTTTTCTCCCAGTTTAAAAGGCAACACAGGCACCGTTGGTGAGATGATTGTGTCATATTTTTCAAACGCGCTTTTATATAGAGCCTTGACCTTTTGCCTGAACAGCATGGCTTTTTTGTAGTAAGCGTCGTAATAGCCTGATGACAGAACATAAGTCCCAAGCATGATACGTCTCTTGACTTCATCTCCAAAGCCCTCAGTTCTGGATTTCAAAACCAGTTCCTCATAGTTCTTGAATGAATCCGTTCGATAGCCATATCTCACCCCATCATATCTACCAAGGTTTGAGCTTGCTTCCGCAGATGAGATGATATAGTAGGCCGACAAACCGGTTTCTGTGATTGGGAGGCTGAACTCCTCTACGTGAGCGCCTGCTTTCTCCAGTATTAATGCTGAGGCAAGAACACTATTCCTGATTTCCCTGTCCACACCCTCACCGAAAAACTCTTTGGGAATGCCGATTTTCATGCCCCGTATTCCCTGTTTCATCAACCTGTCGTAGTCAGTCTTGTACCCTTGCTGCAATGAGGTTGAATCCTTGGGATCAAAGCCCTGTATGGCTTCAAACGCATAAGCTGCATCCTCCACACTACGGCCTAATGGTCCAATTTGATCCAGCGATGAACCAAACGCGACCAACCCATACCTTGAGACTGTTCCATAGGTTGGTTTCACTCCTACCAAACCACAGAAGGATGCGGGCATTCTGATAGACCCACCTGTATCAGAGCCAAAAGTAACTGCCGTAAATCCTGCGGAAGCTGCGGCGGCTGATCCCCCTGAAGATCCGCCTGGAACTCTCCCCGTGTCCCATGGATTTCTTGTTGGATAAAAGGCTGAATTCTCATTGGATGACCCCATGGCAAACTCATCCATGTTCATTTTCCCCATTATAATCGCACCCTGTTCTTTCAGTTTTTTCGCTACAGTGCTGTCATATGGGGGTATGAAGTCCGTGAGCATCTTTGAGCCACAGGTTGTCCTGATGCCCTTTGTGCAGATATTATCTTTCAATCCTATAGGCACGCCCTCCATTGGTCCTAGGGTACCACCCTGTGCTATTTTTCGGTCTACAGCACGAGCCAAAGAGATGGCTTCATCCTCGCAAACCGTTAAAAATGCCTTAATCTTGTGGTCGTATTTCTTTATCCTTTCCAGATAAGAACCGACTAGCTCTTCATCAGAGAATACCTTTGCTTCAAGGCCACTCTTTATATCTTTTATGCTCAAACCCGCAATATCCATCCCGACACCTCCTAATCCACAACTTTTGGTATTTTGATTGCTGTATCCTGCATGGATTTGGTGTTATCATACAGCGCTCCAGCTTCTTCGAATGGCACCGCCTTGTCCGGTCTAAGCCTTAGCGGTTCGTCCGCAAAGGAATACATTTCGATTCCGCTCAGATCTTCCTTGCTTATGTTATCAAAGTGATTGAGTATTTTTGAAAACTCATCCGCTATTTTCTCAATTGACGCATCATCAAACCTAAGATTAGCCAATCCGGCAATATAGGCAACTTCTTTTTTAGTAACAGTCATTTTTAACCTCCATCATCACAGTCTTCAATGTTACGGCTTAACCCTATTGATATCTCTTGGAAGCAGTGTGGCTTTTCTGATGTTGTCCAAACCAAGAAACATCATGGTGATTCTTTCCAGTCCTATTGCCAATCCCCCATGAGGTGGAACGCCATATTTAAATGATTCAAGATAGAAATCGAAATCCTCAGTCTTCCCACCGGATTTTAGAATGCTTTTCACAAGCATGTCATAATCATGTATCCTCTGGCCGCCTGTTGTGATTTCCAAGCCCTTGAATATCAAGTCAAATGATTTTGTCATGCCTTCAAGCGTGTCATCCGGCATCGTGTAAAGCGGTCTTTTAGAGGCGGGATATTTGGTCAGAAAAACAAAATCTGAATCATACTCGTCTTTGACATATTGGGCAAAAATCTTTTCTCCTTCAGCATCGATGTTGCCAACAGGCGACTTCTTGCCGAATTTCTCCAATAGAATTCCTTGTGCATCAGACAGGGTTATTCTAGGAATTGTTCCGATTGTCGGAAGCGCCGCCTTCATGATTTTCAATTCCTCAACGCAGGCTGTCTTCAGATGGCTGATCATATATTTGATCAATCTTTCTTCCAGGTCCATGATTTCCTCTTCACTCTCTATGAAGCCCATTTCAAGATCCAGACTCATATATTCGTTCAGATGCCGCCATGTGCTGTGGGGCTCGGCTCTATAAGCCGCTCCTATTTCAAACACCCTTTCAAACCCTGCCCCCACCATCATCTGTTTGTAGAACTGTGGACTCTGGGCCAAAAAGGCCCGGGTGCCAAAATAATCCAGCATGAAAATGTCCGCGCCGCCTTCGGTTTCCATTCCGATTATCTTTGGTGTATGTATCTCGGTGAAACCTTCTTTAGTCAAAAAATCCCTGTAGGCCTGCACAATTTCCTGCTGAACTTTAAACACCGCTCGCCTGTCCATTCTTCTTAAGGAGATGGTTCTGTAATCCAATTGCTTATCCAGGGACGCGTTTATATCAATGCCATTGATTGTAAAGGGCAACAAATCATACTTAGCCTCTCCAACAACTTCAAGATCACTGACAATGATCTCCACACCACCAGGCGCCTTTTCATTCATCTGCACTCTTCCGCTTGCCTTGACTGAAGACTCCAGTTTGAGAGATGACAGGATTTTTTCATCATCAACAATCATCTGCACAATTCCCGATCTGTCCCTTAGATAAACAAAGGAAAATTCCTTAAAAGTCTTGATATTGTGTATCCATCCAAAAAGCCTTATCTCTTTCTCTTGCAACTCCATTAAATCTCTAACCAGTACTCTTTCCATTTCTTCCTCCGCATTTATATATTCATTCCGTTATTATTCTGCAATTAAAAAACCTTCATACTCAAATATATATTATATATTTAAGGACGAAGGTTATATTCGCGGTGCCACCTTAATTAGCGTTTAGCTCACTTTAATCAGTACAGAATATATCGATACCTATCCGCTCTAACGTGCAGCCCACGTCCAAATCTACTCTCAAAAGATTTCGGTTGGAAACTCGAGGATGTTCTTCGATAAACGCTCTGTACCGGACTTTCACCACCACCGGCTCGCTTTGACATCACAGCTTATGTACTCTTCCTGTCATTGTTTTTGATTTTGCATATTTTTAATGATTATAGGATATTAATCGATGCCTGTCAATAACTTTTTGATAAAGTGTTGTTTACAGATTATTTAGAGATTCTTAATCGCAGATTCAAGACGTGCCATCGCCTCAACCACTGTTGACCTCTGGCACGCCAGATTGATTCTGACAAAGCCTTCTCCTCCACTGCCGAATATATAACCCTGATTGATCCACAATCTCGCTTTTTCAAGCATGAATCGCTCCAGTTCTTCCTTGGTCTTTTCCAAACCATTGCAGTCAACCCATAGCAAATAGGTTCCTTCAGGCTCATAGGCCTTTAATTGGGGCAGTCTTTCTCTGATGAAGTCCAGCACGAAATTCCTGTTGCCATCCATGTAATCCATCAGCTGGTCAAGCCATTCCTCGCCATATCGATAGCCGGCCTCGCAGGCAATGGCGCCAAAAATATTGAATGAATTGATATCGGCCCTTTCACATGAATCCTGGTACTTTTTCATTAAGGTCTCATTTGGTATGATGATATTTGATGTATATAAGCCAGCCAGATTGAATGTTTTGCTAGGTGCTGTGCAGGTAATGGAATTGTTGGCAAAATCCTCTGATATTGAAGCAAAGGGTATGTGCCTATGTCCCTTGTAAACAAGATCCCCATGGATCTCATCTGATATGACAACCACACCATGCTTAACGCACAGCTTACCCATTGCAGTCAGTTCGTCTAGTGTGAAAACTCGGCCTGTCGGATTATGGGGATTGCACAGGACAAATATTTTGACTTTTTCTTCTATCAACTTTTTTTCGAAGTCTTCTATATCAACTTCGTACCTGTCATTAACTATTTTCAACGGATTTAAAACCACTCTGCATCCACAGGTCTTGATGGCGTGATAGAAGGGATGGTAGACAGGTGGCTGTATCATAACGCCATCATTTTGGCCGGTCAGAGCGCGTAAAGATGTGAACAGTGCATTCACCACCCCTGAGCTATGTGTTATCCATGCTTTTTCTATTTTCCAGTTGAATCGTTTCTGGCTCCAGTCTATGATTGATTGGTAATAGCCCTCAGAACGCTTGGTGTAGCCGTAGATTCCATGCTGTGCCCTGTCAATGATGGCTTGCTTGATTTCCGGTGCCGTCTCAAAATCCATATCGGCCACCCACATGGGCAACACATCCTCAAAGCCCACATATTCCTTGGCATAGTTCCATTTAATTGAATTTGTGTTTTCTCTGTCAACAAATGTGTCAAAATCATATTTCATCTTCTATAACCCCTTTTTTGCTTTCTTTGAATACAGACATTTTGTCATTTCGCAATTACACTGTTTTCATTATATACTTTTCCTTTTTATCAATCAATCAAGTAACCCATCTAATTTTTAGATAAAATCCGTATTTATATGATATAATATGACTAACAATATCAGCAACAATAATATTAACATAAATATCATTCCCATAGGGAGGAATAAATCATGAAAAAATTATTTGTTAGGATTCTATTGAATATGATTGCAATCTGGGTGGCGGCCTATCTCATTGCAGGCATATCATACCCGTCGATTAGCGCGTTGTTTTTCGCTGCGGTTATATTTGCCGTAGTCAATGCAATCGTCAAGCCAATATTGGTCATTATTTCGTTTCCTTTGACGCTATTGACACTTGGCCTGTTTCTCTTGGTCATCAATGGCATAACAGTAGAGATTACCGCTTTGTTTACAGGGCTACACACCGCAACCTTCATGTCATCGATACAGGCCGGTATTATAATAGCCATATCAAACTGGTTTCTTTACAAAGTCTTCAACAAAAGTCTAAAATAAAACATAACGGGGGATACAATTTTTATGGAAAGATTCTTGGTCATCTATAATCCTTCATCGGGGAAAGAGACTGTCCAGCAGAAAATATTTCAAATTGCCAAGGAAATCCTTACAGATGTGGATGTCAGCATCACTTTTATATCAACGAAAAAAAAGGGAGATGCGGAAGAAGCAGCCAAATCAGCCTGTTCCGAGGGATATGATCTGATCATCGCTTGCGGAGGAGACGGAACCATCAATGAGGTAGTCAACGGCATCATGCATTCGCCATGCAAAACAAAGCTTTCTATTCTACCTTCCGGCACTGTCAACGACTTTGGAACCTATATGGGTATTCCAACAACGGTGGCTGAATTCACTAAAATGCTGAAGGCAAAGAAAACCAAGCTGGTTGATGTGGGCAAAGCAAATGACCGCTATTTCATCAATGTGATATCCGGTGGAGCCTTCACCAATATTGCCCATGAAATCCCAAGCGAAACCAAGTCCATATTTGGGAAATATGCCTATTATTTTCAGGCGGCGATTGAAATTCCAACGCAAATATATCAATCCCACCATCTCTATGTCAAAACAGAAACCGAGAGCTTTGACCTGGAGGCTTTGGTGTTTATGGTCAGCAACACGCCCAGCATAGGAGGCATGAAGAAACTTTCTCCTGACGCCAAATATGACGATGGCTTGTTTGATGTAGTCATCATCGAAAAGGCGCCTCCTTTTGCATTACTCGAGATATTCAGCGGTTTTGCCAGCGGGGATCACGTCAACCATCCGAGTGTCCATTACTTTAAAAGCAGTCAGATATCAATAGACGCGGATAAAGAGATCATCATGGATATCGATGGTGAATATGGATTTAAGACACCTGTCGACATAACCATTACACACGCAGCCATCGAACTTTTAGTTCCATAAGGATCATATTATGATGAATAACAGGATACAAAACTTAAAATCATCCGTTAGCATAAAAGGCGACTATATCCTCTATTGGATGCAGCAGTCACAAAGAATATCCTATAATCACGCCCTCACCCATGCCATCAACCTATCCAACGACCACCAGCTTCCTTTGGTGGTTTATTTTGGTGTCACAGATTACTACCCAGAAGCCAACCTGAGGCACTATCATTTCATGATGGCAGGTCTCCAGGATCTGCAGAATAAATTCAGAGACTTACAGATCAGGTTTGTCATATGCAAGACCTCACCGGAAACAGGCTGTATGGAATTGATGAAAAATGCCGCCTATCTGATTATGGACAAGGGCTACACCAGAACACAGAGAGAATGGCGACAAAAGGTCATCGATAAAGCTCGAAATCTGGATATCAACATCGATGAGGTTGAGAGTGATCTTGTCATTCCTATAGAAACAGCCTCCAACAAAGAAGAATACGCTGCTAGAACCATCAGAACGAAGATCATGTCAAAAATCAGAGAGTATGCCATAGAGCCTGATGATGCAGTACCACAAATTAACAGCTTGGAGCTGACCTTTGATCTGCCTTTTGAAGAGATAACCGATCCCATGTTATCTCTGGAATCACTTGATATCGATACAAGCATCAAGCCCTCTGAACGATTCAAGGGTGGTGAGACGCAGGCACAGAGGGTTTTTTCGGAATTCCTGAATGACCGAATCCCCTTCTATACCCTCAGAAATCACCCGGAGCTTGATTACTGTTCCTATCTAAGCCCCTACTTGCATTTTGGCCATATCTCTCCCGTGGAGATTGTAGTCAGGACTATAGACGCTCTCCGTTCCAACCCTGAATTGGAAGAATCCGTTGATTCCTTCATAGAAGAGCTGGTGGTTCGACGTGAACTGTCATTTAACTTCATTTATTTCAATCCCAACTATGACAGCTTCAAAGGAATGACCTACCAATGGGCTTACGACACAATGGAGCTGCACAACGAGGACCAGCGGGACTATCTCTATTCCACCGAGGAATTCGAAAGCTGCGCTACTCATGACCCCTACTGGAACGCAGCCATGAAAGAAATGGTCCATACCGGTTTCATGCATACCTATATGCGGATGTACTGGTGCAAGAAAATTATCGAGTGGACTCCGGATTGCGAGACCGCTTATGAGATTGCCATCTCACTCAACAACAAATACTTTCTGGATGGCAGGGATGCCAACAGCTTCACCGGTGTCGCCTGGTGCTTCGGCAAGCATGACCGGGCCTGGATCGAACGGCCAGTATTCGGAAAGCTCAGATACATGAATGAAAATGGCCTAAAAAGGAAATTTGACATCGATGCCTATGTGAAAAAAATCAATTCGATGATTGGAGAATAACATGAAAATAACCATACTATCTGTTGGAAAAATCAAAGAAGACTATTTCCGAAAGGCCATCGCAGAATACACCAAACGCCTGTCTGCCTACTGCAGTCTTGAACAGATTGAGATAGCTGATGAAAAAGCACCCGAAAATCTTAGCGCAAAGGAAGAAGACATCATCAAACAAAAAGAGGGTGAAAGAATCCTCTCCAAGCTGGATCCTTCATCCTATTTGATTGTTTTGGATATAAAGGGTAAACAGCTCTCAAGTGAAGAGCTGGCCGAAAAAATCGAAACCCTGGGCGTTTACGGCACCAGTCACCTGTCATTTGTCATAGGTGGATCACTGGGGCTGTCAGATGAGATCATCAAAAAAGCTGACATGAAACTGTCATTTTCAAAGATGACATTCCCTCATCAGCTGTTTAAGGTTATATTGCTAGAGCAGAGTTACAGAGCTTTTAGGATAATGAAGGGTGAGCCTTATCATAAGTGATTATTTGTGCTTTACTTATTTACTCTTATGGCAAATTGATATTATGATTTATTCATAATGTGTCCAAGCTGAATAAATTTCGACTCGTCGAGCAACTTCATCTACTTTATAAACGACACGGTGCTGTTGATTAATCCTTCTTGAGTATAATCCAGCTGATTTAGGCTCAAGTTTTTCGAAAGATTGCGTCGGTGCAAATGGATTTTCCTTTAATGCCTTAACAATCTCATAAAAATTTTCTTTTAAATGAGATTGTTTTATTTTTTCCAAATCTTTTTTAGCAGAGTTTTTAATGAATACTTCATAGGAACTCATCAAAGTTTATCCCAATCGATTTCATCAATATTTGTAAAGCCACTATCATCTTTTTCACGTTTTCTGACTTGATCCAATACACCTGTTTGTTGAAGCAATAAGGTCTCTTTGATTGATTGCCAATCTTCTAAACTAATTAATACTGCATTATTTCCAGTGACCTCACTAATTATTTGAATTTCTTTATGATCTCTATTAACATCCTTTAAAAGTTGATAGAATTTTTTTCTTGCACTACTTGGATTTAAAGTGGTTTCAGCCATATAAAATCCCTCCTATTTATTGTTAATTATAGTATAACGTACTTTTTTAGGTACGTCAATATTACTTTCTAATTTTGCGATGGGTCAAAAATTTGGAGATAACAATCATCCGATTCCTTGTTCTTTTGTGGTGTGTATCGTGACAAATTAAAACCCCTTCAATTGTTAAAAACAAAAGACAGGGCTAATTATCAACAGGGTTCTTGGATTCAGTTGGCGTTTCATACGCCATCTGAACCTTAGATACCGTTATCCAGGGACTCTACAGTGCTTATCTCCCACTTATAGAAGTGGGAGTCTTAGCACTGTTAGTCATCGGATTAAATGATACAATGTAAGGATAAGAATCGCTTGGAGGTTTGTAATGTTGATTGATAGGCGAAAGATAAATCTTAGAAATCTACTTACTTTAAATGGATGGACAAGTATTAAAGTCTTTTATAGAAGACAAATTGATATATTATCATATAGATGTCTTATATAAAAAACTTTTTTGTGGTATTTGCAGAGAGTTTAGCACATCAATCCCATTGCCCCGGAAATCTCAATTTCTTTAGAGTTGGAAATTTTTTATTATATTCTTCCACCTGTTCCTTTGGAAGATTTTTAAAGACCTCAGATTCGTGGAATTTTCCTTTTATGCCTTTCATGCTATCTTCTGACAGTTCGATTCCCATAAATGCGTCAAAGTTTTTGCCATCAGCAGTTGTAATATTGAAGTGATCGCATGTTTTGAATCCCAATCTAGGATAATAATCTGGCTCTCCAAAAATGACAATCCCCTTATAGCCTTTATCCGCAGCCAGTATCATCGTTTCCCTCAGCAACAGCTCGCCAACGCCGCATCCCTGCCATTTAGGGTCTACACTGAGAGGTCCAAAGGTTATGATTTCATGTGCAAATTCGCCATCAACAACACTTGCAATCGAGTACATGATACAGCCTATCACCTCGCCATCCTTTACTGCTATTCTGCTTATCTCTGACAGATAGTCCTTATGCTGACGCAATTTATGCACCAGGTAATGTTCGTCACAGCCAAGATGGTGCTTATTCCAAAATGCATGCTGCGTCATTAACTCCACATTGTACCAATCATCATTTGTTTCCATTCTGATTTCTATTTCATCACGCCTTAATCTTTTCTTTTCTTCTGGAAACCATCCAAATTCTAACCTGACTTCTTTTCTATCCACATCATTATTCTTGTAGCAGCAAGTATCCAATCCAATGAAGCTGAAGCCTTCATGTTGATAAAAATCTATTGCATTGATATTGCAGGATTGTGTCTCCAGAATAACTGCCCGGCGACGTTCTCTCCTTGCCTGCTCCTTAGCCATCTCAATTAGTGCATGGCCTATTCCTTGCTTTTGATATTTTTCTGCTTCCCAAAGCGCTGAGATTCTAAGGCGATTAGACCATAGTTCTGGATCCGTTTCAATTGCAGCCACTAATTCACCACTCACTAAGACTCCCCAGGCATAGGCATTGTCCCAATGATCTTTATACAGTTTATCAGAGAAGTTATTTTCCTCTGGTGTGCGCATTAATGGCTCCGCAAAGTCTTTCTTTTCTATCTCAATCGTAAATTTATTGTCTGTTTTACTTACTATAACATCATAGTACTGATCAGTTGTGTACCCTATTGGGATTATGGTTCCTTTCCATGTCTCTTTTGGTAGATGAATAATATCATATTCCATAGTCATATCCTCACTTTTTTGATATTTTCCATTATAGCATATTCTGTTGAACTGTTTGACTGGTGATGCATATTTTTTTGCTAATGCTATTGACTGTCACATTTGGTGTTGCTTATGATTAAGCCAGGGTTTAAGATGATATAAGCAATGTTTAATTTTGAGGAGGATTAACAGTGGTGATACTTGAAACTGAAAGACTGATATTAAGAACCTTGGAATTGGCTGATTTAGACTCGGTGATGAGTTTCTGGGGCGACATTGAGGTTATGAGGTATTGTGGTGGTCCAGGCACTAGAGAACGTGAGCTTAGAGCCTTGCAGTATTATATGAACATGCAAAAAGACAAGGGGTTCTCCCCTTATCTGACAATATTGAAAGAAAGTGAAGAGGTAATAGGTGTTTGTGGCTTTAATCCACCTAATAATGGCTATGATACTGAACTAATGTATCACTTTGCTAAAGAATACTGGGGCAAAGGATATGCGACAGAGGCGGCAAAAGCCTGTATTGATTATGCGAAAAAGCATTTGAAAATCAAAAAAATAGGGGCATCTATAGACCCTGAAAACAATTCTTCCCAAAAAGTTCTGAAAAAATTAGGGTTTAACTACGTTGGGATGAAATGGTGCGAGGGCACCAATCAAGATGAACCGTATTTTGAAATGATACTATAGAGTCTTATGTAGTGGTAAGTAGTATAAAACATTGTAAGGACTTAATGATAATAGGTGAATGAGTATGACAAATGAAAACAGAAATCAATATGATATGAAATCATTTGAAAATCTAAAAAATGATTGCAAAAAATGTTTTGGATTTTGCTGTGTCGCTTTATATTTTACAACTTCAGATGGCTTTCCAACTAATAAAGAGGCTGGTAAACCTTGTATGTATTTACAGCATGATTTTAGTTGTGTTATTCATGATAGTCTTATAGACAAAGGTCTGAAAGGATGCACTGTTTATGACTGTTTTGGCGCGGGGCAAAAGGTTGCTCAAATCACCTATAATGGACAAGACTGGCGTAAATTTCCAGAATCGGCATCACAAATGTTTGAGGTGTTTTCCATTATGAGACAACTCCATGAAATGCTATGGTATCTGTCAGAAGCAATTTTGAAAGTGACGGATAGTGTTTCACATGATGATTTAGAGAGCTTATTAATTGAAACAGAAGGCCTTACATGTCTAAGCGCTAGTCATCTTATAGAGCTGGGAACAGCTTCTCATAGAGCCAAAGTCAACTCTCTTCTCCAAAAAACCAGTGAACTTATCCAAACCAAGTTTCCTAAAGACCAAAAAAAGAGTTTTAATCGTAAAAAAACAATTGCAGGAAGATTAGATTTAATTGGTGTCGATTTAAGAAAATTCAATCTAGTGGGAGTGGATTTAAGAGGCGCATTTCTTATTGCAGCAGATCTTAGACAAAGCGATTTGAAAGGCACAAACCTTATTGGAGCTGATTTGCGAGATACAGATATCAGAGGGGCAAATCTTACAGAAAGCCTATTCATTACACAATCTCAAGTTAACGCTGCAAAGGGAGACGCTAGTACAATGCTGCCAATAAGACTAGATTATCCTAAGGCTTGGATCAAGTAAACTTTTTACTCATTAATAACAACAACCATGCAATTAGATGATATAATGTATGGTAAGAGTCGTTTAGAGACTTGCAAAGGGTACGGTTAAAGGGAGTGATTGAATGTCCGTCAATGGTGTTATGTTTCAATATTTCGAATGGTACCTGGAGGATAACGGCACACTTTGGAATAGATTAAAGGATGATGCAGATCATCTGAAAGAGATCGGTGTCACATCCGTTTGGATTCCTCCTTGCTATAAAGCTACCGGTACAAATGACACCGGATATGGTGTGTATGATGTTTATGATTTGGGAGAGTTTGATCAAAAGGGCTCTGTCAGGACAAAATATGGCACAAAAGAGGAATTGCACAGAGCGATCAACACCCTTCAGGATAAAGGCTTGAATGTATATGCCGATGTTGTTTTAAATCACAAAGCGGGTGCCGATGGAACCGATAAGTTCATGGCTGTCGAGGTTGATCCGAATGACAGGAAAACCCAGGTCTCCGAACCCTATGAAATAGAGGGATGGGTCCGGTTCGATTTTAATGGCAGAAACAACAGATACTCGGGCTTCAAATGGAGATGGGAGCATTTCAATGGTGCTGATTTTGACAATAAATCAGGTAAGAAGGCTATTTTCAAGATCCTTGGAGAAAACAAGAATTGGTCCGAGGATGTTTCTTTGGAATTTGGAAACTACGACTACCTGATGTTTGCCAACGTGGACTATATGCATCCTGACGTCCAGAAGGAAACACTGGATTGGATCAGTTGGTTTGTTAAGGAAACAGGAATTGACGGCTTAAGATTTGACGCTGTCAAACACATCAACAGTCAATTTATGAAAAAGATCCTGAACCACATTCATAATGAGTTTGGAAATGACCTATATGCTGTGGGAGAATATTGGGCATCCAGCAAATCCATTATAGACGATTATTTGAAGGCGATTGACTATCAAATGGATATGTTTGATGTTGTTCTGCACTATAATTTCTATCGGGCTTCTCTTGATGGAAAAAATTACGACATGAGAACTATATTTGATGATACAATCGTTAATCACCATCCCGCCATATCAGTTACCTTCGTGAATAACCATGATTCTCAAATGGACCAGTCTTTGGAATCCAGAGTGGACAAGTGGTTTTCACCTTTGGCTTACGGATTGATTTTGCTGCGCACTGATGGTTTTCCCTGCATTTTCTATGGCGATTATTATGGACTGACGAGGGAAAACTCTATGCTCCCTATCAGGGATGACATCGATAAGCTTCTCTATCTCAGGCAAAACAATGCCTATGGCAAACAGACAGATTATTTTGACCACAACAACGTAGTTGGCTGGGTCAGGTTGGGAAATAATGAACGCCCCAATGGTTGTGCCGTTATAATGTCTAATGGTGACCCAGGCATAAAGACAATGTATGTTGGTCGAATGCATCAAGGAGAAATTTGGATAGATAAAATGGGGAATGTTGCAGACCAGGTTGTGATTGATGAGGATGGAAATGGTTCATTTAAAGTTAATGGTGGTTCAATATCCGTTTATGTAAGCCAATCTTGATAAGAACTTGAAATATTAAAAAAATAAAACACTTTATAATAATAACCATTTGACAAATCAATGAATACAGTTAATAATATGTATATTATACCTTCCTTGGTTATTATCAGACTTGATAAATAAGGGAGGCATTATTATATCCGATGACTAACAGTGCTAAGACTCCCACTTCTATAAGTGGGAGATAAGCACTGTAGAGTCCCTGGATAACGGTTTCTAAGGTTCAGATGGCGTTAGAAACGCCACCTGAAACCAAGAACCCTGTTGATGAAAGGAATAACGATGAATAAAAGAAAGAAATCTTTAAATAGAAATCATATATTGCTTTTCGGTTTTCTATTCGGCTTTTGGCTAGTTTTATCGCCTCGCATAAGCGTTGAATCGATATCCATCGGTTTATTGGCATCCTTTATGGTGACTTATTTTTCGAAAAGCTATATCACTGACGAGGGAGAGTTGTCATTCTTCAGCGTTGGAAATGTGAAGAATGTCATCACTTATATTCTTCGTCTTCTGCTAGAGATAGTCAAGTCCAATATCGATGTGGCTAAAATTGTTCTGAGCCCCACTATGCCGATTTCGCCACAATTTGTCAGGGTTCCCGTCAAACCTCAGAAGGATTTTTACAAGGTTCTTTATGGCAATTCAATCACCCTCACACCTGGTACGTTGACGGTTGATATTGTTGATGGAGAGTATATTGTTCACGCTTTGACAGACGGTGCTGCTGAGGATTTGAAAAACAGCATCATCGAGAAGCACATCTTGTCAATCGAAGGAGGCAGGCAATGATCCTCAATGCTTTGATTATCATGTCAGTTTTCCTGGGAATATTGTTCTTTTTCTGCCTTTATCGGGCTTTTATAGGGCCTATGGCGGCGGACAGGGTTGTTTCAATCAACATTATATCCACCAAGGTCACAGTTATGATAGCGCTGATTTCCATCATAACGCAACAGGATGCGTTTATGGATGTGGCATTGATTTATGCCATGATGGGCTTTATCACTACAATTTGCGTATCAAAATATATTGAGAAGGGCAAGCTTTTTTAAGGGGTGGCACCGATGATAAAAATTGGAATTATACTGATTCTCCTGGCTGCAAGCAGTTTTTTCTTTCTGGTTGGAACCATAGGACTTATACGAATGCCTGATGCATTTTGCAGAATGCATGCCACTACCAAAAGCGATACATTGGGAGCCGGGCTGGCTTTACTGGCTCTGGTCATCTATCGCGGTTTTGATGTAATCAGCATCAAGCTGTTGATTATACTGCTGTTTGTATGGATAACCACTCCTACAGCAGCCCATATTATGGCTAAGGCGGCCTATAATCAAAAAAAGACAATTGAGGGAGTCGACCAATGAGATATTTGAATGTCATTTTGGTCTTGTTTCTTATTGTGTGTGCCCTTGCTGTTGAAAAAACCAAGGATCTTGTAGGCGCTGTCATCATATTTGCCTCATACAGTCTGGTTATGGCTGTTTTATGGCTGCTTTTAAGAGCGCCTGATATTGCCATGACAGAAGCGGCTATAGGGGCAGGCGTAACAACCATTTTATTCATAGGCGTCATAAGCAGAACGAGGAGAATGGAGAAATGAAAAAATCCTTCGTAGTATTTGTATTGGCTGGCCTACTCATAATTCTTCTGGGCAGCATTTCCGAAATGCCTTCATTGGGTGGTGTCGAAAACCCTTCTTACAATGAGGTTTCAATCTACTATATTGAGAATGCCGTACCTGACACAAATGCGGCAAACATAATCGCTTCTATCATTACCGATTACAGGGCGTTTGATACCTTAGGCGAAACGACTGTGCTCTTTACCGCTATTGTTGCTGTGGTATCTGTACTTAGCGGGAAATTCGACAAAAAAGATCAGAAGGAGCCTGAAAACCATGGATGATCTTATTGTAAAAAACATAACGAAAATTGTAACGCCATTTATTCAGCTATATGGCATTTATATCATATTGCACGGGCATATCTCCCCTGGAGGGGGTTTTGCAGGCGGTGCTATCATAGGCGCCAGCCTGATTCTATATACCCTAGCATTTGGACTGGATGAAGGGCATAAACTCGCTCCCCACAGCCTTACATCAAAAGTGGAATCCGGCGGTATCTTTTGGTTTATCCTGCTTGGACTGGTAGGTATAATATTTGGCGGCAGATTTCTAGATAATCAGTCAGCTGGCTTTTACATGGGTGGATTAGGTGATATCATCAGCGCAGGTCTTATTCCACTTGCTACTATCGGAATAGGTCTTAAAGTTGCCAGCACTATGATCACTCTGTTCCACGCCACAATACAGGAGGATTGATTATGGGCGGTATTGATGTATTCATAGACAATATCAACTACATCGGGGCGTTCATTCTCTTCGTCATCGGTTTATATACGGTTTTAACTCATTCGAATCTGTTGAAAAGAATTATAGGTGTCAACATTATGGAGACATCTATATTCCTTTTTTTTGTATCAATCGGCTATATCAAAGGTGCTCAGGCGCCAATCATCGATATGGCTTTGGGCGATATTGTCTATGTGAATCCGTTGCCTTCAGCTATGATACTGACAGGAATCGTTGTTGCTGTCAGTATCACCGCTTACGCGCTGAGCCTGATCATAAGAATTCATGAGGCATACGGTTCTATCGACCTAAACGACATATTGCGACCTAAGGAAGGTGAAAGCAATGAATAGCACACACTTTCCCGTCTATATTTTGTTGATACTTTTGATCACTGCCATTATCATACCCCTCAAAAAAGGCAGGTATGACGGCCTATTCAGAATTGAGATGTCTATAGCCTTAGGACTGGCATTGTTATTGTCCTTCATTCTATTCATGGATGTTTATAGGACTCAGGCATTCTACTATACCTTTGGCAGCTGGGATTCTACAATCGGTATTCAGTTCTTGGTGGATGATTTTTCCGCATTGATGACGCTGGTTGTATTGTTTGTCGCTACCTTGATTATCATCTATTCGTTGCGGGACATCGAGCATGAAATTCAGAAAGAACAATTATTCTCGTATTACTCACTGATTTTTCTGTTGCTTTTCTCGATGATTGGCATGATTTTTACCAACGATCTGTTCAATATGTATGTTTTCATGGAAATATTATCACTGACCTCATGTGGTATCATATCCATCAAAAGAAAAAAGGAGAACCTTCTGGCCAGCTTCAAGTATCTGATGCTAGGTGCCATCGGTTCAGTGTCCATATTGATGGGTATCGCTTTGCTGTATATGGTCACAGGCCACCTGAACATGCTGGCTGTTCGTGAAACCATCTCATCAGTCTGGCAGCTATACCCGAGAAATATTTTAATTAGCCTAGGTTTTATATTGACCGGTCTGGGAATCAAGGCAGCTATTTTTCCACTTCATATATGGCTTCCAGATGCTCATTCCAACGCACCGACACCATCCAGCGCTCTCTTGTCCGGTCTGGTGGTAAAGGTCTATGTGTTTGCTATGGGCAAGATACTATTTAGGGTTATCGGGCAGGATATTGTGAAAGCCATTCTAGTGCCTGACTATCTCACATACTTTGCGGCAACCAGCATGATCATGGGTTCTGTTTTCGCTATAGGACAAAAGGATATTAAAAGACTATTGGCATATTCCAGTGTTGCTCAAATCGGTTATATTTTTCTTGGGATTGGACTGGCTACCGAGCTGGGATTTTCAGCAGGGCTGTTTCATGTTATTTCCCACGCCCTCATGAAATCTTCATTGTTTCTGAGCGCAGGTGCTGTCATTTATCAGACCGGTAAACGTGATATACGAAACTTGGATGGAATCGGCTACCTGATGCCTGTCTCCATGGGTGTTTTTTCTCTGGCTGCACTTGGCATGATTGGTGTTCCGGGATTAAACGGGTTCATGAGCAAGTGGTATCTGAGCCTCGCTGTCCTGGATGCGGGTAAGCCTGTGTTTCTATTGGTCATATTGATCAGCAGTTTTCTGAATTCGATTTATTATCTGCCGATCATCATATCGGCTTTTCTCAGGGACAGCAAGGAAAGAGAGAATGTCATGGTAATCGATAATTTACCTAAATCCATGATGATTCCAATGGTTATACTGTCCATAGCCTGTCTTTTGACCGGCCTGTTCCCCAATATTATCATGAATATAATAGAGAAAGCAGTTCCAACATTCATCCTATGACTAACAGTGCAAGAACCCTTTTGATTACAACAGTAAACATATTGTTCTAGGAGTTTTTAATGAAAACCAAAAATATTTTAGCCCCGAAAAAGCTTTTCCCGGATTTCTTCTGTGTAAATTGTGTCATTGTCTTTGTCATTTATATTGTAATGCTGGCGGTGCTGATTCTAGCATCGTCTATCGGTTTTGGATTTCTTCCCGAAGTGTTTGATGGCCCGAGGAGTATTATCGGGAAATTTATAACTCTTCTGGCTGATTTCAAACCACTGCCGCTATTGGTTGTATTCTTGCCATTGCTTGGCGGTCCCATTGAGGCATTTATGGGGAAACGGTCTGAAAACCTTAGAGATACAATGGTTGTCAATTCTACCTTTGTGACTTTTCTTCTTATTTTGCTGATGTATCCTCATGTCGTCCAGGGAGACCTGGCTTATACAATTCCCGGTGTCATGGGTTATGGACTGAGTTTCAAGGTTGACATGCTCAGCTACATAATGTCTGTCACTTCAGGAGTCCTATGGTTCTTTGTCACAATATATGCCCATGACTATATGGGAATAGAGCATCACCGAAACCGTTTTTATCTGTGGATGTCCATCACATTTGGGGGCATTTTGGGTACTGTGATGGCTGGTGATCTGTTCACCATGTTTTTGTTTTTTGAGATCATGACGTTCAGCTCTTATATGCTTGTAGCCCACAACCAATCAAGGGAGTCCATGCTGGCCGGCAACAGCTATATCTTTATGGGTGTGGCTGGTGGATTGTGCATTCTTTTGGCTATGATCCTTCTTTATGCCTATACGGGCACGTTGGATTTTGTTCCCCTTGCAGCTGAATTGCAAAGCCTTGGATGGATAAAATATGTCATGACAGCTCTGTTTGTCGTTGGGTTTGGCATTAAGGCTGGCATGTTGCCCCTTCATATCTGGTTGCCAAAAGCCCATCCTGTTGCGCCTACACCTGCCAGCGCGTTGTTGTCAGGTATCCTGATTAAAGTCGGCGCTTATGGGATTCTGAGATTGTCTCTTTCTATCTTTATGCCCAATCTGTCTGAAATCACCGGATTCACTGATCCGTTGTGGATTGTATCCAAAAATCTTGGGTTTATGATTATCTGGATGGGACTGGCGACGATGGCTGTCGGGGTCTTTTTAGCCTTGCAGCAAAGCAATATGAAAAAAATGCTGGCCTATCACAGCATCAGTCAGATGGGCTATATCATCATGGGTGTCGGTGTGGCATCCTATCTCGGCTACAAGGGTGGCATGGGATTTGCCGGTAGCGTCTATCATATTGTTAATCACGCTTTATTCAAATCTCTTTTGTTTATGGTTGTCGGTCTTGTTTATCTTAGAACCCATGAGCTTGACATGTATAAGCTTGGCGGATTATGGCGCAAGCTGCCATTCACAGCTATGGTGTGTCTGATTGCAGCACTTGGAATAACGGGTATGCCTGGTTTTAACGGCTTTGCCAGCAAATCCCTTTTGCACCATGCAATAATTGAAGCTTATGAATATGGCCATCCTTCTTTCAGATATGCTGAGATTGTCTTTACGGCTGTCAGCGCTGGAACGGTCTGTTCGTTCATCAAATTGTTTGGCCTTGTTTTTCTGGGTAAATGTCCGGAAAAATATAAGAACATAGAGGGTGAGAAGGGCATGATGGATCTGGCCATGGGTGGCCTGGCTATTTTGATTCTTGCCATTGGCCACGCTCCAAACTTCCTAATGGAAAAATTCATCATACCATCTGCCAGAACATTTACCTACGAAGCGGCTTTTATCGATAAATACCTGGTCAACATCAATTTTTTCAACTACCTTGAGCTGATAGGAATGGTATGGGTTTATGCCCTTGGAGCCCTTGTATTTGCTTTCGGAATGAAGTTGAATCTATTTCATATCCATATGTACGAATGGCTTGACATCGAAAGATCCATCTATAGACCGATGTATCGAGGAGTCGTATCCGCTTCAAAGGGTTTCACCAATCGTTATGAGGTGGCCATAATCAACAGCGACGTGGTTATCTATTCATTCATACTGACCGGTGTTCTATTTGTTCTGCTTAGATTCGCATAATCAAAATAATATTCAAGGAGAAAATGTATGGGTTTAACGAGAATCATTGTGCAGCTTTGGCTTCCCGCTATCATCATCATTTTTGGTTTAATTGAAGCAATCCTAATCCCCCTTTTAAAAGGCAACAGGCGGCTCATCAGAAGAGTTTCCGTCAAGGTCATGCTCATTGTGACCACTGTTTTTATGCTTCTGGCTTATGAAGAAGTTCAAAAGGGAACTATCCTGTACGAAATACCCAGCGTTTTCGGCAACGGAATCATATTTAAGATCGATTATCTGAATTACATTTTAATGATTTTCGCAGGAATCATCTATCTGATTGTCAGCATATACAGCTCGGTGGATGTTAAAAATATCGGACGTGAAAGGAGCTTTTTCTTTTTCTTTGTCATCTCATATGTCTCAACTTTAGGGACCCTCATGGCAGGTGATCTCCTGAGTTTTTTCCTGTTCTTTGAGATTATGACCTTCACCACCTACGCGTTGATGATTCACGAGAGATCGCCTGAGGTGATGGCGGCAGGTAATACCTACATCTACATGGGCATCATAGGAGGATTGAGCATCCTCAGTGGTATTTTGATGCTCTCTGCCTACACACAAAGCTATCTATGGATCAATCTGGCTGATAAGCTGAGCCTATTGAACAATGTCAAGTATATCATAGTTGGTTTCTTTATTTTCGGTTTTGGCGTCAAAGCAGGTATGGTGCCTTTCCATTTCTGGGTTCCAAAATCCTATTTAGGTGCGCCATTTTCTGTCAATGCATTGTCATCAGGTATTTTGATGAAGGTAGGGGCTTACGGTATATTGAGGGTAGTTGCAACTGTTCTTTCAACAAGTTCATCCACAGTCACCGCTGACAGTGTCATATGGCTGACTTCAAAAAATATTGGCGTTGTAGTCATCTGGCTTGGAATACTGACCATGGCCGTCGGTGTTTTTATGGCGTTGCTGCAAGGCAATATGAAACTGATGCTGGCTTACCACAGTGTCAGCCAGATGGGCTATATCATCATGGGAATAGGCGTTGCCGCCTATCTCGGCTTCAAAGGCGCTATGGGATTTTCTGGCAGCATTTATCACATGGTCAATCATGGTCTTTTCAAAGCGCTGCTATTTATGGTCGCCGGGGCTGTCTATGTGAGAACCAAAGAGCTTGATATGTATCAGTTGGGAGGTTTGTGGCGAAAAATGCCAGTAACTGCGCTCCTGGCACTGATAGCGGTTTTTGGAATCACCGGGATGCCGGGATTCAATGGATTTGCAAGCAAGTCAATCCTCCATCATGCTATTGTCGAGGCCTATGAATATGGACATCCATCATTCAGATATGCGGAGATGCTTTTTACGCTTGTGAGTGCCGGAACGGTATGTTCTTTCATCAAGTTCTATAAATTTATCTTCATGGGTAAATGTCCAAAGCGGTTTGAATCAGTTGACGGAGATCTTCCAAAAATGTCTATCGCTATGGGCATCCTGGCAGTCCTGATTGTATTTATCGGATTGAGACCTTCTGCCTTCCTGGATACCTTCATCATACCCGGACTGGCAACATTCACCTATGACCCAAGCTTTATCAATCAATACATCGTCAATATGAATTTCTGGAACTCAGGTGATCTGATCAATGCGGTGGTTGTATATGGTCTGGGTGCCGTCATTTTTCTCCTTGGACAAAAGTATCATCTATTTCAGATGCATCTTCCTAACTGGTTAAATGCAGAAAAAATCTTCTACAAACCTGTAGAAGACTTCTGTGAGAAATTCCCCAATTACTGTGTTCAGAGATTTGAGAACAACATGGTACTTGGTGACGTGATGATCTATTCCATACTGCTGACTGTCATAATGATCATGCTAGTCTTATCAAGACTGTTGATCTGATGACTAACAGTGCTAATACTCCCACTTCTATCAGTGCGAGATAAGCACTGTGAAGTCCCTGGATAACGGTTTTTAAAGTTGATATAAAACACCATACTTGTTCCAGCCAAGATAAAGAGCTCCAACCGCTCCGTCTTGAGCTGGTTTTTTTATTGTGAGATTTGGATGTTTTTTTTCGATTTCTGATATGAAACTGTCTCTTATATAGTCTACATTGGTTATGATTCCCCCAATATAGGTCAATTCGGCAGACTCATCCGCTGAATACAGCTTTCGTATTACAGCATTTGCCAATTGCAACAAGGCCTCAACAGATTGATCCAGTATGGCCAATGCCAGTGCGTCGTTCTCCTTGGCCGCCTGCACAGCCACAATTGACACCTCCGCAATCCTTTTCTTGTCTGTATTTGGATCATGAATAAATCCAATAATGTCCTCAACGCCTTCAAGCTCCAAAAACTCAATAGCTTTCTCGGTCATAAGCGTGGATGAAAGTCTACCATCATAGGATTTCATAATTGTTATAAGTGTCTTCATGCCTATGTCATAGCCACTACCTTCATCTGCCAGAATATGTCCCCAACCGCCAGCCCTAACAAGCTGGTTGTCGCGTATGCCTGTTGCTATGGATCCAGTTCCAGAAACAACGATAATGCCCTCGTCTTTTCCAAGTGCGCCGACCAAAGCGGTTCTGGCATCATTATAGACCATAATGTCACAGGCTATATTCAATTCCAAAAAAATATTCCGGATGACTTGCTTATCCATTTCCCTGTCCACACCTGCCAATCCCAAGGAGATGAAAACCAAATCATTGTAGTCAAATTGGTGCTTCCGGCAGTAATAATTGACAATACGACCAAAAACATCCTTGGTATTTTCCAAGCCTGAAGAGTAATAATTTGACGGTCCGAACACATGGTTATCCAAAATATTCCCGGCCATATCTCCTAGGTAGGTCAAGGTTTTGGTTCCTCCGCCATCTACACCGATACAATATTTCATAGCATACCTCTTTGGTTATTGATTTTTAAAGGCTCATAACATAGTCAATCAGTTCGTTGGTATTTTCCTTTTTCGTAAAATCCATAGGCGTCTTGTATGCATTAAGCATTCCTCTCTCGTCGGGTGAAAGCTCTTTCTTGTTTTTCAATATAACTTCCAACATTTTCATCAGTACCTTATCTATTGCTGAACACTTGCTATAGTCAAACCCGCCCCTATAATAGAAAAATTTGATTGCTCCTTGCTCTTGTTCTGTGAAATTACGCTTGAACACCGAATCAATCTCTTCTTCCCTTCCCGGTGAGGCCCCAGTCACAAACACAATTATATTTTTTGTTGGATAACGATTGATGGATTTCTTTATTGCTTTTATGCCATTGATGCCGGATGCGTAAAGCCCTCCTCCAAAAATCAGCGTGTTGTATTCATTTAGGTTTTCAATCTTCACTTCTGTTCCTTGTAATAACTCCGCTCCCAGGGTCTCAGATATCCATTGGGCATAATTTTTAGTGTATCCCGATTTGGATTTATAAATAACCGCGGCTTTCATTTAGGCTCCCTCCTGCTCTCTAATTCTGGTTAAATCAGCTATAAAACAGTCGACAGCAGACTCGGGAGTAGCCCATGATGTGACTATCCTGACCGATGATCTGGCATCGTCAACCCTGCTCCATGTGTAGAACTGATAGAGCTTGTTGAGCTCATCAATAACAGAATTTGGCAGTATGGGGAAAATCTGGTTGGATGATGGTTTCCCCAAAAAATCATATCCAAGGCTCTTAACCGCTTCCGCTATCTTAAATGCCATGTCATTGGCATGCTTTGCATTGTCAAAGAACAGATTGTCGCTGAAAAGCGTTTTGAACTGGAGTCCCAACAATCTTCCTTTTGCAAGCAGTGCACCGTTTTGCTTGATGTAATACCTGAACCTGTCCTTAAGATCATCGTTGCACAATACTATGGCCTCACCTATCAAAGCGCCATTCTTGGTCCCACCAATATAAAAAGCGTCTGTCAGTTCCGGCAGATCTGTAATTTTCAAATCGCTTTCAGGGGACATCAAAGCAGATCCCAGGCGAGCGCCGTCCATGAATAGATACAATCCATTTTCCCTACAGAAAAGATGCAGTTTCTTCAACTCAGCCTTTGTGTAAACCGTCCCGATTTCGGTTGAATTTGAAATATAGACCATTTTGGGTCTAACCATGTGCTCATCGGTATGGAAAACGAGAACCTTTTCTATCTGTTCTGGCATTATTTTACCATCAATTGAATCAATAGCGTTGATTTTATGCCCTTTGGCTTCCACAGCACCAGTCTCATGAACATGTATATGGCCTGTCGAGGCTGAGATCACTGATTCATATGGCTTCAATGCGGACGAAATCACGATGTAATTGGCCTGGGTTCCCCCAGAGACAAAATGAACATCCACTTGATCATTGTTTATGGCTTTCTTGATCAATAATCTGGCTTCATCGCAATAATGGTCTTCACCATATCCATTTTGCTGAACTAGGTTTGTTGTTGACAACGCCTCCAGAATTTTATCATGTGCACCCTCGCTGTAATCGTATAAAAAGCTGAATTTGAAATTGCTCATGTCTTCTACCTGCCTATCACTTATTTTTGAAATATCTGTTGCAATAACAGTTATATTATACACGTTTTTCTGATTTAATAAAAGTCTTCCTTAGTTCTCTTGTGTTGTTAAGTCTTGCTCGTTTAAGTCATTTGAATTCTATTCAAAATTGCTATATAATTATAGCTACTATTCAGATCATCGACAATATATCTTGAAATGAGGAAGCAAATGAGTAAAAAGCTTGTATTGGCGGAAAAACCGTCAGTTGGTAACGAGATAGCCAAGGTATTGGGCTGTAAGGAAAAAAGAAACGGCTATATGGAAGGAAGCAATTATATCGTCACTTGGGCCTTTGGTCACCTTGTCACACTTGCTGATCCTGATGCCTATAATAAACAATATGCCAGTTGGGATCTGGATGATTTGCCTATTATTCCATCAGTCATGAAGCTGATGGTCATCAAGCAGTCCTCCAATCAATATAAAACCGTCACAAGCCTGATGGCCAGAAATGATGTGAATGAAATCATCATCGCTACCGATGCTGGCCGGGAAGGCGAGCTTGTAGCCAGATGGATTCTCGAAAAGTCAAATATCAGAAAAGATGTCAGGCGTCTATGGGTCTCGTCTGTTACTTCAAAAGCCTTAAAGGACGGCTTCAATCGACTGCGACCGGGAAAAGAATATGAGAATCTGTATGCGGCAGCTGTAGCTAGGGCTGAGAGTGATTGGATAGTTGGGATCAATGCCACCAGAGCCCTAACGACAAAATACAATGCCCAATTAAGCTGTGGCAGAGTCCAGACGCCAACAGTCTCCATCATACAGCAGAGAGAGGATGAGATCAAAAGCTTCATTCCAAGGAAATATTATGGCTTGCAAGCTGACGCGTCAGGTATATCTTTTGTCTGGCAGGATCAGAAAACCAAAGGAAATAAGACTTTTGAACTGGATTATATCGATCAGATACTTGCAAAGGTTAGAGGCCACGGTGCGACAGTGGTTTCTGTGGCGTCAAAAAATAGGCTGACCTACTCTCCGCCGTTATATGACCTCACTGAGTTGCAGAGGGATGCTTTTAAAATCTTCAACTATTCAGCAAAAAAGACCCTTTCAATCATGCAGGCCTTATATGAGAAGCACAAGGCATTGACCTATCCTAGGACTGACTCCAGGTATCTGACAGATGACATTGTGCCGACAATTCCTGAACGCCTGGGCGCTATCGGCATCGACCCCTACAAGTCGATTGCTTTCGGTTTGCTGAAAGGCCCTGTAAAGGCCTCTAAGCGGTTTGTAGACAACTCAAAGGTATCTGACCATCATGCTATCATTCCAACTGAAGAATCGCCTTATATCAGCTCTCTGGAGTTCGATGAGAGAAATATCTACGAGCTTGTGGTCAAGAGATTTCTGTCTGTGCTGATGCCTCCCTTTGAATATGAGGAAAAAACCATAACCATATCAATAAACGGAGAAATCTTCACAACAAAAGGAGTCCGCATCATCAATATGGGCTGGAAACAAACAGACAAGAACGAACTGTCAGATACGATTCTGCCAGATATTAAAACAAACAGTATCCTTAACATCAGCCGGATTGTCAAAACCTCAGGAGACACAAAACCCCCCGCCTATTTTAACGAGGGAACGCTGTTGAGCGCAATGGAAAACCCTGTGAATTATATGCCCGCAGGTGAAAAGAAGCTTAAGGAAATTCTGGGTAAAACCGGAGGTTTGGGAACTGTGGCCACAAGAGCGGAAATCATCGATAAGCTGTTCAATACCCAGCTTTTGGAATTGAGAGGCAACAACATATTAGTGACAGGCAAGGGAAAACAGCTTCTCAATCTTGTCCCTGAAGAATTGAAATCACCGTTGCTCACGGCTGAATGGGAAAACAAACTCAATCAGATTGCCGAGGGAAAGCTCAAGAAAGATAGCTTTATCAAAGAAATGAAGGCTTATACCGAAAAAATCATCAAGGAAATCAAAGGCAGCGAAGAGAAGTTCAGACATGATAATCTTTCAACCACCAAATGCCCGGATTGTGGTAAAATCATGCTGGAAGTCAAAAACAAATTCGGGAAGAATCTGGTCTGCCAAGACAGAGAATGCGGCCACCGTATCCAGCTATCCAGAACTACCAATGCCAGATGCCCAAACTGCCATAAAAAGCTTGAATTGATTGGAAATGACGATGACAAAACCTTCATATGCAAAAATTGCAGCTTTAGAGAAAAGCTATCAGCTTTTGAAAAAAGAAAAAAAGAGATGAACACCAAAGGTGGCAAGAAGGACCTTCAGGATTATCAGCAAAGCCTTCAAAAGATTGAAAAAGAAGCCATAGAAGATGATAACCCTTTTGCAGCTTTGGCAAAATTAAAGCTGGATGACAAAATCAAGAAATAAGATCAATAGAAGATGGAGCAACTATGAAAGAGATTAACACATCGCAACTCAGAGAAATATCAAATAGATTCAGCAACCATCACATCACAGCCTTCAGCGCACAGATGGCTTTCTATCTGTTTCTTTCGATTTTCCCATTTACCATGTTTCTTCTTTCTTTGACTTCGCGGTTGAATTTAGATATAGACGGATTTATACATAATCTACCCCCTGAATCAAGATCTGCTTTTGTCAGCATGGTCAATAATTATTTATTGAATGACAGCTTGAGCCTCATATCCTTGTCAGGTCTGGCTGCTCTATGGTCCTCTTCAAGGGGCGTTAACTCACTGATGATAGCATTCAATATCGCTTATGGCTATCAAGAAACACGTAATTTTATCAAGCTAAAACTCATAGCTGTCTTCTACACACTTATGCTCGTTATTTCAATCATTGTCACGCTTGCATTGCCCTCTATCGGTATGGGATTTTTTAATTTTGTTGATAATTTTATTCCTGTATCACCTATTTTTGTTGATTTGTTCTATTTTGTCCGTTTGCTGCTGAACATAGTTGTTTTTGTTTTTTTCATATTATCAATGCACAAGGTTCTGCCTTCAGGTAATTTAAAATACAAAGACACCCTATTCGGTGCCTTGTTTTCCATCTTCGGATGGTTTGCTTTATCAAGAAGCTTTGGTTTTTTTGTTAAAACGTTCACCAATTACTCAGCGGTTTATGGAGGGTTGGCGTCCATCATCACCCTGATGATGTGGTTGTATTTCATGAGTATTGTGTTGATGCTCGGTGCTGAAATCAACTCCACCATTATTTCATTTAGAAACAGAGAGTATCCATTTAATCAGAATATTTTCAAATGACCTAAACCATCACCAAATTCAAGGCCTTGGCAATCGTTGAATAGCTATAGCCTTTGCTCGCCAAATGCCTATGAACCTTTTGCCTGACAGCCATGGATTCCTGATCCTTAAGGCTGTTGATTTTCTTGTTTGCCAGGTAAACTGCATTTTCAATCATCATATCTTCGTCTATCCCTTCAAGCCCTTCTTCTATAAGCTCCGAAGGGATACCTTTCTGATAAAGCATATTCCTCAATTTCATCGTTCCATATCGGTTAATATTGATTTTTTCTCTCAGGTAAAATTCAACATATTTCTTGTCGTCCAAATACCCACAGCTTTTAAAATAGTTCAGAGCATAATGAATTATATCATCTGTATAGTTTTTTTCTTTAAGCTTGTCAGCCATTTCCTTTTCAGTTTTCTGTCTTGCTGTCAATAATTTCAGTCCATAATTGACGGCTTTCGCTTTTTCCTTTTCTGTCATTTTTTCAATATATTTTTCTTGATCCAACCATAATTCAGGATGACATGTGTCACAACCAACGCAGAAAATACATAACCAGCCAAAGGATGTATTCTTCTATAAATGCTGTAGGGTATATAATTATGGAGCATGGCTGTCAATCCCAATGTTAAAAAGGCAATGGCTAAAACAGTGTTTACAGTTTTAAGTGTCTGAAGCTTATTCATAAATTATTCCTCCTGGTTTTGATATGACAATTATAGCATATATCTCTTCAATTTTAACAATTAATCCTTGACCCTTGCAATTGATGGCCCATTTGATTTATTATAGTACTATAACATCTAAGGAGAGTGAATAAATGAGCAAAGTATACTTTATTGAGCAAAAGAATGCTTCTTATTATGAATTGGGCAAATCCGCCCTTGCACTGTTGAAGACTATTGAGGTCGAAACTGATCACCAGTTCGCTAAAAAGCTTCCGATCAAAGTCCATTTTGGAGAAAAGGGCAATAATACCTATATGCCGCCGGAATGCTATGATGCTGTAATTGAATATTTGAAGTCGAAAAATATATCGCCTACATATATTGAAACCAATGTGCTTTACAGAGGTGCCAGAACAACAGCCGACATACACCTCAAGCTTGCCCTTGAGCACGGTTTCAATCAGATTCCCATCATCTTCGCAGATGGAGAAATCGGGACTGACTATAATGAAATAGAAATCAACAAGGACTTTATCTCCAAATGCAAAATTGGCAAGGCTTACCAAGACTATAACCAATACATCGTCATGAGTCATTTTAAAGGCCATAACGCTGCAGGATTTGGTGGTGCGTTGAAGCAACTAGCTATGGGATTCGCTGCTAGAGGTGGGAAATTTGCACAGCATTCAGGCATATCCCCTATTGTAAATGCAAAAAAATGCATCGCTTGCGGTTTGTGTGTGGAAAAGTGTGATTTTGACGCTATCCATATAGATGAGGTGGCTGTGATCGACAGCGATAAATGTGTCGGGTGTGCCGGATGTATAGCGGTATGCCCTGAAGCGGCAATTAGAAATGATTGGGGAGGATCCAATTTTTTGGAAAAGCTGGCGGAATATGCTTATGGAGCGTCTAGAAATAAGGATATCATCTATATATCATTCCTGCAAAACATTACTGCTGACTGTGACTGCATGGGTCAGCACATGGATCTGATTGCGGACAATATCGGCGTGATGGCCAGCAAGGATCCGGTCGCTCTAGATTGTGCATGCCTCGATATGCTGCAAAAGAAGTCAGGCCAGATGTTGTTCGAAAAAGGTAGAAAAAGCCTGGCCCATGCAGAGAAAATCGGATTGGGCACAACCCGATATGAGCTGATTGAAAACTAACACAGAGGGGTGGCATATGACAATACAAAGGGTGGAACTGAGCTTTCAACAAGAGTTCAAAGGACAACTGATTACTGACAATCATACGATAGACATAGGTACTGAAAAAGGATCGCTAGCGCCTTATGATATGCTATTGGGTGCTTTGGCATCCTGCTACTATTCAACTTTTTTGGATGTGGTCAACAAAAAAAAGTTAAGCTTTGATAAGGTTGACATCATTGTGACAGGTGAAAAGAGAGAAGAAATACCCACTACTCTGAAATGGGTCAATCTGGACATCAAAATACTCGGAGCAGCGTCCCAGAAAGGCATAGTGAAGGCAGGAGAAATGGCTGCAAAATACTGTTCCGTCTATCAGACCATCAGTCATGTAGCCGATATGAAGTGGAATATTTCCTTTCATTGATCCGACAAAAGCATATCATTAAGCTAATTGTTTGAATCTTAGATAAAAATGTGATATAATATTTCAGATGTTGCGTCTAAAAATAGGGAGGTATGTATATGAAAATAAGTTGTATTCCAAGAGATATAACAGGTACAAGGGTTTCAAGAAGACTTAGAAAAGAAGATTTTGTACCTGGTGTAATATATGGAAAAGGGAAAACCCCAGAAAACATATCAGTAGCAAGAAAAGACATCGATAAAGTAATACGATACCATGGAGAAAACGCGATACTTGAACTTAGTTTGAATGGAAAAGAAATGGACGCTATGATCAAGGAAGTTCAAAAGGACCCTATTCAGGGAACCGTTACGCATCTCGACTTGTATCAGATCAGCAAGGACCAGAAGGTACAGGTTTCAGTACCGATTCATCTGTTAAATGTTGACCTGTTGCCTGCCGATAGTGCATTAGTCAGACAGTTGGACGAAATTGAAATCGAGTGTGCAGCCAATATCATTCCAAGAAACATCGAAATTGATGTTGAAGGTCTGAAGATCGGACATGCCATTCATATTTCAGATATTAAATTCGCTGAAGGGATTACTGTGCTTGAAGAGGATGAAGCCGTCATCGTTTCACTATCACAATCCAGAGTAGAAGCAGAGGATGTTGATGAGGAAGAAGAAGGCGAAGAAGCTGAACCGGTTTTGATTGGTAGCGAAAAGGACGAAGAGTAAACGATTTATAAATCACTTCATTTTTTTGGAGTGATTTTTAATATCTAGAATATTTAATTAACAATGGGAGGCGCTAAAATGAAAATAGTAGTAACAACATTCCCCTTTGCCAATAAAGATCTGTTGAAACTCAAGAATGATTTTCCAGACATTGACATTGTATTTACTGAGACTAAAGATCAGGTATTAAAGGAAATCTCAGACGCTGATGGCGTTGTTTCAATGGCTTTAAGACAAGAACAGATTGAGGCGGGAAAACAGTTGAAATGGATACAGTCTTTAACCGCTGGAGTGGATGCTTATCCCTTGGAATACATCGAACAGCGAAATATCACACTGACAACCGGCAGAGGTATACACAAAATACACATGACCGAATACGCAATCAGCATGATGATAGTAGCTGCAAGAAGAGTCGATACCATGATACTCAATCAGCAGAGAACACACTGGGACAGTCATATTCCCCAAAACGAGATTCACGGGAAAAAGCTTGGTATAATCGGTCTCGGCTCAATTGGTCAAGGAATTGCCAAAGTGGCAAACATCCTTGGAATGGAAGTATACGGAATAAAGCACACGCCAGTCGAGATAGAAGGTGTTAAAAAGGTTTTTGACATGAGCGGTATGGATTTTATCGCCCAGAACTGTGATTATATAATATTGCTTCTTCCCCATACACAAGAGACTGAAAAGATTATAGATCAGAAATTCTTTAATCTGATGGACAAGGAAGCCGTTTTCATCAATATGGGGAGAGGAAAAACAGTAAACCAGGAACATTTGGCACAGGCACTCAAGGAAAAGCGATTCAGGCTATGCATCTCTGATGTGTTCGAAACAGAGCCACTACCTGAAAATGATCCGCTTTGGAGCATGGATAATATCATTATAACACCCCACGTATGCGGACCTCATGTGGATTACATGGCCAAAGCCTATACGATAGTGAAAAACAACTTGAACAAGTTTGTAAAGGGAAATACGTTGGATAATATCTACTCCTTCAAAAAAGGATACTGACAAATACCTGCAAAGCCTCAAAAATAAAATGAAACCTGCTGATGCAGGTTTTATCCTTTTAAGTATTCTATTACTGATTCAATCTCTTCTTCGCTCAAATCCCTTAGCTC
>JAUYTY010000018.1 GCA_030694905.1 Eubacteriales bacterium | reverse complement strand
CCATCAAAAAAGCCTCGTCATGGGAGATAACAATCATGGCTCCTGGATATTCAGTTAAGACTTGAATCACATGATCCCGCGTTTCAAAATCCAAGTTATTGGTAATCTCATCCAAAATCAACAGCCTCGGGGTTTTGGCTGCAATCTGTGCTAAAGAAAGGCGTGCTTTTTCACCACCAGAAAGGGTGCTGACAAGGGCATTCACTTCCTCGTTTTTACGAAATAAAAAGTCATTGAGATGTCTTCTGAGTTCAGCATGAGGCCAGGTTGGGACTAAATCATAGATTGTCTCCAAGACCGATTTTTGAGGATCAAGGGTGCTATAATGCTGATCCAAATAGCCAATGTCTTCAGGGCTTGGAATGCGCCATTGCCCAGATTTGGTAACGATTGAATCCCCCAAGATGGCTTTCAGAAGCGTTGTTTTTCCAGAACCATTATCGCCCCTAATGGCCAGGCGTTCCTGAGATCCTACAGATAAATTGATGCCTTGGAGAATAGACGCATCATAACCACAAGCCCCATTCTCGATGGAAACAAGGTTTTTCGAGCGGATATCGGAAGCCGTCAACGAAAATTTAGGCTTCAGAATTTCAGACAAACGGAGCTCAGATAATCTTTGGACTAGGTCTTGCTTTTTAGAATCAATGGCGGCTTTCTTGCGACCTGAAGTTTCTGCAGATTTCATCGCTTTTGCTTTGCTGACAACGGTTGGCCATTTTCTCTGCTCAATGTGTTTCTCTCCTTTTGCACGACTTTTCGCAGCCCGCGTTTGTTCTTTCATAAGGGCCTGATGTGTGTCCTTCTTCTGACGATCAAGGCGGGAGAGGTCTTGCTCAAGAGACGCCCGCTTCATACTAACCTCCGTCATGTAGTCATCATACTTGCCAGAGAAAATATGAACCTGACTATTCTCAATATGCCAAAGGGCATCCACACAGGTACGCAAAAGTTCAACATCATGGGAAACTATGATAAGGGTTCCCCTATAGTTCCTCAACATGCGCATCAAGGAGCGACGATTCCTTAAATCCAAATGATTGGTGGGCTCGTCAAGAAGCAACACATGGGGATTAAGGGCAAGCGACTGGGTAAGGGATTCATTCAGTCGCTCCCCACCACTCATAGAATCAAAGTCTTCAATCACCTGGGGGACATAGCCAAACACGATGTCAGCAGGAATGTGTACTTCCCCTTGGCTGGGTTCAACCATCCCCTGCAACATTTTAAGCAAGGTTGATTTACCACTGCCATTCTGACCGATAATGGCAATCCGGGAACCAGGGTATATTTGGGTGGTGAATTCTTCAAAACAAACTTTTTGAGGAAAGGATAATCCAATATTTTGGAAGGAAATGGGTTTATGACTCATGGCAAATCTCTCGAAATTTAGGGCTTTAAAAAGGAGCCTCAAAACCAGTGGCTGGTTTCTAAGCTGCGCCCTTCATCAGGGCTATCGAGAGATATTGTTCATGATACGTATGACTTACAGTTGTGTGTGCCTATGTTAAACTTAGGCACTGTTTTAAGAAAAATCAAGAGGCGGCCCTCGCCATTTATTATTTTTCAAATGGGAAGATGATAGGCCATTGGCAAGTGCTCGATAAATTGAGCTTATTAGGGCAGCTTGGGGTTCAGATAGGCAAAGAAAAGACGAATTAGAGAGAATGATGGTTTGTTAAATTTATTGTCCACATCATCTAGAACAAGTGACCCAACAAATCAATTGTCTTATCTGTAAAATCAACATCCTCCCAGGATTTTATTAATAAGATTTTTGATTCATCCCTTTCAATAACAGAATGAGAACTTAGATCATCAATTGCCAAAAATCGACAATTAGCTTTTTCTTGTTTATACCCGAGTTTTTTATATAGCTCAGGATGATCCGCAAAAGCTATCACATGATTAATATCACATTGTCTTGCCAAATTTTCGAGCGTCATAAGGAGCAAAGTTCCGGTGCCTTTCCGGCGAAAAGCTTCTGTGACACATAAATCTACAACTCCAAAAATTTGATGAGGGGTTTTATCCACTGAAATAACACGATGATCAATACTCACCTGTCCTATTAATCGTTTCTCATAAAAAGCCATGAGACGCATTGTAGGTAGTTGTTTATAAAAAATTCGATTTGCGAGGGTCTCTGGGAAACACTCATTTAGAATTTCTTGAAGAGAAATAATATCAGTTTTGTCAAGAAAACACTCTTGCTTCCGAACTATTTTCAATTTTTTCAGATCGGAGTCCTCCATGTTTGTATATGTTTCCATTGCATAAATTTTTTCGTGAAGTGAGAGGAACTCCAAATTAATAATGTTAAATGGACATGCATAGTCCTGTTAAACTATTTATCATGGCTTTGGATATTCTTGATTTTCCCCACTATAAAAGGCATCTTTAGAAAAATCAACGTGACCAACTATAAGAAAAAGGGAAAAGTATGCAAAAAATAAGAGTACAGATGCCAGAGATTAAATTAGTGGGCATTAAGGTACGCACAAACAGCAAGGCGGAGTGCGATTCTCTAACCGCCAAAATTTCGCCCTGTGTCCAACAGTATTTTCACCAGCAATTAGCAGACAAAATTCCTCAACGCAAAAATCCGGGTACAACTTTTTGCGCATATACGGATTATGAAAGCGATTATACGGGTGATTATACTTTCTATATTGGGGAAGAGGTAAGCGCTATTGATGATACTTCTGAAGGTTTAGAAAGCCATATTATACCACCTCAAACCTACATCAAATTCACAACCGAACCCGGACCCATGCCAATTGTCGTCATAAATGCCTGGCAGGAAATCTGGAAAATGTCCCCTGAAACCTTAGGAGGGAAACGGCGTTATCACACAGATTTTGAAGTCTATGATGAAAGAGCCAA
>JAUYTY010000009.1 GCA_030694905.1 Eubacteriales bacterium | reverse complement strand
TAAAGGGTCTGCTCCAGCAGGTATGTCATTTAAGCAATAATAGGTACCCATTGCACTGCCACCTATATACATTCTATAAAATTCCAAACTAGGTTCTTCGACAGAATATGTTCTGTCTGTCAAATTTACATGTAATACTTTTCCGTTATATCCATATATCATAATATCTTCCTTTCAAAATTTTATTAACCGCCAAATACAGCAAATGAAAAAATTAGTCTTTCTTCGTTTTTAATAGTGTCATTTAAATTTAACTTTTTTCCACTTCTAAAAATCGGAACTTTTAACGTCGCCATATCCTTATCAAAAATGCTATCGGCAAATTTTTCCCCATAGATAAGCACTAAAGAATTGATTAATTCTTCTAATTTGATCTCAGTTTTGAATTCTAACATTTCATATGATTTTTTTGTTACACTAAATAATGTCCCACTATACAAAATATGTACGATCATTTATATGCCCTCTATAATCATTTGAATTGAACCTATCATTAAATTATTTAAGTGTGCATTCTTGAAGTAATTCTCATTTCCATAAACGACTCTTTTTTGCATTTTAAAAGTATGTCAGTATGTTCATCAAAAATCATATTTATGTCTCCTGTTATATAGCGCATGCTCTCCACAAAAAAACATTCAATCCAAACCTACGTCGATCACTGTTACTCTTGTAGAAATTTTCACATCATAAGCAATAAATCTGTTGGTATATCCAAATATCACCGCTATGATTGGTGTTAAAATGCACAAATATGAATAGGGTATATACTTTAAGGCACTCACGCCCAACGTCGCATATATGAATGCGCCACTGTCGGCCCAAGGTATCAGTGGAGGTGCCAAAGTGCCAATATCTGATATTGTTCTTGATAACTGCTTTTTAGCCAGGTTTCTATTTTCATATTCGTTCTTAAACATTCTTCCTGGCAGAATCAAGGATAGATAAGTATTTCCCACTGCAAAGGCAACAAAGAAAGATGTGAATAGTGTTGCTACCGTCAATTGACCTAGAGATTTGACATTTCTGATGATTCTTTCCGACAGCACATGTAACATACCCGAACTTTCGATTATGCCTCCAAAACACATAGCCGCAATGATTAATGAAATAACCCAAAACATGGAGTTGTATCCGCCTCTTGAAAGCAATTTGTCAATGATCTCAACCCCTGTATTTGATATATAGCCATAATGTGCAGTCTGAATAACTTCCCCTAGCTTAGCACCTTGCAGCATCATTGAAAATACCCCACCCAATACACCTCCTATGAACAGTGCAGGAATTGGAGACATTTTCTTGATCACTAAAGTGAAAACTATAACAATAGGTATTAAATTGACAGGATGAATATAAAAACTACGGTCCAACGAATTTAATATTAAATGGATACTGTCAGTGTTGACAGTTCCAGATGAAAAGTTTTCAAGTCCAATAATTAGGTAAATTACTAGACTAATCACAAGAGCAGGCACAGTAGTAAACAGCATGTGTTTAATATGTTCAAATAATGTGGTTTCTACCACAGCAGGTATAATATTGGTCACATCTGATAAAGGCGACATTTTATCCCCGAAAAAAGCACCGGAAATTATGGCTCCGACAATCATCTCTTCTGGAACTCCCAAGCCGGCTCCAATACCCATTAAAGCGACACCAACTGTGCTAATGGTAGTCCATGAGCTTCCAGTAGCCAATGAGATGATTGTACAAATTAATGCGGTGGTGACAAGAAAATACTTCGGTGATAAAATTTTCAAACCATAATATATAATTGTTGGCACCGCTCCGGATAAAATCCAAGTACCGATGATGATGCCAATGATTGCTAATATCAATATTGACGGCAGACTAATCTTGATTGAATCAATGATTGATTTTTCAATTTCTTCCCACTTCATCCCACAACTCGTTGCAACTATTGCGGCAACTGAAGCGGACAGAAGCAACAAGATTTGTATATCTGTCTTGTACACAAAGACACCTATATAGACAGATACCACTAAAAATATAAAAGGTATTAATGACATAAAAACACTTGGTCTCTTTACTTCCATACTATTTACTCCTCAAAAATCGGTTTTACCAAAATGAATATCATTTATGAAGATTGAGTCCTTAGATTATCGAACAATGTGCTTTAAAATATTTTTCAAAATCTTCCCTGGTTATATTTGATGATTGTGATAACTCTTTATATGCATTTACAAATTCAAATAATTTTGTGCACATATACTCTTCACACTGTGAGCATCTCTCTAACTTCTTTTTTTCTGCACAAGCCTTATACTCACAGTCCCCATGCAGTAGCTCACGACCTTCGATTCTGACCTTATAACATCCATCACATCGGATTTTTTCAGGTTCTATGTCATAATCAAATAATTCCTGCCACTTTCTACTCACTTCATTTCTGTCTTTGTCATCTGTAATATTTTTACTATATGCCGGACACTCATCGCAAACAAATCCACACATTCCTACCAATACAAGCTCAAAGTTTTGCATCAGCATCACAGTATTTTCATTCCATTCTTGGTCAGGGCATTCATCAGTCCAATATTCCTTACAATCAGCTTGCCACGCTTCTATACTATCAAAGCACTCCTTGATTGCCACTTCTAAAGGTGGATTAGCAACATTTACTTCAAAGCAATCAATAATTCTTATTCGACAATGTACATTACCAATCTCGTCAACAACTTCTACGATCTGTCCATTTAAGGCAAGGAAATCCCCTAATTCTTCCTTGTCTAAAAGCTCTTTAAAGACTCCAGTAGCCGTTTTTTTTCCAAGCTTTATCTTTTCAACCAATTCCATCGGGTAACAATATTGTTTCATGTTAAGTCCTCCTTTTGAAAAGAATCAATCAAACCTCATTGGCAATAGATCGTTAATGCCGATGGAAAATCACCGCCACATAAAAGCGTATTTGTTGCTATTACTGTTTTCGTGGCATAAAATGGGTTTTCATCAGTCTGTGTATTGGGCAAGAACAATCCAAATCTACCTGAACATATTTCTAATCTTAAGCGCTCCCCTTTAGTGAATTTTCTCGATACAAAAGGTAATTTAATAACATACTCGTATACTTCTCCAGGCGTTAGATACTCTGATTTATCATAGCCATTCCTATATCTTGCAACCATCGTCTCATCCGTCAATCTGACTGATTTTCCATCATTTCTTACTATTGTAATCCTTGCAACCCAATCAGTATCTACTGCTGTGGAAATCGCATATAGTTTTAAACTTGCGCTACCTATCAATACAATATCCTCTACAAATGGATCAGTCGTATATGTGAGAACATCCTCTCGTGCTTCAATATCATCATAGCTATATGGTCCAATTGATTTGCCGTATAGATCTGGAAACAAATCAGTTGTTGGGACATTTTCAGGGTCTGAAACATAAGAATCTTTACCTAGTTTTCCAGGTTTTTTTTCATTTAATTTGCCACTTTCTATATCTGTAGCTGCATTTCCGGTTGTGCCTAAATAAAAGACCTTTTGCTTTGAATCTTTTGGAGGAAACACTTCAGATGTATACCATTTATCTTCACCAACAACATAATAGCTTACAATATCATCACAAATATCATTTTTCATGTGCTTTAGATGTTTGTCATACCACTTTAAATATTCTATTTCCATATTGTAATAAGAACCATTGATACCATGAGTTTCATCTCCTATTGATCTTTGTCCATTACAAATATGAGGCCATGGTCCTAAAATCATCTTTCTATCTGCATAATCATTGTCTTGCATACTTTCCCAAAGAATTCTTGCCCCTACATTTTCACTATCATATAATCCTTCATACAGCAAAATAGGAATGTTGTAGTCTTTCAATCTTTCAACAATACGATCTTTCTCCCAAAATTCATCTTGATCTATATGGTCTGCCATATCTTGAAATACTTCTGGAATAAATCCTATCACTTTTTTTGGCATATCAATAAAAGGCTTTTCTAAAATGTGATCCATAAATTCAAGCCCTATTGGATTTGTAATAGGATTTCTTTTCGCAGCCTGTGTTAAGAGCCACGACATTGTAAACCCTACAACACCCCCACTTCTTCTCCAAGTTGAATCAAACATACTGATTGCTGGCGAAAAAATATTGGCGCATTTCAAGGCCTTATTGCCTGAGCATATGGCTTGTATCTGCCAATACCCTTCGTACGAACCTCCTTGGCTACCAATATTGCCATCACACCATGCCTGAGATACAATCCAGTCTATGGTATCGCTACTGTCCCAATCCTCATCCATCAGTGCTGGAAAATCGCCTTGCGAGTCACCTGTGCCACGAATATCCTGAGATACAAAGGCGTATCCTCTGTCGCATATATGTGTTTCACATGCATGTAAGAATTTCCTGCTATATGGCGTACGCATCAGCAGTACGGGTAGAGTATCCTCATTTTTATAATCAGCAGGTACGAATACATCTGTAGCTAGCTTAATACCATCTCGCATTTCCACCATATGAGTACTTAGTAACTTAACACCGTGTCCACCTATTGACAGATGTGGTTCATTCCAATCTTTGATAGGTGTATAATCTTCATACCCTGGCACAACATAAACTGTAGTTTCATATTCAAGACTTACAATACCGATAGGCTGCTTTTTATGTACAATGATATCCATAGCAGGTGTAGTTTTACCCATATCGCAATAGATAATCGTTTCATTGGCGTCAATTATTTTTGCAATATATTTTGATCCCAAAAGTTCTATGCTATCTGTTTCAAATTGATTATATGTTAGGCTATTCACTTGGTCTAAAAGTGGTAAAAGTTTGTCATGATACATAAAAAAAGTAGCTTTACCAGTTAGATTTTCATGATCAATTAAGCAACTATCAGAATACATGTTTGTTTCAAGATTTTTCTCAGAATAATAATATTTACCATCCTTATTTTCCAATTTTCCAATCTCAATGCCGTATCGGTAAATTAATAATTTTTTGATTGCATTCATATAACGCCTCCAAGTTTTATTAAAGAAATTTGAGATTCTTTAACCAAATTACTTTGGTATCAGAATTTGACTTTCAAGACTTCGTTTCTTGTTTTGGTTTTGATACTAATTTGTTGATTTTTCTGAATATATATACTGCCTGTTACTATCAAAATCATGCCAATAATTTGCGTAATATTTAGTTTTTCACTTAGAATAAAAAACGCCATAACAGCAGTAATAGGTATCTCCAATGATGATATTACAGAGGCTTTATAAGCACCAACCAAAAGTATTCCTTTATACTGAAGTAATGCAGGTAAATATCCTGTCACTACAGCTATAAAAAGCAGTACGGAAATATTCAGTATAGTAGGTTGGAAATCTATTATATTTTTTGGGCCATAAAAAGCCACTAAAGTAATAAATGAAAACAATGATGTATACAGTAAAGAAACCGTCGTATCTACGTCACTTAGGTTTTCACACAGATTTATGTTTTGAAAGGCAAATCCTAAACTTGCAACAATTGCATATAAAATACCTATACTACTTACCTGGAGAGATTCGGAAAAAACACCAGTTGTAAGTATAAGTCCAACAAGTAGTACTATCAAACTAATAATCCCTACAGTCGAAACTTTTTTTCTCTTGATTAAAGTCTCATATAAAAACACAAATATACAGTTTGAATACAAAATCATAATCGATACTGATGCATCTAAATAGATTAGCGATCTGTAAAAACAAGCTACATAGATAGCACTGCCAAATACTCCCTGAAGAATCATATATTTTAATTTTGTTTCTTTTAGCTTGATCTTTTCTCTTTTGAACTTAAAAACATTCATAAAAGAAACTATTGCTATTATTAAAGTAAATAACGGTGTTAAATTTCTTTCGGAAATTCCCAAGCCATAAATTATTTTTATGGACATTGAAAGCAACCCTAGAAGAGTAACGCCAAAAATAATATATAAAAAACCCCTTGTTTGATCACTCATTTTTCATGCTGCCCTCTCTCCAATCTATGCCCATTACAGTGTCAGCATAGTATGCTACTTTATCAATATATTCTGTCATATTATCATTTTTTTTCATTTCAATCAGTTTAGACAGCTTTTCGAGTCTTAGCACGCCATTTTCTTCTTGAACAATGACTACAGGATTTATATTAACATTTGATATCCTCGTTATCTTTTTCCCGTTTTTAACCCCCTGGACTATATCCATTTGCAACACAAGACTCAGTACCATGGCAGGATGCGACACAACAGGTGTTAGATTTCCGAGGCTGTATATGACAGGTACATATTTATGTCGATCATATTCAGGGTTTAACATCTCATAGCATTGGGGTACATGTGGATGATGCCCAATGATTGCATCAACACCTGATTCAACCATTTGTCTTGCCCATTTTAATTGTTCTGCTCTAGGATACAGTTCGTGTTCCACACCCCAATGCATTGATGCGACAACCAAATCACAACCCTTGTCCCGGCAAGCTTTTATCTGGTCCAATATATGAGATATATCCAAATCCTTAATTTGATGGAACGGTGTCATGTTGACTATCCATGGCTTATCTTTTGGAAATGGCTTGAAGTTTACACTCCATGTATGGGCAACCCATCCAATCTTGACACCGGCAAGTTCCGTTATCTGAGGCTTATGCTGCTCATGTTGATTTCGATTAACACCCACAGCAAATATTTTATCTGAATCCAGTCTCTCAAGTGTTGTTTTGATGCCTTCTTCTCCACAGTCTAAAATATGATTGTTTGCCAACGTCATCACGTCGAATTTTCTATGATTATGAGACAGAACAGTCTCATATTGTATATTGCTCATATTGATTTTCGGCGTCTCATCTTGGTTGAATGCAACCTCTTCAATAACATTTTTTGTTAAGGTAGACTCAAGATTGCCATGAATGATATCTGCGTTAAAAATCAGATCTGATACTCCCTCATACAACTTTTCTTTCGATAATTCTAAACCTTTTGCAGCCATAAGGTCCCCAACAGCACTAAAGCTAACCGTTCTGTCAATTTGTAAATCATCGATGTCGAATCCAAATTTGGATTTTTTATAAGGTTTAAACCACGCTTCAATCCCAGTGCCTATTTCAGGTTTTTCTACTGGCATCATGGTTTTCGCTACCCAATAGGCTAGATTGTCCAGATTAGTTGGGTCAAATTCAATCGGTTGGTTTGTCTTTAAAGACCCATTTTTGAATGCCTCATCAATTTTCATCTTAAGATAAGCCATTTTTTCTTCATCAAACTTCATGATGCTTAAGGCATCATAAGGAAGATTAATTGGGATGTATTTGCTCATAAGATCACTCCCGTGTTTTAAGTTTAGCTTTTCTATTCTAACTGATTGAACGTCAACTATATACATACACCTTTTTTGTAAACCGCGAATGGATTTCTCATGCTCTTAATATTATCTAAGGGATTGTCGTCCAATACAATGAAATTTGCAAATTTTCCAATTTCTAAGGTTCCGTACAAATGATCAATACCTATCAATTCCGATGAGTTCTTCGATGCTGTTACGATGGCTTCCATGGGACTCATACCCGCTTCTACCATGAGAACCAATTCTTGAGCACTTGATCCATGTTCATTGAAAGGTGTCCCCGCATCTGTTCCCATAGCAATACTGACACCTGCTTTTCTTGCCAAATTGAAGCTTTCATAGCATCTTTTTCCTATTTCTATTGTCTTTTCTACAACGAACTTGGGTATCCCACTTTGTTCGCCATATCTGATGATATTGTGAGGAGCCGACAAGGTTGGTACCATATATGTGCCTGCACTTGCCATCATATCAGCCGCCTCTTCATCAAGAAGTGATGAATGTTCTATTGAATCAATACCTGCAACAACCGAATTTTTAATCCCCTGAGTCCCATGGCAATGGGTACAGACTTTTTTGCCCGCTTTATGCGCTTCTTCTACAGCAGCCTTCAGTTCCTCAATATTGAATTGATAGGCATTGATATCTACGCCGGGGGTCATAACCCCACCGGTTGAGATTACTTTTATCACATCTGCTCCCGCTTTCAATTGTTCTCTGACGGCTTTTCTGACCTCATCTATGCCATCAGCCTCTCTTCCAATTTGATGGCCATGTCCGCCTGTCATGGTAACAATTTTCCCGGCACAATACATATCAGGACCGGTTATGGTACCTTTCTCAATATGCTTTTTTAAGTGAATGTCATAATGATGCTTGCCACCAACATCGCGTATGAAAACGACTCCGCTTCTGATTTGCTTTTCCAGATTCTGGATGGCTGTCACAAGATCGTCGACTGGCGTATTGGTTAAATTTTTAATCTCAAAATCCACTCCTGCATCTAGAAAAATATGTGTATGGCAATCAATCATGCCAGGAATAACATATCTGTTATCCATATCAATCATCAAATAGTCTTCTGGACAATCATCCGAAGCTCCTTCGTCTATTGCTTGGATGATGCCATCATTGACTAGAATTTGAATGTTTTTACGCAGATCTTTTCCAGTTCCATCTATAAACCGGATATTTTTAAAGCAAGTTTTCATTTTTTATCCTTTCTGTTCGCTTTAATAGTTTTCTATAATATGCTTTTTTTGACTACAATTTTTTCTGTAATAATCCATTTTTATTTTTCTTTTAGATAGACGTTGGTTAAATAAGAAAAATCATTATAGAGCATGGTTATATGCCATGCTCTATTTCAATCTATGGTTTTGTAGCCGACCTTATATAAACTGTTCATGCTAGCTATACCAGAATTATCAATGGCTAGACAATATTTTTAAAGCTCTCGTCTGAGTAAATCTCTCCAATTCTTCTCATTTCAATTGAACGCTGAACTTCCTGAATATTGTTTTTATTAATTTTGTATAGCGTAGACAATACTATCAGGAATATTGCAACAACCATTGGAATTCTTCCGGTAATGACTCTAAGTGCTTCAGCCATGCTATCAGTTATAACCTCGGCTGTAGGATCAACGCCTAGAATTTGCAATAGAATGCCATTAAGCCACATACCAATAGCAACTCCCGCTTTGGTCAAAAATGAAATGATAGAAAGAATCGTTGCATCTTTTCTGTCTTCAAACTTGTACTCATATAAAGAAAAAGTGTCATAGACCATGCCATAGATGATAATCCAGAATGTTGCGCCTGCTGTCACAACTGCCAACAGTATTCCGACCAATGCCACTGCACCAGGCGTCGTAAATGAGAAAAATACCGAGCTTAGGAATAAGACTGAAAACACAACTATCATGCCAGATTTTTTACCTACTTTGACAACTATTCCTCCCATGCTTAGAATAAGTGGCAAACTTAATATAATAGGCCAAAAGTTAATCATGGCCATTTGACTGTAATCAAGTTTAAGAGTAAACATGAAGAAGAAAAATAAAGAACTATTCACGAGACCAAGATTAATATTAAATATAAAAGCCATCAGTGCAATAATCAGAAATTGCTTCAAACGAATCATGTTTTTAAAAACTTTCACTACGTCAGATAATATGCTGGTTTTTTGCGTCTCATCATAAAAACTCTCACTTACTGAACTTAGTTCTCTTCTTCTTATGAGGGTTCCAGCAACTAAGAATGAAATAATGACGAGTGTGCCAAATGCTGCCCCAATAATTCTCCATGTTTCAACCGAACTCTGTCCTTGTTCTGCCATAAAATCAATGAACTTAAAGATTCCAACCGATATTAACAGCTGTCCTGCAGATGCAAAAAACATAAGCGATGTACGCAGCTTTGTTTTTGTATCGTAATCACTGGTAATCTCAGCTGCCGCTGTATTATATGGAATGTCAACAATTGTAAAAAATAACCAGAAAGCTATGTTGATGATAAGAAAATAAATCGTTTTAACTGACTGACTCAAATTTAAGTCGCAGAACAGTAGAAAAACTGACACACCCAGTGGTATTGCTCCTCCTATAATAAATGCCGCTCTTTTACCGAATTTGTTGCCTTTGAACTTATCAGACCAGAACCCAACGAGTGGATCTGTAATTGCATCCCACATGACGGCAACAAGAGATATTGTTCCTGCTATTGCAGGACCAATACCTGCAACTGTAGTTAAGAAAAATATAAAAAACATGTAGAATAAGTTATAAGATAGGTTTTCTCCTGCTCCACCTATTCCAAATTTTAAAATCTCACTGATTTTAAGTTTCTCTGAAACGGCTTCATTATGTGTACTTGTTTGATTCATATTTATTTTCCTCCTTGTTATCTAATATTAAACTAGGTAATGTAAAGCAATTTTAATTATTAGTCTACTATCATACATCAGCTAAACTCCAATGTGATTATTCTTAGATTAATATGCTTGTAATCTATCTTCCCTATATCAGCATATCTTCACCTAGATGTTTGTTGAGGCAACCTCCTATCTACCTCTTAATGACTTAACAGTTCAGCTAAACAATAATAATCTTGCTGATAGCTTCTCCTCAGTTTTTAAACTAAATCATAACCCTATTTGACGGTCTTAACCCTTTTCAAGCTTTAAACTACTCCTCCTCAAAACACATTCAAACCAATAGACATAGTCACATCTGGTTTCCTTGAATATTTTACCTTTGTTTATACTCTCAGTTTTGGCCTTTATCTATTTGTTGTTCAATGCAATCTGCAGTTCTATATAATAACGTACTTCATTCAGATGCTCTCATTTTTCTACAAGCGGATTTTCTTTAAAGGTGTCTGTTGATGCTTCTATGTGTTTTTCACAAAACTCATATTTTATTGAATGTTCAATATGTTTAAGCTAAAGAACTGTTTGATAAATTGAATCAAATACTGATGCGGTTACATACTTCATATAGATAAATTTGATTGAACGTTCTATAAATTTTATAATAAAGATATTCTTAAAGTTTGTCAAGCAAAAAACGTTTTCAATTTGATTATAGCTCCTGATATTCCAGCGTTTCTAATTCATGATCAACTTTAGATAACCCTCATTGAACATAGTCCTAGGCACATCACATATCAATGCTTTTGAAAAAGTCCAGGCATTAAAAAAAGTTCTCAATGAGAACTTTTTTTGATTTGAACAATTACTGTTGAATAGGTGCATCAACCGGACAAACACTTGCGCAAGCACCGCAATCGATACACGCAGATTCGTCTATGACATAAATGTCATCCCCTGCACTAATGCATCCAACCGGACATTCTGCCTCACAAGCGCCACAACTGATACAAGCATCCGTAATCACATAAGCCATAATCAACACCTCCTTAATAAGCTAAATAAACTCTACAATATTTTAATCGCTTAGTCAATGATTTTAACAAGCTTTATCAGGTTTTAGAAATATCCTTTTCAAAAAATTCCAAGATCTCAGATATATCCTCGTCCTTTTTCTTTAATTTAACCTTCAATTTACATATCAATGGATTGATATGAACAACCTCGCCAATGCCATTGGGGGTAACTACTTTCTCACCAATATTCGGCAGCCTGTCCAGATTTTCTTCATATAAATCTTTTTCATAATTCAGGCAACACATCAGTCTGGAGCAGATACCGGATATTTTGGTCGGGTTCAACGAAAGGTTCTGCTCTTTGGCCATCTTGATTGAAACAGGAGCAAAATCTCCCAAAAATGTTGTGCAGCATAGTGGTCTTCCACAAGGGCCTAATCCACCTATCATCTTTGCCTCATCCCTGACACCAATCTGCCTCAGCTCGATTCTAGTTTTAAATACCGCCGCAAGATCTTTGACCAAGTCTCTGAAATCCACACGTCCATCTGCCGTAAAATAAAAGATGACCTTATTATTGTCAAACGTATACTCCACATCAATTAGCTTCATATCCAAATTATGCTCGGCAATCTTTTCCATACAGGCAGCGAACGCTCTTTTTTCATCCTCTTGGTTTTTGTTGTTTTTCTCTATATCATCTGATGTTGCGACTCTTAAAACTTTCTTTAAAGGTTGAACAATTTCATCTTCCTTCACTAATTTAGGGCCAACAACAACATGACCGAATTCTATTCCCCTTGCGGTTTCAACAATTACATAATCGTCTTCTTTTATCATTTTTCTGTCAGGATCAAAATAATATATCTTTCCTGCCTTTTTAAACCTAACACCTACCACTTTAACCATGCCTAACCTCCTGAATTTCAAAAAGCAAATGGTCTATTGCATATTTGAAATTCGAATTATTATTTATATCTTCATATGTCATCTGCAAATGCCCGAAAATCTCCGAACATTTGATGCTATTTGCTTTTTTGCTGTGTTTTGCCACCAATTCAAGCTTATCTATATTGATTATATTCTCTTTGAGATCTGTTTTGTAAAATAATACATCCCGAAACCAAATCATCATTATTTCAATGATTTCTTCAGTATGAGCCTTGTTTTGATCAAAGTACTTTTCAAACCGGAAGGCAGTGAATCTCCCACCATCCATCAACCCGTCAACTATTTCCAGCACCTGATCTCTTAATGCCAACAAATCAAAGGTCTTGTGCTTTATGTTGATTGCCCTCTGCAGTATTCCTTTTGAATATCCGGCCAGTAATCTTGCCTCGGATTCAGTCGAGTTGTAATCTCTGACCAGAATCCTTACAATTTCATTAAAACTGATTTCCTCAAATCTAAAATGCTGGCATCTGGATGCTATGGTTGGAAGCAAAAGATTTATATTGGTTGTTATCAGAATGATGATTGTATCTGCAGGCGGTTCCTCCAATGTTTTCAAGAACGCATTGGCTGCCTGAACTGTCATCTTATGGGATTCATTGATGATGAAAATCTTTCTGTTGCTTTCGTAGGGCTTGGTATAAATCTTGTTCAGAATTCCATCGATATCCTGTCTCTTAATTGAATCTTCATCCAGGTCAAGGTATTGCATATCAGGATGATTGCCACTATTGGCCTTTATGCATGATGAACATATCTCGCATGGCTCAGGCCCTTGGTTTCTACATAATATTGATTGGCCAAAAATTTTTGCCATATCAAATTTTCCGGTTCCCTTGGGTCCCTCGAAAATATAGCCATGAGAAATCTGTTTGCTTTTCGCAATCTGCTTCAAGTGTTTTTTTATACTATCCTGACCTATTATCAAACTATACTGCATGTCTTTTCCTTTGTCTACATTTTTTCAAACTTATCCACATCAACAACAAAAATCGTAGCGCCGCCGACCAAAACCTCTATAGTTCTGGGAATATATCCGCTCGCGGCTGTGTAAGTACTGGGTATGGAATCTGTTGTTATCTTTTTTCTGGTTTTACAGCTTTCTTTAATGATTTCCAATGCGCTGTCGACTCTTTCTTCTTCCACACCAATTAAAAGTGTTGTGTTTCCCGAACTCAAAAAACCACCAGTTGACGCAAGCTTAGTCAGTCCGAAATTCCTATTTCTCAAATCATTTGACACCTTGTTGGCGTCTTCATCCTGAATAACCGCAATAATGAGTTTCATTGTAATTCCTCCCCTTATAATATTCTCTCAAGCTGTTCTATAACACTGTTGAATACTTCTTCTTTTGATTTGGATGCGTTGATCACCTTTATTTCAGGTGATATCTTAATAATTTCCTTATAGCCATTATAAACGTCCATATGGAATGAAACATGCTCCTGTTCCAATCTGTCACCGCCATCGAGGCTCTTTTTTCTGGACAGCGCTTCCGCCGGATCAATATCCAGAAAAAGCACAAGATCGGGATAGGTTCCTTCTATGGCGAATTCATTTATACTCCTTACTTTCTCAACGCCCAGCTTTCTTCCGATTCCCTGGTAGACAAGGCTTGAGTGGTAGAATCTTTCACATATCAGTGTCTTGCCGGACATTAGTATCGGTCTTATTTTCTCAGACACATGCTGAGCCCTGGAAGCGGCATAGAGCAATGCCTCAGTAGTTCCGGCCATTTCTGTATTCTCATTGTCCAGTACGATGCCTCTTATTTTTTCTCCTATGGGCGTTCCACCAGGCTCCCGCGTAAATTCTATCTCATGGCCTTTCTGCTGCAGGTATTGCGCTATCATTTCCGAAACAGTGCTTTTACCGGCTCCATCAGGACCTTCCAATACTATGAATAAACCTTTCTTCATCAGCTTCTCCTATTGATTGTCTTTGATTACTTTAATGATGCCATTTTCCAGGCCTAGAATTTCTATTCCCTTCCTGTCCAGCTCATTGATCAGATCGATCAATTCTCCAGTTATCTTTTCACCGGGACATATCAATGGAATTCCCGGCGGGTAGGGAATAATATAATCCCCTGAAATCTCTTCTGTAGCCGAATTCAAGGGTAACACAGTTTTCTCAGCATAAAACGCGCTTCTTATGTTCATGCTGATTTCAGGAGTGACAGCCTTTCTGGCGTAGGAACTGGTATCAATGATGGTATTGCTACCCTCGCTTCTAATTATATCATCAACTGACTGAAATAGAAAACGCAAATCCTCCATCTCATCACTGACAGTCATAAAGCCATTGATATACTCTATGTCAGCCATTTCCATCTCGATATTGAAACGACTTCTTAAAAGACTTTTGCCGTGTGTTGCAACAATGCCAGCTTCCGCTACCCTGAATAAAAGTTTTGATGAGTCAAAATCATATACATGGTTTGACATAAAATAGTCCCTGCTTTTATAAACCCTGCCTGCATTCACAAACTCTTTTGCCAGCATATTGATGCTGTGGAGATTCTCTTCCAATCGGATTTTTGCATAGTCTGCCATGTATCTGACTGATTTTTCCAATGAGGCCATCATCAGATAGGAAGGGCTTGTCGTCATCAAAATGGACAAGTAGCTTTCAATCCTTGATGTGTCTAAATCTGTGTTGATATGAAGCATCGAGGTCTGGGTCAGTGCAGGCAGTGTCTTGTGGGCACTTTGCACGATAACATCCGCTCCTGACTCTTCTGCGGATATCGGCAATAAGCCGCTAAACTTCATATGACTTCCATGCGCTTCGTCCACAATGATTATTTTATTGTATTTGTGGACTATTTTGACTACCTCCTCGATATCGCAACAAATTCCAGAATATGATGGATAAGTGATCACAACAACCTTGGCATCTGTATCCTTAATAATAGTTTCAAAATTCATCAAATCATCTAAATTAATCAGCCCGATATCCTTGTTGACTGATACCGGTAAGTATACCGGATTCAGATCTCCCAAAATCATCGCGTTATAAACAGCCTTATGGCAGTCCCGTGCTATAATGATTTTTTCTTTTGGGTTGGTCAGTCCAAGTATTGCCGCGTGCAAAGAGGTCGTGCTGCCATTGATTGACATGAATGTCCTTCTGACGCCGTAAGTGTTGGCGATATGACGCAGCATATCCTTTATGACCCCTTTCGGGTTATGGAGATTATCCATGCCTTCGATTTCAGTTATATCATTGCCATATACAAGAATTTCTTCCTTCGGAGAGAGAATACTTTTTCCTTTATGACCGGGCATATGAAATCTGTAAGGTTTTTTATCATTGTATCTTTTTAATTGATCTTCCATGTTCATGATGGCCCAACTTCCTATCCAGTATTCTTAATATCCTTTCACTCGGCGAAAAGACAAACCTGTAAAGCTTATTCTCTTTCATGAATTCACAGACCTTGCATTCATTTTCCATATCGCCATAGACAAAGTAATAGGTTTCTCTGACCTCTGAGTTGGGTTCCATAGCTTTCAGATCTTTCATATTTGTGATTTGATTGAGATTGACAATCAAGATATCATGTTCTCTGTTTCCAGATTTTTTAGCAAAAATGATCGCGTCTTTTCCTATTTTATAGATATAAACTGATAGATATCTCTCCATCAGCAAATAAATCATAATTCCAAATACTATGATGAGGCCAATGCTAACTATATTTCTGTTGTTTACAAGTCTATTGGTCAATGTTATCAGATTGTTCAACACAATGATTGACAAAAACCCAGAAATAATGAAGAATGTTGTGGATTTTCGCTTCTTTTTCAGAACTTCCCTGGCATAAAACTCTTCAGACATCAGAACCTCCTATTGTACTTGTCAAAATAATCATCAGGATAAGGATTATTCTTCTTGATGATCTGTTTGGATTGACCATTCTTTGAAGATTGCTTTTTTTTCCTCTTTTCGGCGTCAGCGGCCGAAGATATGGTTTCCATGATCAGTACTGCCATGAAAACGACCATCATAAAAACAAAAATACCTAAAACTATCTTACTCAACATACTAAACACCTTCGCATCAGATTGCTAACAACTAAGCCTATTATACAATGATTGACACCTTTAATAAAGAGCATATTATTTGACACCTGCTTTAACATTTTTCAATCTGACCTCGTTTCTTTTTTCAATCAAAGCGATATAGACGACTGACAGAATAATGATGCCTGTACCGAAAAAGCTTCTTATGTTAAATGTCTCCCTGAATATGACCACCCCAACCATTATGCTGGTAAGCGGTTCAAAGGAGCTCAAGATTGCAGCTGACCAGGATGATATATAGTTCAAACCGGTCTTAAATGCGGACATTGCGACAATTGAAAACAATGCCAGTAGAATGACATCCAGGTAGGCTATGATAGTAATGTCCAATGTGAGGGTGTTCGTAAACAGAGCGGTAATCAGAAAATAGAAAAAATTGTGCAAGGAAATATGATAGACCAGCACATACGAATTCATCGTTTTTAGATTGCTATAGGATACCTTGAGTATGTAGTAGGCATAAAAAACGCCAGAAATAAATGCCAGCAAAAACCCGACAATACTGATTGATATCCTCCCTGATTCAGCCGAAAGAAGGTATATGCCAATAAATGCCGCCAATACAATCCCAATTTTTTCAATTGTCAATTTTTCCTTGTGAAACATGGCAGAACCGATCAGAACAACTGCAGGATAGACAAAATGAATAGTGGTCGCTATTCCTGTAGGTAGATAATTGTAGGAGGAGAACATGGTCAAAAGCATCAATCCGTACCCAAAAAAGCTGACAAGGACAAGGTCTTTGAGCAATGACTTGTCAACCTTACTATCAATCCCTTTCTGCTTCATATAGACATATAGAAATATGGATGCGAAAAAGCTCCTAAACATGACAATGGTTATAGAATTGAGTCCGTTGCTTGTGCCTATCCTGGCAAACAATGGCATTAATCCAAAAATACTGGATGCCATCATAATCAGCAATATACCTTTAGTCTTATTCATCTAATCCCTCTTTCAATAAGCTAATATCTTTAATTTTTCTGTATTTCACATTTCCCAATATGGCTATGACTGTTTTTACGTGTTTTTCGTTTTCCTCTGATAAATCAAGGTTATTATATATTTTTATCAGTATTCTGTCTATGGTGTTGTAGTCCATGCCCAGCAAATACTCATCTGTAACCCCTGGAGCGATGTCAGGACTCGGCGCTTTATCAATTATTCGCTCAGGAACACCCAGTTCTCTCGCAAGTTCAAACACTTCAGTTTTGTAAAGATGTAAAATTGGCTCTATATCTGATGACTCGTCTCCCCACTTCACGTATAGACCCAAATCGTACTCTGTTTTGTTGGTTGTTCCAATTACAGCATACCTTCTTTTTTCGGCTTCAAAGTAGAGATTGATCATTCTCATTCTATTTTTTGCCCGATAATAGGCTTGATTCTTTCGATTCTCCATATCACCGCTGGATTTCAAATCAGCTATGTAAGGATTCTCCATATTCTCCCACAATCCTTTAGCATACTTTTCTTTGAATTTTTCAGTAAACAAAAAAGTCGGTGGCTTGAGTGAGTAAACACCCATCGCCCTCAACTGTCTAGACAGATTAATTGTCTTGTATTCCAATCCTAGGTTTTCACATACAAAACGGCTATCTGCGGCAACCTGTCTTGAGGAATCTCTCTCGGGCATAGACAATCCAAGAACTCTCTTATGACCCAGCGCCTCTATGAGCAGCTTGGCAACAACCGTTGAATCCAGCCCGCCGCTGATACCAATCACGGCACCATAAAATTCATAATCATGTATCGTTTTTTTTATAAAATCTATTATCTTGTCTTTTCTTTCCGACATAAGTCCTCCGATTATTGCATCGATAGATTTCTGAACAATGCCATCTGCATGAACAGTCGACATTATATTTATTGTTTGATTAACCGAACCTTATAATATATACTATTCTAAGAATTCATTCAGGAGAGAATCATGAGCAAATTCAGTGGAAGCGCAAAATTTTATATCTTCACAGGATTGGGGCTCTTTGTGTTTATTGCGAGACCACCTCACTCAAATGATAACATATTATTGATGATAGTACACGCTGTTCAGAATATCTTAAAAAGCTACTACAGCCATATTACGCTAGCCTTCATGTTGACAGTTTGCCTTCTGACCATCTATGTCAGATTTCTGAAGCCAAAACATTTGGCCAGATATCAGTTTATCAGAAAAAACTTCAATGTCAAAGCATTGCAGATACTATTTAGATTTGCAGCCTTATTTTTTGTAATCAGCTATAAATTTCTTGACTTTGGCAGTCTATTAAAGTTAAATATTGCCAGCGCTGAAATAATAGAAATGACTGGCAGCATTATCATCTTCATCACCATTGCCAATTTCTTTTTGCCGTTGCTAAGCGAATATGGTTTGGCTGAGTTTCTGGAAGTCATGCTTGACAAGATAATCAAGCCCGTGTTCAAAGTGCCTGGCAACGCTATGGTCAATCTGGTCACGTCGTTTTTCGTCGGATCGACTATGAGCATGTATCTGACAGGCATACAATATGAAAAGGGCATCTACTCCAAACAAGAAGCTATGCGAATCATGACCGCCCTTACGGTGCCCTCTCTTTCAACAGGCCTGTTATACTGGAGTGTAATCGGCGACAGTGCCTACTTCTTCAAATTCTACGGCCTGACTGTTCTCGTTTTTTTTACGTTGGCGTTTATTATGGTAAGAATGCCACCCTTTACCAAGATGGATTCAAGCAAAACCATCTTGCCGGAAGCCAATCATCAAAATGGCAACAAATTTCAACGTGGGATTCAAAAGGCCGGAGAGAAGGCTCTCAAAACGAGATACTCCGTTAAAAATAGCCTGACTTATGTCGCCAACATATTGTTGTCATTCGTTCCATTTCTGATTACATTGGGGACGTTATCAGTGCTGCTGATAGAATATACCAACGTTTTTGAAATCATGTCCTATCCCTACGGACTTTATTTGAAGTTCTTTGGCTTTGGACAGCCTTTTCTGCTTGCTCAGACTTTGATTCTTTACACAATTGACCTGATCATGCCAGCGGTCATACTTAGAAATATTGTGTCTTCAAACACACAGATCATTATGGCGGCAATCACAATGAATCAACTGATCTACATAGCACCCATGCTTATAATCATGTCTTTTCAGGGTTTGACGACCAAAAAAGACTTTCTTTTCATTTTTTTACAAAGGATAATTCTGTCAGTTCCCATCACTTTGCTATGGAGTTGGATTATTCTTTAATAAAGAAGATTCTCCAATAATAATCCTATCGGAGAATCCCAAATATGAATTGTTGATTAACGGCTCTTATAGCTTTAAAGATTTGATTGAAAAAACGGAGAAGATTACAGGTATTGTCAAAATGGTGGACAGTAGAGGACATACCTATTCCTTTGATCTATGGAACTTGATTAATTAGAACAGAAACTCTAATATAAGTTTGGAAAAAATCCCTGGAATTGTCTCAAAAATAGCCTCGTCCATGTCATAATTCGGATGATGGATTTCTTGGACGACACCCTTCTCCTCATTTCGTGAGCCAATGAACATATATGCTCCGGGTACATTTTGAAGGAAATAGCTGTAATCCTCCGCCCCCATGGAAGGCTCATCGATTTGAAATATTTTATCCTGCAAACCTAATTCCATTAAAGCTGTCTCGATTTTCTCCACAACCTGTTCATCATTGATGGTCGGTGGATAATTGGTCCTGTAATTCAATTCACATTTCACGCCATAAACAGTCTCTACACTCTTGATTATGTCGGTAAGCTTGGAAATGTAGATTGACTGGGTCTCCTTTGAAAATGTTCTCACGCTCCCCAATAACCTCGCACTTTGAGGAATTACGTTATTGGTCTCTCCAGCTTTGAATGAACCAAAACTAATGACTGAGTTCTGGCTGGATGGAACAAAATAATTCTTGATACCCTCCACTTCATTAACGATTTTGCTGCCGACAACTATAGGATTAATCGTTTTATGGGGTATGGCACCATGTCCCCCTTTACCCTCGATAGTAATGTCAACTATGTCGGTCCCTGCCATTATAGGGCCTTTTCGAAGCCCTATCTTTCCGCTTGCTAAGGAAGGCCAAATATGACATCCAAGAATATAATCCACATCAGGGTTTTGCAGCGCACCGTCATTGATCATGTTCAATGCGCCACCGGTTGTTTCCTCTGCCGGTTGAAAGATAAACTTGATGTTGCCTTTTATGTCATTCTTGATGTCAGCTAGGATTTTCAGTATCCCTAAGGCGATAGTAACATGTCCGTCGTGCCCGCAGGCGTGCATTCTACCTTCATGTCTTGAGGCGAAATCGAAAGAATTTGCCTCTTTCAAAGGGAGGGCATCCATGTCCGCTCTGTAAGCAATGGTTTTGCCTTTATGGCCTCCATATAGAGTTGCTACTATGCCATTTTCACCGACATTTTCTTTAATTTCAACATCAAGCATTCTGAGTTCCTTCAAAATATACTCTCGTGTCTTGGGCAAATCAGTCCCCAATTCAGGTATTTGATGGAGATCTCTACGAATTCCAATCAGGTCTTTAACTATCCGTTCAGAAGCTTTATCAATAGTTTCTAATAGTATTTTATCGATCATTCCGACTCTCCTCGTGAATTATTAAAGAGGGAACACATTCCCTCTTCTATTATAACTGTGTTCTGCCCTCCAAAGCTTTAACAAGGGTTACCTCGTCTGCGTATTCTATATCCCCACCAACAGGGATGCCGTGAGCAAGTCGCGTGACGCGTATGCCCATAGGGTTAATAAGCCTTGCTATATACATGGCTGTCGCTTCACCCTCTATTGTTGGGTTGGTAGCTAGAATAACCTCTTTCACGTCATTGTTCAATCTGGTAATCAAACCTTTTATATTGATTTCATCAGGGCCTATTCCGTCCATAGGTGAAATGGTTCCATGCAAAACGTGGTAATAGCCATGAAACTCCTTAATCCTTTCCATTGCTGCCACATCTCTTGAATCCTCAACAACACAAATCATTGATTTGTCCCGCTTGACATTGCCGCAAATCGAGCAAGGATCTTTATCAGTCATATTGCCGCAATTGGAACAAAACTTGATCAATTTTTTGGCATCCACTATTGACTGGGCCAATCTGACAACCTGGTCCCCTTTCATATCCAGTATATGAAAAGCCAGCCTTTGTGCCGTTTTTCTACCGATGCCCGGCAGCTTTGACAGTTCCTCAATTAAATGGTTTATAGGAGCGGCATAGTGTTCCATCACATCAACTCCATCTAAAACATGCCTGGAATATTCAGGCCTCCTGTAACCTTGGCCATTTCCTTTTCCATCATATCCTCAGCCTTTTTGGATGCCTCCGTCACAGCCGCAACAATAAGATCCTGCAGCATTTCCACATCTTCTGGGTCAACAACTTCCGGATTGATCTGAAGTCTGAGCAATTCTCTTTTCCCATTGACAACCGCAGTTACCGCACCGCCTCCAGCTGACGCCTCAACTTCCTTTTCTTCCAGTTCCTTTTGCACCTCAGCCATCTGCTGCTGCATCTTCTGAACCTGCTTCATCATATTGTTCATGTTACCTCCCGGCATTCCGCCAGGCATTCTTTTTCCCTTTGACATAATGTCCTCCTATTCGATTATTTCTACTTTGTCTTCACCAAACATATCAAAAGTCTTTTGATTTAATTCTTCTTTCAATTGTTGCTTGGATACCCTTGATGATGAATCTTCATCACCATTATCGATTACAAACTTCACAGTGCAATTTTTTTTGAGAATGCTGCTGATAATGCGCTGCAGAAGCTCGACATTTTCTTTATTATTTGCTCTGTTAAAGTGGAAATTGAATTTTTCACCAAATCTCACAGTAACCTCATCACCCTCCACATTATATGGCTCTGCCTCTTTTAGAACCGCGTTGAAAGTGACCTTCTCTTTCTTTATGACAGCCAGAATATTTTCCCATTGGTCTTTAATTAGCTTTAATTCGGCGTTTTTTTGATTGTGTGGTTTTTTGTCATTCTTCGGTTCTGTAGTTGCTTGACTTTCATTTTTATGGTTTTTGGCAATTATTTCTACAGTTGTTTCTTTCTTTTGAAATGCCTCCGGCTTCAACATCTGACTTGTGCTTAACAGTCTGATTACCCTGGTCTCAAGAAGAATTCTGTCATTTACCGCTTTCTTGCAAAGTGACAGCGTTTCAGACAAATCCTCTATGAACCTTATATTGTCTTGAACTGACAGCGTTTTACTCTGAACTTCCAGTTGCTGAACGGCATCTTCGCCTAGTTTGATGAATTTCTGGCTGTCCTTTACTGATTTTACAATCAGAAGGTTCCTAAGATGGGCAATAAGGTCTTCCAGAAAAGTTGATATTTCTTTTCCCTCGGCCAATATATCGTCCAATAGAATGAGTGTGTTTCGTATGTCTCCCTTTATCAATGCGTCGGTAAATTCCAGTATGGTTTTGTAGTTGACAGTCCCAAGAAGCGTTGTGACATCTTTGTAGGTTATCATCTTGTTGTTATGGGTCAGGCACCTGTCCAATAGGCTCTGAGCGTCCCGCATGGCCCCCTCTGCGCTATTTGCTATCATTCTGAGAGCCTCGTCTTCACTCTTCACGCCCAAATCGCTTAAAATGTCTTTAAGGCTTTGGATGATGTCATCAACCCCAATCCTTCTCAGATCAAATCTCTGACACCTGGATAGAATGGTGGCGGGTATTTTCTGAGGCTCTGTGGTTGCCAGCAAAAACAACAAGTGTGGCGGTGGCTCTTCAAGTGTCTTTAGCAATGCATTGAAAGCCCCTTTTGAAAGCATATGGACCTCATCAATTATATAGACCTTGAATTTACTTTGGGAGGGTAGAAATCTGACTTTCTCTCTTAGATCCCTTATGTCTTCCACGCCGTTGTTGGAAGCCGCATCCATTTCTATAACGTCCATATTGCGGTCAGCCAGTATACTCAGACAGGAATCACAGACATTGCATGGATTGCCGTCAGTATTATTGGTGCAATTGATAGCCCTTGCAAATATCTTTGCAGTCGAGGTCTTCCCTGTTCCCCTTATTCCTGAAAAAAGATAGGCATGGGCAGTTGATTTTCTCATGATCTGATTTTTGATTGTCTCCGTTATATGTTGTTGCCCGATCACTTCATCAAATGTTTTTGGTCTGTACTGTCTGTAGATTGCCTGATGCGACATTGAAACACCACCTAGTATAGTATCTACATCATTATATCAAACTTTACATTTTATTCAAATGATATCTTCCCCTGCCTTAAAAAGAAAAAACACACGTATCTTTTGACACATGTGTTTTTTCAAGCCGTGCACCTGAATTCGAAATACTCTAACCGGCGTAACCCAAGTAGTTGACTCAAACCCGGATTGTCTGCGGCACATGAAAAAATCCGTTTACCGCTGCTTCCTTCCAGACCTGACGGAGTTCACAGCTTTTCATTGCGCAGGACCAAATTCTCAACATCACTTGCTCAGGGCAGGCCCGACCGGAGTTATTCCTCATAAAGGGATTCAACCCTGCTATAGCGGATTGCAGGCTACAAGGTACCGCTAACACCCCATCTAGCACGGCTCAATGGCGGAAAAGAAGGGATTCGAACCCTTGAGGCAGTTTCCCGCCCACACGCTTTCCAGGCGTGCACCTTCAGCCACTCGGTCACCTTTCCATAAAAATTTTGATAGCTTTAACATTATACATAAAATGGTTAAGCATGTCAATTTAAACAAGGTGCTAATGTTGTTAACTTGTGATAATGTCACCCTATAATTAACTTGAGAAAATGTCACTTTCAGCTACACTATAAACTATGAAAGAGAGAACAGTGACAATGACCCAAGCCCAACTAAAAACCTACAAGGTGATCAACCGCTTTATCGACAAAGCCATCACCCGAGAAAAGGCAGCTGAACTATTAGGTCTTTCCAGGACGATGTGCAAGAGAGCCTGTTTATCTTGTTGTTTAAACCGGATTGGATCGATGATATCCTCTGTGTCAAGTATGAAAAAAAGCCGACAAAACCGGCGCATTCTCCTTCAAAGATTGTTGCTTCCATATTCTTGACAAGGGATTCACCATTATCTCAAAAACAAAAACCACACAGGTTCTCATTAGCCATAGATCTAGCATCTGCGTGATTTACAATGGACATATCTTTGAGACCATCCGCGACTTTTATCATTTGTCATAAGTTTACCAGTAGCTATTGCAATTATAAAATTAAAATTATTTTATATATTTTTAATCAAAAGCTGCAGTAAATCTTAATATAGTACTTGCATATACATGGTTATACAACAAGCAAATAAAATGATATACACATGCTAATACAATACATATACAGCATCCAAAAGCTAATCAATTTACTTTTTTTCCTGTCCTGTTGGCTTGCTTCTTAGCAAGTCTGTCGATTTTCCTGCCCTTAAAACATAACTGTCTCCATCGTGTCCAATCAGCTCTGTAACTTTTTTACCGATGGCTATAACCTTATCAATATCAATACCCGTTTCAATACCCATTTCATCACACATATGAACTAAATCTTCTGTTGAAACATTCCCAGCTGCACCTGGTACAAAAGGACAACCTCCTGCTCCTGCAAAGGATGTATCGAACCAAGTAAAACCTGCTGCCATGCCTGCCACAATATTGGCAATACCAGTTCCTCTTGTATTGTGAAAATGAAGTATCCATTTAACGTCAGGAAAAGCTCTCTTCATTTCCTTGCAAATACTATAAACCTGGTTTGGAACGCCCATACCTGAGGTATCAGATAATGATATCTCATTCACTCCAGCTTTAACATAAGCCTCTGTAATGCTCTTAATATCCTCTAATGGTATTTTATACTCCCAAGGAGATCCAAATGGCATAGAGATAGAGCCGGAAACGTCAATACCATTAGCTAAAGCCAAATGAACGCTATCTTTAAACCCTACAATAGTGTCTTCTGGCATTCTGTTTAAATTGCTTAAATTATGTGCTCTACTGGCAGATACATTTAATTTAACTTTACTGCATCCGCAGTTTATAGCTCTTTCTACTCCTTTAACATTTGCAATAAGTGCTCTGTATTCCACGCCTTCTCTTCTATTTATCTTCTTGAAAACCGCATCAGTATCCGCCAACTGCGGCACGGCTTTTGGATGCATAAAAGACCCAACTTCTATTACTTTAAACCCTGCATCTGTCAAATCGTTTATAAGTTCAACCTTCTGTTCAAACGCCAAGATATTTTTTTCATTCTGTATACCGTCTCTTGGACCCACTTCGCATATTGTAATTTTTTTAACTAAATTCATACACTTCTCTCCCTCTCAATTGCAAAAGCTTGAAAAAAATTTTTATTAGTCTCTTACATAAACATAGCCTTCCATTATCCTTCTTGCAGTTCTACCTATCATACCGCATTTTACAGTATGACCACCTTCCTCCAAGTCTTCCAAATCTGCATCTACTTCCATGATGCCAAAAGGATGTCCAATTCTCATTTGCTCAACCTTATTGCTGTTCTTTTCTTTGCACACTATTTCATTCACGATTGTTCCTGGTGTGTTAGCCGCTACGATAGTACAAATAGCGCCAGTTCCCATATAAGCCTGAATCATTTTCATGCCTAAAGAAAATAATCGTCCTACATAGTCGATACTTTCTTTTTTGATTACTTTGCCGTTTCCAGCTTTATAATCCGTAGGATCTGTACAAAAGGCGATTTTAGGTAAAGTCTGGCTATTAACAGCAGCGTCCTCCAAATCTTTAGCTAACCCTATTGTAATAGCACAAGTTCCTCTTATAATCTCAAGCAATCTGCAGATTTCTTTGCATTGGCTCAATGCTTCGAATTCCCAAGGTAGCTCTGTCCCTTTAAGTCCAAATTGCTCCGCTCTTACAAATACCACGGGATTTGCCGCATCTACAAAGGAGTACTCATATGCTTTTCCTTCAATCTCAATAGTATCCTTGGGGTTTCCTGTTGGAAGCAACTTGCCTGATGCAGCGCCTTGAGGTTTTTCAAACTCTATTTGAATCTTAGCGCCTGTTCCAGGGACACCGTCTATCTCAAAATCGCCTTCAGTCATCGCTCTTCCGTTCTTTACCGGAACTCTCGATACAAGTATCTTATTTGTATTGGTGTTGAAAATCTTTACGATGGTAATTGGTTCTACCGGTTCAACTAATCCTTCGTCAATTGCAAAAGGTCCTACTGCTGAGGATATATTCCCACAGTTCATTGTCTTTCCCACAACAGACATATCAACGCTGACTTGCCCAAAATCATAATCTACATCGATCCCTTCCCGTTCGCTTTTCTTAATGATTGCAACTTTACTGGTAGACGTATTGGCTCCGCCCATACCGTCAATTTGCCTCAAATCCGGACTTCCAAAGGCACTTAATATTACTTTGTCTCTTGCTCCAACCTCTTGTGGTAAATCCTCATCGTGGAAAAAAACTGCTTTACTGGTTCCGCCTCTCATATAAACGCATGGTATTTTCCTGTTTTCTTTATACATCTTCTTCAATCTCCTTGATATTTTTAGTATTTACTATTTGTTTATTGAATTTAACAGACCACCAAGAAGAATAATCTCACGTTGTCTTTCTGTAGCACTGTTTTTTACATTATATATTTTATTTTTAGTAATATTTTCTATTTGTACAACATCCATCCGAACAGATACTTCCGAGTCTTTCATGACGATAATGTCGTCGTACTCAATATCACCATAGTCTTCAGGGTTTTGAAACAACAAAGGCAAAATCCCAAAATTGATTAAATTGGTTTGGTGTATTCTTTCAATACTTTTAGCCAATATATATTTAACCCCCATTACCATCGGACAAAGTGCAGCATGCTCCCTAGACGAACCTTGTCCATAGCTTTCTCCCGCAACTATTATAGGATATTTCCCCTGCTCTACAATATCCTCACATTTTTTAGGAAAACGACTATCAACAAATTGAAATATAAATTCACATGACTTTTTGATATTTGCACGATAGGTCATAGCTGATCCTCCAGGAATTATATCATCAGTATTAATCATATCTCCTAGTTTAATAGCTACCTGACCAGTTATTTTCTTAGGCATAAGAGTATTTACCGGTGGCTCACCAATTATAGGGCTTCTGAAAATATTCTTCGTATAAGTTGGAAAAATAAGCATACTATCATCTAGTTTCATCTTCTCCGGAATATCTATTTTAGGGTACTCCATCTGCAAAGTTCTTGGATCTGTCAGCACACCCATTATAGCTGTAGCCGCAGCAGTTTCTGGGCTTACAAGATATACTTGATCATCCTGAGTTCCACTTCTCCCTTTGTAATTTCTGTTATTCGTTCTTACTGATACCGCTCCCATTTCAGGGGCTTGTCCTTGTCCAACACAAAATCCACATCCACTTTCCAATACCCTTGCTCCAGAATCAATAAACCAGCTTAAAGCACCCGAATCAGCCAACATAGACATTACCTGCCTAGAACCTGCGGATACTCCAAAACTTATATCCGGTTTAATCTTTTTACCCTTTAAAACAGCTGCAGCTCTCATCATGTCTAAATATGATGAATTTGTGCAACTTCCTATGAGAACCTGATTTACCTTCAAATCTTTAATGTCTTTTACCTTAAGTACTAAGTCAGGAGAATGGGGAACAGCAACATTTGGCTCAAGTTCATCAAGATTAATCACCAATTCAATGTCATAAACTGTATCATCATCCGAAGAAATTGCAACCCAATCTTCCAACCGTCCTTGAGACTCCAAAAATTTCTTTGTCATTTCATCACTTGGAAATATTGATGTTGTAACACCAGTTTCTGCTCCCATATTTGTAATGGTTGCTCTCTCTGGAATTGTTAAAAATTCCAGTCCGTTACCACAATACTCCAGAACTGTACCAACATTACCTTTTGTAGTAACGTTTTTAAGCACTTCTAAAGCTACGTCTTTAGCTGTTACCCAAGGTTTCATTCGACCTTCTAACACAATTCTCATAATCTTAGGATATTTAATATAAAATGGAACCCCAGCCATCGCAAGAGCTACATCCAAACCTCCTACTCCAAGGGCAAGCATTCCTACAGCTCCACAGGTTACTGTATGGCTATCACTTCCTATTAGTGTTTTACCTGGCTTTGAGAATCTTTCCAAGTGGACCTGATGACAAATTCCATTACCTGCCTTTGAATAAACTACTCCGAACTTGTCGGCTACCGTCTCGAGATAACGATGTACATCCCCATTACCTTGTCCTAACTGTAACATCAGATGGTCTGTATAGGACACCGACAGTTCCGTCTCTATTCTGTCTTTGTTCATTGCTTCAAACTGCAAATATGCCATCGCACCTAATGAATCCTGTGTCAATGTCTGGTCTATTTTAATCGCTAACTCTTGACCAACTTTACATTCACCAGAAATTTTGTGAGCTGAGACAATTTTTTCGAAAATGCTCTTACCCATTAGCTTCCCTCCTACTTCAGCATTCAAATCAAAAACTAAACTATATTCTTCTCTCTTAATATTTCTAAATATTCTTTACTTTTATTCAATAACCCTAAATAGACTTCTTCGTTATGTGCTCCTAATTTGGGGCCTATCCAATTTACCTCACCAGGAGTTTCACTTAGTATTGGGAAGACATTAGGCATTTTAACTGTTCCAAACTCCTCACTAGGAAATTCAATAATGTCATTTCTGGCAGCGTAATGATCATCTTCAAAAATGTCTTCTATACTATACACTAGGTCTACAGGAACGCCTTCTTTTCGGCATATTTCTTCAAGCTCTTTATAATTCAATTTAGATACCCAATCATCTGTAATACTTAAAATATAATCATCTTCATTTATTCTCTTTAACGCCGTATCATAATTCTTCATCAATTCATCATGTCTTCCCATAGCATTTGTTAAATACTCAAATGTCTTATCAGTACTACATACGATTACAACCCATTTATTATCTTTGGTCTTAAAAGTCGCCGATGGGCTTGCTGAACCACTCATTTTAGGTTGTCTCTCTTTTATAATTCCATTAAGATGGTAGTCCGCAACCAAAGATTCCTGCATCCTGAATAAACCTTCATATAAACTTATATCTATTTCCTGCGATTTACCTTCAAAGATATCGCGGTTATAAAGCGACATTAAAGCACCTATAACAGTATAAAGACCAGCCACATAATCTGCTAATGAGAAATATGGGCTAACCGGAGATCTATCAGGATAACCGGTGCAGTAAGTCACTCCAGAAAAAGCAGTGCAAGGTGTCCCAAATCCCGACAATTGCTTCTTGGGTCCAGTTTGCCCGTATCCTGTAACTCTAGCAACAATTATTTTAGGATTAGCCTTTCTCATCGTCTCAATATCCAAACCCCATTTATCAAGGGTACCAACACGGAAATTTTCTATGATTACATCACTCACGGCAATCAACTCAAGCAAAATATTTTTCCCTTCGTCTTGACGTAAATCTAACGTAATTGATTTTTTGTTCCTTGATAAAGACGGCCATCTTATGTTTTTCCCTTGATGAAAAGGGCCTTGCGTCCTAAAAGCATCGCCCAATCCGGGCATTTCTACCTTTATAACTTCTGCTCCAAAATCAGAAAAAATATTTCCTGCATAAGGACCTGCAATTACCGTAGCCAATTCTAATACTCTAATTCCATTTAATGCTGACATATTATTGTTCTCCTTTATTCTGTAATCATTAAGGACAAGGTTTCTTTACAATAAAACCTATCATGGTAGAATTAAAAAAATACTGATGTTGGAAAAATACGTTTAATTATTATTATTTTCTAATATTATGCGAGGCGATGACTATTACTCCCGCTACAAACAGCTCTGATAATATTCCGGCATTTTTATTCATGGCAAATTTAATGAATGTAATTTTATGATTAATATTTTTCGTATTTCAGATCTTAATCAAACTGAAATAACTAATATGTTTTATCTAAAGGATCAGATGTTTCCACAGCATTTTTTGGATTTGTTTTCCAAAATCTTTTTATTGTGGCTTAAGAAGTGTCAAAACATCATCTAGCTTTTGTTCTTTTTCCAGATTATTTAGTATATCGATTATTTTATCGATGCTTTCCTTTGTAATCATTGACTTAGCATTGCTTACAAATTTTTGTTTTATTTCACCAAAACCTACAGGATTGTTAGGCGACCCTTTCAAATCATAACATTCCCTCACTATCTTTTGCCCATCTTTAAGGCAAATAGTCACTATCGCTCCTCTTCTTCCAGGATATAGAGCCTGCACTTCCGGATCTACCTTAACCTCAACAAGGGTTGATAATTCTTTGTTGATACTATTCTCTGTGTATTCTTCCATTAAGTGTGCAACACCTACGCTCTGTTCTGTAAGCGCAAGAGCAATCCCATATGCTAAACTAAACTTAGCTTCTCCAGAATTTTTAGGGTGTACTATTTTTCCTGTTAAATCATATGCCACCTGATGGGTATTAACCAGTACTTTTTCAACATCCTCATATTTAAACCCGTGTTCTTGCATTGAATCAATTACAGCTTCAATAGCAGGCTGAGAATGCCTGCAGGTAGGGTAAAGCTTAGTATAAGTATCCCCGATTGTGTAGATTTTACCTAAGTTAAGAACAACCTTTTCTAAATCAACCTTTTCAGACTGCGCATTAAAGAATCCTGTTTTTCCTTCAAATACAGTTATTGTTCCTTCCATACCGCTTTTTGCCATATATGCAGCTGCAACCCCATTAAAAGCAGCATTTCCAACTTGTATGCATTTTGACTGCTGTCCTGAAACAGTAGCCTCCATAAGTCCTGCGGCATAAAGTCCTGCCATTCCCAATCCATTGGCTAATTGTTCTTCACTAAGACCCAATAATTTTCCTGCAACCGCCATTGCTCCAAAAGTGTCACAGTTTCCGGAAGGATGAAAACCCTTTTGTATTTGATAAGGGCTCATGCTTGAAGCAATACGATAAACAATTTCATAACCTAAAACAACCGCTTCAATAATATCTTTTCCACTAGATCCTAGTTCTTTACCTATGTTAAGCGCTGTTGGAATAACTACAGCTCCTGCATGCACTCCCGCATTTTTGTGTCCGTCATCCAGCTCAATTGCATGTGCAAAAGTTGAATCTATCATTGCTGTCCGTGCAATTGAAAATTCTTTTTTCTCATCGCACAGTATACTGCAATCACCGGAATCAATCTGACGACATGCAGTTAAAAACTGTTCTTTGTAATCCCAACCACAGTAACCTGCCAGCATTGACCCGATTGTATCCAGTATTCGCTCTTTTGCTGATTCAATTACATCTTTCGGCAAATCATCATAATTAGTATTATTGATAAATTTAGCAAACGCTTGTGTTATTAGCATAAACTTCATTTCCCTTCTGAATAATTTTGGTTTAGTAAGAATATTTTGTAAAAACTGCGCTAGTTCTGAAAAAGTGGAACAAACAATGTACAGACTTTGATGCGATATCTTGGAAAATGAAAATGCACCGTTGTATTATAATATCACAGAATACAATCCCATCTCTGACAGTTGGTAGGTGTAAAAAGCTCGGAAACTATCACAAATAGTGAACCCCGAGCTTTTTGTTTTTTTAAAAAGGTGCGTAATGCTTTTATCCAGTGTTCTTTATTCAACCATTCCAATATCATAGACTGTATCTCTACCGGGAAGTTGCCAGCCTGTCGTGTCAAGCGCCTATTGATTAAGATGTAAACAATCCATACTTGACTTCTAATGCCTTGTGAGTTGAAAAACTATTTGACATTAATACGTATCTATTCGAATTTTCTGTCGATTAGGCTCAAACTTAGAAAATTACTTGGCTAATTTGTTTTTCTTATCAGCCAAGTAATTAATGGTTTATTTCATCAACTTATAGCAGTCTTCTGAATATCTAACAAATTTTTCTTTTTAATTCCTTTAACCTGGAGTAAGATTACACTCCCTCCAATCACAATACCAATTATATCAGTCAGATTACCACCCTCAACCATCAGCAAAGCCGCTATAATTAAGGCTAATCTTTCTATGACATTGAGACTTTTCCACATATATCCCCCCAGTCCACCCGAAAGGAAGAAAATGCCAATTATAGATGTGACAGCTACCTGAACTATTTCAGTAAGCGATCCCTGAAGGAGTAATGCAGGTGTAAAGCAGAAAAAATATGGAATGACAAATCCAGCAAGACCAATTCGTGTAGCTTTTAATCCAGTTTCCATAGGCCTTGAACCTGAAATCGCAGCAGCCGCAAATGCCGCAAGCGCAACCGGTGGTGTGATAGCAGATAAACACGCAAAGTAGAACACAAACATGTAAGCAGCTAGCTGAGGTATCCCAAGTGTTATAAGGGCGGGTGCACACAACGTTGCAGTAATAATGAAAGCAGCAGTTGTAGGCAAACCCATCCCGAGGAAGATGCAGCAAACCATAGTAAGGACCAAAGTAGGAAGTATTTCTCCTCCAGCTGCAAGTATAAGTAACGACGCAAACTTCAAACCTAGACCTGTCTTGGTCAATACACCAATCATTAATCCAGCCACCGCACAGGCCATAGCAACCGATATCAAATCCTTCGATCCACCCTCAAGGGCTTGAAATACATTACTAAAATTCAATCTGGTTTTTTTACTTTTGAAAAAATATCCAACTAATAGGACCATGCCTATAGCCATAAGCGCTGAATAATTCGCGCTGAAATTCATAATGACTAAAGACCATACAATCATTGCAACTGGCATGAGAAAGAACCAACCAGTTTTGAAAGTTTTATATTTTGGAGGTAGTTGACTCGCAGGAAGACCCTTCATTCCCAGCCTTCCAGCTTCAAAATCCACCTGAAATGCGACAGCAAGAAAATACAACAAGGCTGGTAAAGTTGCCGCTAGTGCGATAGTACCATATGGTACACCGATCATTTCTGCAAGTATAAAGGCACCTGCACCCATAATAGGAGGCATTATCTGTCCACCTGTTGAGGCTGTAGCTTCTATCGCGCCTGCCATCTTTGCAGAATAACCACAAGACTTCATCAGTGGAATTGTAAACGCTCCAGTAGTTACAACATTGGCCACACCTGTCCCGGAAATTGTACCCAATGCAGCTGAAGAAACTACCGCAGCCATTGCAGGACCACTTCGAGATCGTCCTGTTAGAGCAAACGCCATATCAATGAACCACTGCCCCGCTCCAGTGCTTGCTAAAAAAGCACCAAACATAACAAATGATGCTACGTAAGAAGAAGAAATGCTTAGAGGTTGCCCCAAAAGCCCTTCGCTTGTGTACACTACTACATCAACGATGTTACGCAAGGTATACTCTTTATGATTAAGAAACCCAGGTAGGTAGTGTCCGAAAAGACCATACAAAAGAAAAACAGTACAGATTAATGGTAGTGCCCAGCCAGTTGTTCGCCTTGAACAAATAAGAATCATTACAATTATTAGCATTCCTACAATAACGTCTATCTGAGAAGGTCCATTAAGTGTGTAAATGAGTGCATAGGAAGCTCTCGTCTGGAAGGTAAGAAACATTCCACAAAATAACGCGACCAAAACAAACAGTATATTATATACATCCGTAAGCTTAGCATTTTTAAATCTCACAGGTTTGTACATAGCAACTAGCACCATTGCAAACGTTAAGTGGATGCTGCCTCGCATATTGGTGACAAGGAACCCATATCCTGCAACAATGAGTTGAAAAATACCCATCCCAATGGCGATGAATTTTATTATTTTCTTATACGCAGGACTATCTATTACACAATTATTTGACATAACACAATTCCTTTCTATTTACCATTTCCAATTTTAATAATAAAGTTTTATTTTGCTTCTGGAGGAATTAATTCTTCTGGAATAGTAACTCCACGTTCTCTATAAAACTTAACAGCTCCAGCATGAAGCGGTACAATAAAGCTATCAATATTTGTTTCAGTAATTTGATTACAAGTAACATGTGAACTCAACCATTCTGGACGATTATCAAATATGTCGCTGAGCAACTGATACACTTCGTCTTCAGACATCGTATCTCGAAGAGTCGCAATAAATTGACCTGTAGCAAAAGTTTCAACAGCTGTACTCTGCTTGTTATAAACATTAGCAGGTATCGTGTATTTAACATATCCAATATATTCAGAAAGGAACTTATCGATAAACTCAGATGAAAGATTAAGTACCTCTATGTCAGTGCCAAGAGAAAGTTCAGTGATTGCACTTCCTGGAACCTGCACAGGAAAGAAAAACGCATCAATTTGGTTATCCTTCAAAGCATCAGGCATCTGGGAAACATTGATCATCCTAACATTCATATCGTCATAAGTCATGCCTGCGCTTAAAATCACTTTATTAGCAAATGATTCATAACCGCTGCCTGCAGTCCCTACGGCAATATTTTTGCCCTTAAGATCCTGAACACTCTCTATTCCAAGGCCAGCCCTAACAATAATATGCATTGCAGAAGAAGGCATTGCAATAAGACTACGTAGACTTTCATCGCCTACACCAGCATAAGAATCAGTAGAGCTGTAAAAATAATATCCCATGTCAACGTTGAGCATGCAAAGATCTAAATTTCCTTCCTTAAGGTTACGCAGATTTTCTCCTCCACCTGATGC
>JAUYTY010000220.1 GCA_030694905.1 Eubacteriales bacterium | reverse complement strand
TGATAAAGATGACGGCCGGTATGAATATGAAATAGAGATCAAAAAAGATGGCAAGGAATATGAAATCGAGATCGATGCTCTGACAGGCAAGGTGTTAAAATTTGAAGCGGATGACGACGATGATTTTGATGACGAAGATAGCACAACAATACCGACGGATCAATTAATCGGCAAAGAAAAAGCTATAGAGATAGCCCTTGGATTGACAGGTGGCGGGACGGTAGTGGAGTTTGAACTTGACAAAGATGACGGCCGGTATGAATATGAAATAGAGATCAAAAAAGATGGCAAGGAATATGAAATCAAGATCGACGCAATGACCGGCAAGGTTCTGGAATTTGAAGCGGATGACGATGACGATTTTGACGACGATGATGACGATTTTGATGATGACGATGATGACGGTGACGATGATGATTATGATGACGACGACGATGACGATGACAACGACGACGACGATGACAACGACTGATATATATTAACGTTATAAAAATCAATAGTATTAAGTGAAGCTGTGGAAAATCCACAGCTTTTTTTATATAAATTAACATACAAAAATACAATATTATGGTATAATAAAAATACGACATATATAACAACAAAAAGTAATACAAATAAATGAAACAGAACTATGAAAATATACTTTTACGATCAAAAAAGCACTTGACATATAGTTAAGATTAACATAGATATTTATGGATAACTCCATTTATATATATAAAAACAAGGAGGCACCAAATGAACGAAGATATTTTAAAAGGAAAATGGAAAGAAATAAAAGGCGAAGTGAAGAAACAATGGGGCGATCTCACTGATGATGAGTTGATGGAGATTGATGGTGAAAAAGACAAGTTGGTAGGTACTATACAAAAAAAATACGGATACAGCAAAGAAAAAGCTGAAGATGAGTATAAATCATTTATTGATAGACATTAAGGATAGAATTCTCGACTGACACCGATTGGTGTCAGTTTTTTATTGGAGTTTTCTAATTTCTTTCATAACGAAAACCATCAGGATTGCTGTTACTATAACGGTAAAAAAATCAGCAAATGGTTGAGCATAGATAAGCCCTATTATGCCAAAGTATCGGGGAAGGATAATGATTGCTGGAATGTAAAAGATTCCTTGTCGACTTAAGGATAGCACCAATGCCTGATTACCCTTGCCGATGGCTTGAAAAAGAGTGACCACAATATTTTGGAAACCTAAAAATGGCATCATGATTGCCATAGCTCTTAATGAAATGACTCCATAATGGATAACCTCATCCACCTTGCTGAAAATGCCTACAATCGGTCTGGCGAAAAAGAAAAAGACTATCGCAAAAAAAACTGACATGATTGTAATGGTTTTCATAGACTCTCTTATGGACTCTTTAAGCCGTTCAAAATTTCCTGATCCCCAGCTATATCCAGCTATTGGCTGGAATCCGACAGAGTAGCCGAACAAAACAAAGAAAGACAGGAAAGTAACTCTGAGAGAAACACCCATACCAGCTACAGCAGCATCTCCATAAAGCTTGGCGGCAGAGTTGACCATTCCCATTGATATGCTTGCCAAGCCTTGTCTAACGAATGACGGCATCCCAACTTTTAATATTTCCTTGTATATGTTGAGTGTAGGTTTAAAATATTTTAAACCAATCTTTGCAACACTTTTTCCACCGATGTAGAAATAAATCAGATATGCAAAAGAAAATGCCTTGCCGATCAATGTGGCATAGGCAGCTCCTGCAACACCTAAATTCAATGTAAAAATAAAAATAGGATCCAATATGATATTCAACCCCGAACCTATTAAGAAGCTGTACATTGAATGCTTAGCCGCACCCTCTGCCCTTACTAGGTTATTGAGTGTCATATTCAGCATGGTTATGACGTTGGCGAAAACAATGATGCGGGTATAATCCATGGCATAAGGCAACACTGAATCAGATGCGCCAAAAATCAACAGTATAGGCTTTAAAAATATATACATAAAAACTGTCAGGATCAAACCGGTGACGAGAGCGCTGAACAGAGATACCGAAGTACTGACGGAAGCCTTATCATATTCCTTTTCACCCAGCAATCTAGATAGATACGAGCCACCACCGACACCGAAAGTGCCGCCAATAGCCCCAACAAGGGACATGATAGGAAATGCGATAGTGATTGAGGCCATGGCCGAACTGTTGTTGAGTTGACCGATAAAATAAGTATCGGTTAAATTATATATGGCATTGATCAGCATAGCTATAATAGAGGGAATAGCTAATTTGACCAATGCCCTTCTTACCGGGACTGTCCCTAATAAATCAATTCGATCTTTATCCATGTTAACTCCGCAGTCATATTTATCGAAAGCATTATAACACAAGAATGGCAAAGTAATATGTAAAACATCTGACAATTTGATAAAAATAGTAAGAATATTTTGATTTTAGCGAATGAAATTTTTGAAGCTTTTGAATATGAAACCGGTTTAGTGATGTTGGAAAAAACACAAGGAATAATAGCAACGGGTTTGTATCAGAAAAGTCAGACTTAGCTTAGACAACCATAATAAGTGGTGATATAATAAAGATGGGAGGTGTCATAATGAATAAAGATGTCAGAAATTATAGTTTAGGAAAAGTTTTGGCCGTCGTACTAGGTTCTTTATTGGGCTTTTTTGGAGTATTGGTGTCTGTTTTTGCCGATGGGGGTCAACAAGAGAGACTGATTACAGTAGGCATTATATTATTGATTTATTTTGTTATTGGTGCTGCCTTTGGGTATTTATTGCCGGATTATTCTTGGAAATGGGGGATATTCCTGGGGTTGCCGGGCGTAGCGTTTCTCGTGGTTTATGCTTTAAGAGAATTTAACATTAATTATCTGATTTATATGCTATTGATTATTGATATTGCCTGTTTAGGGGCTTGGCTAGGGAAAAGGATCAAACGATGATCATTCCCCAGATTTTGTTGATGTCAATCGCTTTGGACAAATGGCAAATGTAAGATAGCCAGTTCTTCCAGTGATTCTGTTTGTATTATCAAGAACAGGATTTTTTTATGAAAATCTTCACACTTTTGTCACAAATTGGGTTTAATATGAACTATGAGTAATAATAGTTTAGAAATCACACCCATCCTTGGAGGAATAATGAAAAAATTGTCTATCAGGAAAATAACTCAGATACTATTCTTTGTAATTGTTTTAGCGGTCACCTACTCAAAAAATGCAACAGAATTAGGCCTAACGCCAATACCGTTCATAAGTGGCGTATCATTGCACGCCATCTGCCCCTTTGGAGGCGTCGAAACGTTTTATACCTTTATCACGGGACAGGGGCTTATCGCCAAGATACACGACTCAACAATGGTGATGTTTGTTCTGGTTCTTGCCAGTGGTATACTGTTTGGAAGTGCCTTTTGTGGATTTATTTGCCCATTGGGAACAATTCAGGAGTGGGTGGGTAAACTTGGGAAAAGGATTTTCCCAAAGCATTACAATCAGATAGTGCCGGAAAAATGGGATAAAAAACTCAGATATCTGAGATATGTCGTTCTTGCAGCTGTCATTTATTTTAGCAGCATGACATTCAAACTGGTTTTTGCCGATTATGATCCCTACTTCGCACTTTTCAATTTTTATGCGGGAGAAGTGGCTGTAACTGCTATAGTGGTATTGGCAGTTGTACTGATCAGTTCTCTAATAATCGAAAGACCCTGGTGCAAATACCTTTGTCCATTCGGTATCATAATGGGATTGTTCAATAAAATCAGGATATTTAAGATTGCAAGGAATAGTAGCACATGCATCAACTGTAAAAAATGCGACAAAGCATGTCCTATGAATTTGGTGCTTTCAGACAAAAAAAACATAACGAGCACATCTTGCATCAGTTGCATGGCTTGCACATCGGATAATGCTTGCCCGGTTGAAGATACAATGATAATGAAGTTGGGAGGTGTCAGTAAATGAAAGTTGATAGCAAGGTCATAGCTATAGCATTGGTTGTTTTGATTTTTGGAGGCATTGTAACGGCTGATGCTTTGGGGTTTTGGGCAACAGAGAGTTCAAAGATACCTGCCAAATTCACTTCAGGTGAGTTTGAGGGAACGTATAATCCTGATGACATACGCGGATCATACAGCTTTGGTGACATAGAGAATGCTTTTAATGTCAGTGTGGAAACTTTGGCTGATGCCTTTGGTATAAGCAATACAACAACGGATATCAATAGCTTTCAACTCAAATCGCTGGAGGAAATATATGTTGATCTGGGAGATGACCAGGAAATAGGAACCGGATCTGTCAAATATTTTGTAGCTCTGTATACTGGACTACCCTACACAGAAGAGAGTGATAACATACCTTTGCGAGCGGTTGAGATTCTTTATGAAGAGGGCAAGATAGATAATGAGCAAAGGGAAAGATTACTGGACATAGCAATTGATACGAGCCTGTACTTGCCTCCAGTGACAGATAATGATTCCGATTCAGAACCACCCGAAACAACGGACGGGCATGAGGCAGAAAAAATCATTAATGGCAACACAATCATAAATGACTTGTTTAATTATGGTATTACAGAGTCTCAGCTGATTGAAGCGCTGGGAGAAGTGCCGGCCTCTAAGAACATGAAACTAAGAGACTTTTGCACTGAAAAAGGTCTATCTTTTTCAACAGTCAAAAGCAAACTGACAGAATTTCTAGACAAACCGAGCTCTCCTTGATTGGAGGGCCTTTTTTTGTTAGAATAACAGAGCGATGAATGAATTCATGATAACAAAAAAAGGGGCAAATATGAGAATACTATTGATCCGACCACCCAGAATAAAGCAAGCCATTACATTGAGCGACATGATGTTCAGCGAGCCTTTGGGTCTTGAGATGCTGTCTGCACTGCTTAAAGACAATCATGAGGTGGAAATATTTGATATGATGTGTGATAGAGATACATTGGAAGCAAAGCTTGAAGAGTTCAAAGCGGACGTGGCCGGTGTGACAAGTCTATGCATCGATGTAAAAGAAGTCTTGAGATTGACGAAACGCATCAAATCATATGACAGTGATGTTATAACCATTGTAGGAGGGACTCAAGCATACGTGAATCCGAAGGCCTTCATGGATGATTCTGTAGATCATATTTTTAAAACTACCACAAAAGATAACATAACCGGTTTTTTTGTTGAGATCCAGCAAGCCAAAAATGAGAGTAAAAGCATATCGGAAATCAAAGGAATAATAAGCAGAAATTATGGACAGACAATCAACAGTGATGAGGGCAGAAATGAGTACATATTGCCTGATCGAGAATCGACCGCAAAATATAGGGAGCATTATTCATATTTCGGATACAAGCCAGCGGCTATCATGCAAATTTCCCAAGGATGCGATAAAATGTGCAGATTCTGTCTGCGGTGGCGTATAGAAGGGCATGAAGCTGTTGAATTTGAAACGGAACTTATCGAAGCAGATTTGCTAAACATCAAAGAATCAACCATCATGCTGTATGACAATGACATTTTTGGCTCAAGCAATAGGGTTGAACGATTCATTCGTATACTTGTCCGAAACGGCATTGAAAAGAATTTCATAGCTTATGCCTCTGTTGATAGCATTCTCAACAATACTGAAGCGCTAAAAGATTTCAAAGCTCATGGATTGAAGGCGTTGATTGTCGGATATGAATCCTTTTCGGAAGAAGACTTGAAGTACTACACCAAAAAAGCAAGCGTTGATGACAATTTAAACGCTTCGATTCTTATGAAATCCTTGGGGATTGATGTCTGGGCGTCATTTATGGCACATCCGGATTGGACAAAGGATGACTTTAGAGCATTGAGGAAATATGTCAAAAAGCTTTCTCCGCAGGTTTCTTCAGTGAGTCCACTGACACCATTCCCAAATCTCCCCTTATATAAGGAGTATGAGGAAAGATTGCTGTATCAGATGGAAGATTATGAAAAATGGAGCTTTGCTCAGGTCATGATCAGGCCAAACAAGATGTCATTGAAGTCCTATTACATGGAGATGTTGAAGACTAATCTGTATATAAATCTTTTTATCAATAAGCCGACTGAGATGCTCGACAGATATGGCCTATGGAATATTCTGAGATTGGTTAAAGGTTCGCTTTGTACGATGATCAAATATCTAAGACTGTCTAGATACGGCGCAAAGTAAATATACACTTTGACAGTAGAAGTCAACATTCATATAATGGTAATGAGATGAGATTATTCACATGAATAGAATATATAAGGGGGACACAACTTGAAGGAAAAAATGCTACAAACAATGGCCAAGCTTACAGAACAAGGTGTGGAATATGCCGACATCAGAATCAATGAAATTGTTACTGAAAGCATATCTACAGAGAACATGAAAGTACAGAGGATGAGTACCGGAAGAACCAAAGGATATGGTATCCGGGTGTTTTTGGAAGGGAGTATGGGTTTCGCGGCATCCCAAGATTTTGATGATATGCAAAATGTTGCAATCGAAGCAATGAGAATTGCAAAAGCCAGTAAAACAGCTCAAAGAGCACCAATGAAGCTTGCAAAAAAAGATGCAGTGGTTGATAACTACCTGACACATGTTGAGATTGATCCTTTCACAGTTTCAAAAAAAGACAAGCTTGACCTTTTGTTTGCAGCCGAAAAGGCCATGAGAGAGGCTGCTCCTGATATATTTAAAACAGTGGGCAACATGGATTTCAGAAAGGAAGAGAAATGGTTCGTGGATTCTGATGGTTCTGATATCCGACAGGTTCTGTATGAATCCGGAGCGGGTATTGAAGCTGTAGCTGTAGGAAATGGCGATATGCAGCAGAGAACCTATCCGAATTCTTTTAGAGGCAATTTCGCAACAGCTGGCTATGAGTTTGTCAAGGATATGGGATTGGTGGAGAACGCGCCAAGAGTGGCCAAAGAAGCTATGGCGTTGATTTCAGCTGAAGAGTGTCCTTCGGGCTTATTTGATTTGGTGATCGATGGCGACCAGATGACACTACAGATTCATGAAAGCATAGGCCATCCGATTGAATTGGATAGGGTTTTTGGCTATGAGGCTGGATTTGCAGGAACCAGTTTCTTAAATCCGGAAATGACAGGATTTCAATATGGATCAGAACATATAAATATTGTTGCAGATGCAACAACACCTAAAGGACTTGGAACCTGTGGATATGATGACGAGGGTGTCAAAGCGCTAC
>JAUYTY010000219.1 GCA_030694905.1 Eubacteriales bacterium | reverse complement strand
GGAGATGCTTTCACCTTTTGTTTTTCCTCAGGTCTGTAATCCTCCACGTCTTTTTCCGATATGGCGCCTCCCGGTCCGGTCCCTGTCACATCAGACAGATCCACTCCCAGTTCCTTTGCCAGTCTCTTGGCTTTTGGCGACGCGCTTATTCTCGCACCGGCATGTTCGGATTGTTCCTGTTCTACCGTTGGTGCTTCCTGCTGTTCTTCCTGTTTTTCTGCTTTCCTTTCCACCACCTTCTCACCGCCTGACCCGATTTTTGCCAACAGATCCGATATATCCTCATCGGCGCCGGCCAGTATGGCTACGGGCTCCAATACCTGCAATTTACCATCCTGATGTATGATTTTTCTCAAGACACCACTGGCGGGAGATTCCACCTCATTTGTCAGCTTCGATGTCTCCACCGCAAACAGTTTCTCACCTTTTTTGACCTCGTCTCCTTCTTTCTTGAACCATTCCATGATGGTTCCCTCTGTCATTGTAAGGCCTAGTTTAGGCATGACCAATAATTGTCCCATATATCTTCCTCCCTGTGTTATTTCATTTTAAAAAAGCCCTCGGCTACTGCCGCCTCCATGGTTTTCCTGACATCCACGTGTATCGGTCCGTTGCGTGTCAGTTTGAATTCAAAGCTGTCGCCTATATTGAAGACTATCTCTCTTTCACCGTCAGCAGCTATAATGCCTTTAAATCCTGGTTCCCATTGTATGGATTGATTCAACTGAATTATTTCCAATTCTCCTGAGGATAATGCTTCAATCTTTCCTGCGGAAACGGGTGCCATAAACCTGTTTTCACCGCAATTCAAATCAAGGGCGGCCCCAAAGTCATCTTTCTCGTCTATGTATTTATTGACACCCACGATAGCTGAAAATCCTATGGATGCCGGATGGCAGTTGGAGACGATGATTTTTTTGATATTGGACAGGTCCCATATGGCCTTTGATCCTATGTACTGCTCGATTGATATGACAGCATCCATCAGGCATATGTCTATGAATTCTCCACTCTTATAGATCTCTATGATCTTATCCCTTCTGCAGCTTAGATGGGTATCATAGCCTTTAGAGGCAATGACCGCCGCCGCCACACCAACGATTGTTCCCTCAAGCATCTTGGGATAGGCATTGTTCGTCCCCGTGGATACCCCTATGAGAGGTACCGTCTTGAGGTATTTGGCGACAAGCCTGTTGGTGCCGTCTCCTCCCAGCACAACCACGCATCCCAGCTTTTTCTCCTCCATGATCTGGGCAGCCCTTTCTGTATCCTTTGGTGACGCTTTTATGATCATGTCCAGGACTTCTATGTCTGCAGTCAGCTCCTTGGACAGGTTGAGCTGGTCCTGTGCCTTATACCCCATCATATAGGAGTCGGGCATAATGTAGATCTTATCCACGCCAAAGCTCTGGGCGCCGAGAATTATTCTTTCCAAGATATTCACTTTTTCGTTGTTATCGATAACCGTTGCATGGGATACAAGCCTTCTTATATCTTTCCCTGATGCAGGGTTTGCTATTATTCCTATGGCAGACATATCATTCCCCTATCGTTAACGCGCGGCTTTCACACCGCATGCGTATTTAGTTTACATCGACATGATTCTTGGGTTCAGATGGCGTTTCAAACGCCATCTGAACCTTAGAAACTGTTAATCATCCGATCAATTTTTTAACAGCCTTGACAATGTCCTCGACTCTTGGCACCACATAATCCTCCAACACCGGAGAGAATGGTATGGGCACGTTCAGCGTGCCGACTCTTACGACAGGCGCATCCAGTTCATAGAAAAACTCTTCCGCTATCATGGCAGCTATTTCTCCAATGTATCCGCCTCTTTTCACTTCCTCTGATACTAGGACCACCTTATTGGTCTTTTTGATTGATTTTTCGATGGCTTCCTTATCCAACGGGAAAAGGGTTCTAAGGTCTATCACTTCCACATCTATTCCCTCTGCTTTCAGGATTTTAGCCGCTTCCAACGAGTCATAAACCTGTTTTGCATAGGTGATGATGGTGACGTCTTTTCCTTCTCTTTTTACCTTTGCCTTTCCAAATGGTATCGGCTCTATTTTATCCGGCACCTCGCCTTCCATGGCATACAGGATCTTGTGCTCAAAATAGATTACCGGGTTGTCGTCATCGATTGCGGTCAGCATCAGTCCTGCCGCATCCTCCGCATTGCTGGGATAGACCACCTTAAGTCCCGGCACGTGGGTCATCCAGCTCTCAAGTGATTGGGAGTGCTGGGCTGCCGCTCTTACGCCAGCTCCTCCAGGCAACCTGACGACCATAGGCAGGGAGATTTTTCCACCAAACATATATCTCATCTTAGCTGCTTGATTGACCAGCTGATCCATACCGACTGTGACAAAATCAACAAACATCAATTCGGCTATAGGCTTCAGTCCTGTTGCAGCAGCGCCGACAGCCGCACCTATTATAACACCTTCGGATATGGGTGTGTCTTTTACCCTTTCGCCGGAGAATTCCTCAAGCATTCCAGTCGTAACACCGAAACAGCCTCCAAATTGGCCAACATCTTCTCCAAAAATAAGGACAGAATCGTCTTCCTGCATCCTGATTCTCATTCCTTCTCGTATTCCTTCAGCATATGTCATTTTTCTCATATTACTTAACCTCCTCTAAGATATCTGAATAGACGTCTTCAACAGAAGCTTCGACATCCGGGAATGGGCTTTCCTTTGCAAAATTTACCGCCTCTTGTATTTCAGAATCCAGTTTATCGCTTATTTCCTTGATTTTGTCTTTTGAAGCAATATCATTCTCAAGCAGGTATTTTTCCATTCTGTCTATAGGATCCTTTTCCATCCACTCCGTCAATTCCTCTTTGCTTCTGTAGTTGACCGGGTCGCCTTCAAAGTGTCCTCTGTGCCTATAGGTTTTGCATTCTACCAGGGTAGGTCCCTGTTGCTTTCTCGCCCTGTTCACCGCTTCTCCCACGGCTTCATATACCGCAAACACATCGTTCCCATCTACTGTGACACCAGGAATGTTGTAGGCAACCGCCCTGTCGGAAATATCCTTGACAGCCTGATGGTTCTTTTGACTTAAGGATATGCCGTATCCGTTGTTCTCACATACAAACACCACAGGAAGCTTCCATATGCTCGCAAGATTCAGCGCCTCGTGGAAGGTGCTCTGGTTGGTTGAACCATCTCCAAAGAAACACACACAGACCTGATCTGTTTTTCTGTATTTGATGCTCAGTCCTGCGCCAGCTGCGATATTGTGTCCTGCCCCTACTATTCCGTTTGCGCCTAGTATGCCTTTGGTGGCGTCGGCAATGTGCATCGATCCACCTTTGCCTTTGCAGTATCCTGTTTTCTTGCCGTAAAGCTCTGCCATCATTAGCTTCAGGTCTCCGCCTTTGGATACGATATGACCGTGGCCCCTGTGGGTGCTGGTGATATAGTCATCCTCATTGAGATTAGCACAGGCACCGGTCGCCACCGCTTCTTCCCCTATATAAAGGTGGACAAATCCCGGGATCTCTCCCGCCGCAAATAAGTCTTGTGCCTTTTCTTCGAATCTTCTGATTTTAAGCATGTTTTCATACATGTTTAGGATCTTTTCATTTTCTAATTTCAAAGTTATTCCTCCCTTAATTAATATGTTGATTGTTGGACAAAACCCGTGATGCTTCTTATATGACCTCCTTTCTTTTTATCATCTTATGTGTACCTAACTATTTTGCAAATACCGTGCCAAAAAATCATCGCTCCATAATCCTCATTTTCAAGGCTATACAGAGATTTTAACCTTATTCCCATAATGGGAATTCCCATTATGGGAATCCCATTATGGGAATTTTAGACATCAACAGGGTTCTTGGGTTCAGGTGGCGTTTCAAACGCCATCTGAACCTTAGAAACCGTTATCCAGCGACTCTACAGGATAAAAAAATCGGCAGCTCCCGCCACCGATGATATTTGATTATTTGTATGCCTCTGTATTGATATTGAATTCTTTAATCTTTCTATAGACAGTTGATTTGCCAATATTCAATCTCTTAGCGGCTTTTATCACATTCCCGCTTTCATCCTTCAAGGCTTCTTCAATATAGATTTTTTCCACTTCCTTCAAACCCGCGCTATCAATGTTTATCTCTTTTCTCTGTTTGATGTCATTGGCGCTTGAAGCCCTTACATATTCATCCTCGCTAAGATAATACTCTCTCTGTATGCAATGCCTCAGTTCCCTTACATTGCCCCGCCACTGGTTTTTATTGAGGTAGTCTATAAAGCCTTGGGAGAATCTTTTGACGCTTTTGCTCTCTTCGTTCAGCTGATTCAAAAAATGATACGCCAAATGGATTATATCCTCTTTTCTTTCTCTAAGAGGCGGCAGGGTTATATTGATGACATTCAATCTGAAGAACAAATCCTCTCTGAATGACTTTTGGTCTATTTCTTCCCTTAGATTTTTGTTTGTGGCTGTTATTATCCTTACATCTATGCTTCTTTCGTATCGGCTTCCGATTCTGTTGACCTTGTTGCTTTCTATGACCCGCAATAGCTTGGACTGCATTTCCAAAGGGAGCTCTCCTATCTCATCCAAAAATATGGTTCCGCCGTTGGCAAGCTCAAATTTACCCGGCTTTCCTTCCCTTGAAGCCCCGGTGAAGGATCCCTTCTCATATCCAAAAAGCTCGCTTTCAACCAGATCTTTTGGCAGAGCGGCACAATTCACAGCCACAAAAGGCCAGCTGCTTCTTCTGCTGTAATTGTGTATGGCGTGAGCGAACAACTCCTTGCCGGTACCCGATTCACCCTGTATCAGAACAGTTGAATTGGTTTTAGCGATCTTTTTCGCAAATCTTATGATTCTGCACATCTCCTCATTTTCCGTCAGTATATCTTCAAATTCATAGGATGCCTGATATCCCGCTATATGAGAGACGACCTTCCTGACCTGCTGTGCTTCCTTAACAAAGAATACAGCGCCTGTCACATGTGATGATATTTTTGTAGGCGATATGTTCAGAAGGCATTCGTGCTTGCTGTTCTTGAAGTTAATTGTATAGTCGCTTATCCCTATGCTTTCTCCCTTTTCAAAGACCTTGCCCTTTATATCCAGATCCTCAAACATTTCCATTATGTTGATATTGTCAAATTCTTTCCGATCCACATTGAATATTTCCAAAATCTTCTTATTTGCGTTGGTGATTCTAAAGTTTTTATCGATAACAAACAATCCATCTATGACAGAATCCATGGCCGTTTCTATGAGCTCGTAGGAAGCGGTGAGATCCATCTGCTTCTCAATGATCCTGGCGGCATAGGTCACTATTCCAAAGGTATGTATATGATCGTCTTCCACGCTTCCTGAAATATCGATGCATCCGATGATCTCTCCAAGGCTGTTTCTGATCAGTGCGGCACTGCAGGTCCACGGGTGGTGGGATATGCAGAAGTGTTCAGCCCCAACCATATGTACATCTGTAGCTGCGGCCAGTGCGGTTCCTATGGCATTTGCGCCAACACTCTTTTCATCCCACCTGGTGCCTCTTATGAATCTAAGGGAGTTGTGTTTTTTGTGGATGCTTTCGTTTTCTATAACGTGTATGATGACCCCGTTTTCATCGGTCAGGACCAGACTGAAGCTAGTCTGCTTTATAATCTCAAAGACGTTCTCCATGACAGGCTCGGCAATACTGATCAGGCTTGCTTTTGTTTCAAGTATTCCGTTCAGCTCCCCTTCGGGGATGATGTCGCCGTAGCCGCCGTTGTAATCAGCTCCTGAAGCCAGGCATCTGTCCCATGCCTCTTTGACCAAGGGTCTCGTATCTTCTGAAAGTTTATTATGCAGGATGTAAGATTCCCAGTTTTTCTTCAATTGTTCAATCTTATTCTTCATTGCTAACCTCCAGATAATCAAAGTCATCGGATTATAGTTTCATTATAAGACACTTGACCTAAACATTCTAATAATTAATTATTTAACGAACTCATCCATTCAGCCGCTTCAACAGAAAAGCACTATAAAAGAATGCGACGCTTGCGCCGAAAATCGGTATGATTCCAACAGGAACAATGTTAATCAGCAACCCGGAAGCAATAAGCGCTACTGGCAATACGACCTTGACCAGACTCATAATCAGGCTCAATACCCTTCCTAACAGCACCCGGGGAGTCTCTTTCTGCAATATGGTCATAATGGGCACATCCACATAAGCGATTGCGATACCCATAAGCGTGTTAAGCACTGCGTAAAAGAGCAAATTATAGGTGTTGTTCAAATTCAATATTAGAGGAAGTCCAATGAATCCAGCCAGTATGGCAATGAAGGCATTCATTGTAATCAGCAGCTTTCTGAACTCAAAACGCTTCATCACCCCTTCAACGGTAAGCGTTCCAATAATCAAGCCAACCGGGAACATGCCGTTGATGATCCCGAAGCTGGCAGAAGGCATCTTCAGCAATTGATTGATGATATAGGGTGCAGGTACATTCACAGAGAATCCAAGCAGGAAGTTAAGGGATACAAACACAAAGAAAAGCTCCAGAATAGAGCGGTTATGAGAGAAAAAACGCCATCCATCATTTAGATCCTTTATAAAACTGTTTGCCTTGGAACCGGGTATTCTTGCTCCCTTCATCTCATCCTGGTTCAGATAATAATCGATAAACCATTCCGTTATGGCAGAAAAAATAAACGATACTGAATTAAACAGTATAAAGGCGCGTATGTCAATCAGCGCAAACACCAATCCCCCGATAACCGGACCCAATATCGACGCCGCCGAATCGATCAGCTTGCTTAGGGAATTGAGTCTGATCAATCTGTCAGATGTGACCAGCGAGGGCTTGGCCGCTTCCATGCCTATTCCAAAGAAGGTTGTGAAAACATTTAGCAATACGGTGGTCATATAAATGATAGTCAGGTCCAACGTCCTTGCCTTTGCGTAAAAATATAGCATTGCAAACAATAATCCATTTGCCAGGTCCATCCCGACAACCAGCCACTTCTTGGGTATCCTGTCTGCGATGACACCTGCGATAGGGCTGATGACAATCAATGGAACGATGCTCAGCATCAGCGTAGTCGCATAATTGAGTGCCGAGCCGGTCATCTTCAATACATATAACCCTATGGCAAAGGTATAGATTGATGAGCCCAGTATGGACACCGCTTTCCCTGAAGTAAACAGATATATGTTTTTCAGCTCATGCCTGCTTGGCGTTTTGTTTTCTTTAATCTTGATTTCCATGATATGCCTCCTTGATCTATCCTTAGTTTACAACGTTGGGTCGAGGCGACTTCAAGAGGCTATTTTTAAAAAAATTCAGTTATTTTTGTCAAAAAAATAAAAACCATCGGGTCAACCCAATGGTCTTATCGATTTCACACCGCTATAAAAGTAGGTACACACCCGCTCGCCATTTACGAAGTAGTCCTCCAACGGACCGGCTTTATCCACCGTCTCGGAGATAAAGTCATCCACACAAGCAAATTGAAGGGCCTTCAGATGTGATTTGATATGCTGGATCTGAAATCCTTTTCGAAGTGAAGCTGGTACTTTTGACTGTGCGACAAAATTTTCAAACAAAATATAATACCCGAGGATGCGGGTGTTCTTTTTCAACAGATGGTCAATCTCATACAGCAGGAATTCAGGGTGTTCAAACGAATAATTGCTTGAGCCCGATATATCCAGCAGAATATCGATAGAACCCGTCTTCAAAGGCAGTTTGATAAAGTCCGCGCAAACAAATATGATCTTGCATCTTGGCTGGCTTCTTTCGATTATTTTTTTTAGCCACATGATTTTGAGTGGATCATGATCCACCGCGATATAAGTGCTGGTCTCTGGAAAACGGTCCAGCATATGGCGCATATAATACCCATAACCGCTGCCAAGCTCCAATGCAATTGCGTTATCCAAAGGGACAGTTGAAATATGTCTCGTAGACCATTGCAATCCTGAGTGAAGCTTTTGCAGATAATCAACATGCGTTGTGTTGATATACTCATCGATATAGTGTTCGCTGTATTGGCTTAAATCGGTGTTTCTCACATTCTCATATTCATTGATGAGGTCCGGTGTGAAAATAATGCCATCAGCAATGCGGATTTGGTAATCACAGTGACAGGCTAAGGTGGCATCAATCAACGTGTCATGATGGATGCTTCCCTCGATGATCTCAAAGGATCCTTGGCAAACCGGACAGGCAAACATTTCCAGTGAGCTTAATGATAGACCGATCGTTTCATATCCTGAAGCCTTGTCCTCGTTTTGTCTGACTCTCATCTTTTCCAGTTCTTTATTCAGGTTGTGTTTCATTTCATTGAGTTTCTCTATTTCCAGGTCTATGCGCTCTTTCTTCTTTTCGAAAAAGGTCTTGTAAGTCATGCGCCTATCGTACTCTGTCAATTTTCCGATCCGTCTATACAGCGTCAGCTGCTGGATTTCAGACAAAGAAAAGCCAATCTTCTTAAGCGCCACAATCTCTTGAAAATCATCGGCGCAATTCTCATCGAACTCAAATTGAGCATTAAGCTTTTCCGGGACCAATAATCCAAGTGACATATAATGCCTGATCGTATCAATGCTGGTATTGTTTATAGCTGCAAATTGTCCTATTCTCATATGCTTCTCCAAAAAATATAAGATAACCTACCATTTCTACATTATATCATATTCTGTCTGTTGTAAATAATATACTACCTGGATTCTACGTCAGTACTTTAAAAACACCCTAAAGCCTTGATTAACAGAGTTCTTTCCGAAGTTCGGCTTTCAACCATTGGGTGAAAGAAAACGCTTAAAAATGTGTTGAATTGTAAGTTCTTACAACGCGATACATGGTACAATAACAGTAATAAAAGTAATGGGATTTTTATTTGGAGGTGTGGAATGCAAAAGGTGAAGATTCTTTTAACAGGCGCAACAGGCTCTATGGGAAAAGAAGGGCTTATTGAGTTATACAAATGCAAGGATATGTATGATATAGTTCTACTTGCAAGACCCTCAGAGAAAAACATCAAAAGCTTGAAAAAATATGAGAATGATAAGAGCGTATCCATTGTGTGGGGCGATTTGACCAATTATAATGATGTGTTAAAGGCCGTTGAACAAGTCGATATCGTGTTGCACGTAGCGGCGTTTGTTTCGCCTGAAGCTGATAGAAATCCTAAAATTGCATGGAAAATCAACTATGGCGGCACAAAAAATATTGTGGATGCCATTTGCTCTTTACAAAAAACCAAAGATATAAAACTTGTGTACATCGGCACTGTCGCAGAAACCGGCAACAGACCTGTACCTGTGCATTGGGGCAGAGTTGGCGATCCTATTTTGCCAAGTGCGTATGACTACTATGCGGTATCCAAAATTGCGGCAGAAAGGCTTGTTATCGAGTCATCCATTAAACAATGGGTGTCTTTGCGTCAAACAGGAATTTTGCATCACGGCATTATGGGCGTGGATGATGGCATTGGCTATCACCAACCTATTAACAACCATTTAGAATGGATAACCTCTCACGATTCTGGCGTGCTGCTTGCAAATGTTTGCAGAAATGGGATCCCTGAAGATTTCTGGGGCAATGTATATAATATTGGCGGTGGCGCGGCGTGCAGAGCAACCGCATATGAGTTTACGACGAAACTGTATGGTTTGCTGGGCGTTGACTTTAAAAAAATATCCGAACCTAACTGGTACGCTTTGCGAAACTTTCACGGACAGTTCTACTTAGACTCCGATAAACTTAATGACTATCTTGACTTTAGAAGTGAAGGATTGGATGATTTTGTTGAACAAATGAAGAAAAAATTACCTTTTTCATCAAAAATTTTAAAATTCATGCCTCTTAACTATGTAAAGGAAAATGTAATGAAAAAAACAGCAATGAGTGAAAATTCTCCCCTCTATTGGTTGGAACACAATATCGAGGGTAAGATAGCCGCCTTTTTTGGCACTAAGGAAAAATGGAAAGAAATAAAAGACTGGGAGCATTTTGAAATTATTAAAGATCCACCACATATTGTGCTTGACCATGGATATGATGAAAATAAAAATGATTCAGATCTAGATTTAGCCGATGTGCAAGCTGCTGCAAAGTTCAGAGGAGGCCAATGCACATCTGTAAAAATGAACAAAGGCGACCTATCTGCAAAACTTGAATTTAAATGCGCGTGTGGTCATGAATTTGAGGCCAGCCCCAAGCTGATTCTAAAGACTGGTCACTGGTGCGAGGAATGCTCAGCTGCCCCATGGCGATATGATGAGATTGCAAAGACAAACCCATTTATAGCACAGGTTTACTACGCTGACCATGAGAAAAACGAAAATAACATATACGAATAGCAAATAGTGAAGGAGGCAAAAAATATGCTATCGGTGATGTTAATATGGATTGGGTGATATTCAATGCAAAACTTGCTACTTTGACCCTTCAGAGTCTATTAAAGAATTGGGCTATGGAACTGTAAATAAACTAATTTGGGACCAGCAAATAAGAATAACTTATCTGCTGGTCCCTTGATTGTTATGAATATCACATAAATTAGGGTCGATAAAGAATCCAGAAACACTAAATGATTAAAGTAACAAGACAAAAATTTAACTGATATTTAGAATGAAACCTCTTCAAAAGCGCCTGACATTCTGTAATTCCATAGCTTAACAGGTTTATCGGTATCTTTCAAGATACTATAATACAAAAAAGTGCGTACTTGTTACAAAGCGTAGTTTAATGTAGGATGGCATTAAATATTTTTTTAACAAACATTATTTTGAGGAGGAAACAAAAGGTGGATTTTAAATTAAACAAAGAACAGTTATTACAAAAAGAACTTTACACCAAATTTGCAGAAAATGAGGTTAGACCAATCGCAGAAGAAATGGACGAAACCGAAGAATTTAATTTGGACCTTGTAAAAAAGCTGCAACGATATGGACTTATGGGGATACCATATTCAAGAAAGTACGGTGGCGCAGGCAGCAATTATTTAGGTTATGCATTATGTATGGAGGAAATATCCAAGGTAGATGCCAGTACAGGAATTACCATTTCTGTTCATACCTCCTTGGCTTGTTCATGCATAAATGATTTTGGTACTGAAGAGCAAAAGGAAAAATGGCTAAGACCAATGGTTGATGGATCAAAGGTTGGGTGCTTTGGATTAACTGAACCCAATGCCGGGACAGATGCCTCAGGTCAACAAACCAAAGCCGTTCTTCAAGGAGATGAGTATATTATCAATGGTTCAAAAATATTTACCACCAATGCAGGGATTGCAGATACGTTTATAGTCTTTGCAATGACCGATAAGCAGAAAGGGACAAAAGGGATATCTGCCTTTGTAATAGATAAAGATACAGAAGGCCTTGTTGTCGGTAAAAACATCCACAGAATGGGTATTAGAGCAGCCTCCAACTGCGAAGTCGCTTATGTCGATGTCAGAATACCGGTTGAAAATCGTATTGGAAAAGAAGGCGACGGCTTCAAGATTGCCATGAAAGCTCTCGATGCCGGAAGAATCGGTATTGCTGCCCAAGCGGTAGGAATCGCCCAAGGTGCAATAAACGAAACCATTAAGTACGTTAAGGAAAGAAAACAGTTTGGCAAGCGAATTTCTCAGTTCCAGAACACTCAATTCAAAATTGCTGAGCTCCAGACAGTAGTTGACGCGGCCAGATTAATGACATGGCGAGCTGCAGTTGCCAAGGACAATAAGGAGAATTTTGGTCCCCTGGCTGCAATGGCAAAGCTGTTCGCCTCTGAGATGTCAAACGACGTCACGCGAGCTTGTGTCCAGCTGATGGGCGGATATGGCTATTCCAGAGAATATCCTGTAGAGCGAATGATGAGAGATGCTAAGATTACCGAGATATACGAAGGAACATCGGAAGCTATGAAAATGGTTATTTCGGGTTCATTGGAAATTAATTAAATCGAGTTAAAGGAGAAGAGATAATGAATATTGTTGTATGTATAAAGCAAGTTCCAGACACAAACGAGGTTAAACTTGATCCAGTAACAAATACATTAATCAGAGAAGGCGTTCCCAGCATAATCAATCATGACGACAAGTCAGGAATAGAAGCAGCGTTGATGCTAAGGGAAAAAAACGGCGGCAAAGTTACCGTTGTATGTATGGGACCACCGCAAGCGGATGTGGCTTTAAGAGAAGCACTGGCTATGGGTTGTGATGAAGCGATATTGATTTCCGGAAAAGAATTCGGAGGCTCGGATACGTGGTCAACTGCCAAAATAATAGCGGCCGCTTTGAAAAAGATGGATTATGATTTGATCATAACCGGACGACAGGCAATTGATGGCGACACTGCGCAAGTAGGTCCGCAAATAGCTGAGAATTTGAGAATACCTCAAGTTTCATATGTGGAAAATGTTGAGATTGAAAATGGAAAAGTCATCGCAAAAAGACAGTTTGAGGACAGATACCATATTATCGAAGTCAATACACCGTGTCTATTGACTGCACTCAGTGAGCTTGCAACACCAAGATATATGAGTGTCAGAGGAATCGTTGAAGCCTATGAAAAAGACATTAAGGTATTGAGTTATGAAGATTTGAAAGATCTTTTAAGCATTGAGCATATCGGATTGAAAGGATCTCCTACAAATGTATATAAATCCTTTGTGAAGCAGGCAAAGGGAAAAGGGACACTCTATACGGAAAGCAGTCCTGACGAAGCGGTTCAGATAATAATGGACAAGCTAATAGAAAGAAACATAATATAGATAAGGGAGAGCGTATAAAATGAGTAAAGATATTTTTGTTATAGTTGAGCAAAGAGACGGTATCATTTCTAAGGTAGGAATTGAGTTGATCGGAGAAGCGACAAAGCTTGCCAAGGACTTGGAACAAAAGGTAGTTGCCGTGTTGCTGGGCAGCAAAATTAAGGATAAGGCCCATTCGTTGATTTCAGTGGGTGCTGATGAAGTAATATACATAGATGATCCAATTCTGGAAGAGTATGTCACAGAACCTTATACGAAAGCATTGTCATTGGTTTTAAAAGAGTACGATCCGGAAATCGTCCTGATCGGCGCAACCTCTATTGGTAGGGATTTAGCGCCAAGAATAGCTTCTAGAATAGATACGGGACTGACCGCTGATTGCACAAAACTTGATATTGATCCGGAAACAAAATTGTTAAGGATGACTAGACCGGCATTTGGTGGAAACATAATGGCAACCATTCTGTGCAAGGAATACAGACCTCAGATGGCGACAGTCAGACCTGGTGTTATGAGAAGGTTGGATAAGGATGAGACAAGAACAGGAACTGTTAAGGAATTCAAAGTTGATTTCAGCCCCGAAGATATGAATGTTGTCATTAGAGATATCGTAAAGATGAGCAAAAAAAATACTGATATCACAGAGTCAAAATGTCTGATATCAGGTGGACGTGGAATCGGTACCCCTGAAGCATTCAATATATTGAGAGAATTGGCCGCTTTGATTGGCGGAGAGGTTTCCTCCTCTAGAGCCAACGTTGATGCCGGTTGGATTGAAAAAGACAGACAGGTAGGTCAGACCGGAAAAACAGTAAGACCTGAATTGTATATGGCCTGTGGAATTTCTGGCGCTATTCAGCATATTGCTGGAATGGAAGATTCCGAATGCACAATTGCCATCAATAAAAATGACACCGCCAGTATTTTTGATGTAGCGGATATAGGAATTGTTGGCGATGTAAAAGTCATAATTCCCAAGCTGATAGAGGAAATCAAAAGGTATAAGAGCAATCAATTGAGTGAAATGGCTTTATAGGATAGATGTAAATGAATCAATAAACAAAAGCAAAAAACAAAAGGAACCGTCCCTTTTGTTTTTTGTGTTTTTTTGCTGTTACATTATTATTGTTCCCTTACTTAATATAATTTACCAGTTCACCAATTTGTTCGATTTCACATTTAACTATGTCACCAGCCACTAGAAAAATGGGTGGCGTGAATCCCATACCGACACCGCCTGGAGTGCCAGTCAGAATAATATCGCCTGGAAAAAGAGTCGTTCCATTTGATAAATCGCAGATAATGTGATCGATATCAAAGAACAATTGATCCGTGTTAGATGATTGTCTCAACTCGTCATTGACATAAAGTTTCATGTCCAGAGCTGGTGGATACGCTACTTCTTCAACCGTTAGGATTACTGGTCCCAAAGCCATATGTGTATCAAGACCCTTACCTTTCATCCACTGGAAACGTTCTTTTTGCAAATCTCTCATGCTGAAGTCGTTCGCAACCGCATATCCAAAAATATAGTCTTTAGCTTCTTCTTTACTAATGTTTTTACCTTTCTTCCCAATGATTACAGCTAGTTCAACTTCATAATCCAATGACTTCGATATCTCAAAATGAGATTCAACATCCATTTTGTCTCCAACAATTCCATTAGTTATTTTCGCAAAGTAAATGGGATCAGATGGCATATCGCTAAGATTAGCAATCCTGTTTCCCATCTCTTTCACATGAGCTGCATAATTTCTACCAAGACAGAAGATATTTCGAGCTGGAGTAGGAATTGGAGCCAGCATTTTGACTTTACTTAAGTCAATACCGTTCTCACTTTCAATGATTGACTCTTTTCCTAGGATAACGTCATTCATTGATTGATAATTAATAATTTCAAATACTTTGTCTTCCTTTAATACACCAATTTTTTCTTCATTTTCAAATTTATAAGTCATTAGTTTCATGATATTAACCTCCAGTTTTAGTCTATTATTTTTTTTTGCATAGTTGGAGCTAATACCTATATTTCATAGATACCTGCTCTTTAGATTGTATTGTAGTCTTTCATCATTATAATAATTCATATATTTTGATACTAAAGTTCAAATAATTTAAGTATTTCAATTACAAGGTTAATATCATTTTCCTTTGGCATATAAGATGTTATATTATTTTTTCCCCATGGTACTTTTCACCATCGGCATCAGGATCAATTCCATAGCCTTCGGTCCATACGGTTTTATATTTTACGGCCTGTGCGTGAATGCTGTCAATTTTATCCGGCAATGTCTTGATTACTTTCGCCGGAACACCTGCCGCCAATGAATGAGGCGGTATTTGTTCCTCTTCTTTGACAACTGCTCCTGCCGAGATGATGCTGCCCCTTCCAACGACTGCTCCATTCAGAATGATAGCACCAATTCCTATCAGGCAGTGATCCTCAATGGTGCAGCCATGCAAGACTGCGTTGTGTCCGACTGTCACATAATCTCCCACTATGGTGGGATTGTCATCCGCAACATGCACAATGCACCCATCCTGAATGTTGGAATATTTGCCAATTTGAATCCGATTGATATCTCCGCGCAGTACCGAATTATACCAGATACTTGCATATTCATCAATTTTCACAGCACCTATTATCTTGACCCCGTCAGCGATATGAACCTTCGGGTTTATTTCCTGATGACTGTCATCATAACATCTGATCACGCTACACCACCTCTACATCAGACTAGCAGCAATAGTCTCAAATTCTTCGATTGAAACCTCTCTTTTGTTAGTCATGCTCAGTTCCTTAACCTTATCCAACAGAATATCCATCATTTTGTCATCTGCAGTACGCCCGATTTCACTCAAAGCGTATTCAATGGATTTCTTGCCACTTTTCTTGCCCAATACGATTTTTCTTGTTCTTCCAACAACTTCAGGCGCATATCCTTCGATAGAAGGGGGATATGCCAGCATCTGTGCGATTACCAAACCGCTTTCCCTGGTAAACACTTTATCTCCAACAACCGGGCGCATTGACGATACAGGAACCCTAGTGATTTCTTCCACCAGTTTGCTGAGGTCCACCAACTTGTCCAATTTGATGTTTGTCTCTACATCATATAATCCGTACAATGCCAATGCAAGTTCAGCCAAATCGGTGTTTCCGGTTTTCTCACCAAGACCATTCACCGTAACATGTGCGGAATCAGCGCCTTCCTTAATGCCCGCAAGTGTGCATGCCAGTGCCAATCCAAAATCATTATGGCAATGTATCCCAACCGGCACATCAACCCAGCCCTTTACCATTCTTGTCAGATGGGCAATAGCTTCAGGCGATGCAACACCTAGGGTGTCAACGATTACAATTTCGTCGGCACCGCAATCTTTAACCGCGGTCTGATAGACTTTTTTCAAAAATTCAGTATTTGCTCTGGTAGCATCCACTGCAAAGAATGACGTGTAGATATTTTCCTGTTTTGCGTAGCTGACCGCATCCCTTATCCTTTGCAGAACAACATCTTCCGTCACGCCCCATGCTTTCATTTTCTCAGGGCTTGTCATTATTTCGCAGACCATGCTTTTTATGCCAATTTCCATGTTGGCTTTCACATCATCCACATTGCATCTTCCAAAACCCCAGATTTCGCTATTCTTAATCTCTCTGACAATCCTTGCCATAGCTGATTTGTCCTCATCGTTAACAGATGGAAACCCAGCTTCAATTCGATCAACGCCAACATCGGCGAGCGCCTTCGCAATTCTAACCTTGGCATCGGCGTTCATGCTTACGCCAACGCTTTGTTCCCCATCCCGAAGTGTTGTGTCGTAGATCATGATTTTCTTTTTCATTTTAACATATTGATTTCTAACTTCCTCGGCATCATTGAAGTGACTCAGCCAAAAGCCTTCTTTGTTCATTGTTTCACTCCCTATCCATAATATTATTGTATAAGTCTGAAAAAGACTGGCGTTAAGTGACCCCACCAGTCTTCATCTTAAGCCTTCTTCGCGGTGAGTTTCTCTCTTAAAATTGGGGCAACCATCGCTATCAGTGCTATTCCGATGAATACCGCTGAGATCGGGCGTGTGAAGAAAATGCTCATGTCGCCACGTGACATGGTAATCGATCGCCTGAAGTTGGATTCAATCAATGGTCCCAGAATTATCCCAAGTAAAATCGGGGGAATAGGAAATTTTGCCTTAACCAATAAGTATCCTATTATGCCAAAGATTAAAGTTACATAAACATCGAAAAGACTGTTCTGAATCGCATAAGATCCGACAAAGCACATGATTAAAACAAGAGGCATCAACACCTTGGCAGGAACCTTTATGATTTTAACAAACAGATTGATCAATCCGAGTCCTACAGCCAGCATGAAGAAATTGGCAAGCGCCAGCATACCATAGATGCCAGTTACAACCTCCGGATGATCAATAAACAACTTAGGTCCAGGCGCCAAACCCTGAATCATCAAAGCACCCAGCAAAATCGCGGTCATAGTGTCACCGGGTACACCCAGTGTCAACAACGGAACCATCGCACCGCCTGTAACCGCGTTGTTGGCGGCTTCCGAAGCGGCGACGCCCTCATAGGAGCCTTTACCGAAAAGCTCGGGATGCCTGGTCGCTCTTTTTGCCTCGTTATAGGAAACCCAGTTGGCCATACCGACGCCTGTGGCTGGAATTATCCCGATGATTGTTCCAATGATAGAGGATCTTAGAAAGTTAAACGCATTCGCCTTTAATATTTTCAGAGTTACAAATTTACCTTTGATCTGCTCCATATGCCCTAGACCTTTGTCCCTGTAAATTGTTTCTAGCTTGGAAAAGACCTCGGAGATGGCAAACAAACCGATCAATGCGCAAATCAGATCTATTCCTGCTATCAGATGAATGGTGCCGAAAGTAAATCTCAACGAGCCACCTATGGGATCTATACCTATCATGGCTATAAACAGTCCGAAACAGGCTGCAATGACACCTTTGACTATGTTGTCAGCGGCAAGGGTTGCAACCATACTCAATCCAAAGAAGCTGATGGCGAAATACTCCGGTGGTCCGAAGCTTAAAGCCACCTTAGCCAGTTGTGGTGCCACAAGAATCAATACGATGCAGCTGAACATCCCCCCTATAAATGATGCGAGTGTTGCCAATGACAAAGCCTCAAGCGCCTTTCCCTGCCTTGCCAGCGGGTAGCCGTCAAGGGCTGTTGCTGCCGCTGCCGGCGTGCCTGGCGTATTGATTAGAATGGCTGTGATTGATCCACCGTAAACTCCCCCACAATAAAGTCCCAACAAAAGGGCAAATGCCGGTATCGCTTCCATACCAAATGTAAAAGGTAAAAACAGTGCAATTGCCATTGTAGTGGTTAATCCCGGAATCGCGCCAAAAATTATCCCGATACAGGTGCCAATAAAACAAAATAATACACTTGCTAATGTAAACATCACATATTCACCTCCTTATTATTATGGTAATGGAATATTAAGCAATGTTTTAAAGGTAAAGAAAATAAGAATCGGGTATATAACCGTAATCACAATGAAAGGCGTCTTTTCTCTGACGCCAAACAACCACATCAGCACAGCTGTAAAGATAAAAGTAGCAATCAGGTAGCCTGTTGCCTCAATGACAAGCAAATAAAAAAATGAAGCGACAATCACGGACAGGATTCTTTTAAAATCTCCCGGCTCATATTTAAAAGTATCGTAAGTTCCACTACGTATTTTTTTATATTCAGTAAGCACCAAGACGCCAGAAAAGAACACTAAAATAACTAGAACAAATGTTGGAAAAGTAGCTGGACCCCCTATTGTCGTAACGGCGGATTTGTATGATAATTGCATTGCTACACTTAACATTCCCAACCCACCAATAAAGAACATCATTGCAACCATAAACCCTACTGATATTTTTTTCATAAAACCACCTTCTCTTAATATTTATCTCAGTACCCGTAGAGCCAAAATATTCATGTGATTGTATTTTTGGCTGCTACGGGATACATGTTTGGATATGAACGTTTATAAAATAAACAGGGGATTATTGAGCTGCCTGGATAGCTTTAATAATAGTTCCGTATATTTCGAAATCACCCATCCATTTGGCGGCAAAATCAGCTGAATTGAGATATACAATAGGACTATTGACCAACAACATTTGCTCGCCAACTGTCGGATCATCTAGAACCTCCCTGATTGCTTCTTCCAGAATAGTGATAATCTCTGCTGGTGTTCCTGCAGGTGCTACAAAACCCCACCAAGGCCCCATAACAAGGTCATATCCGAGCTCTTTAAATGTAGGCACATCCGGCAAAATAGGATCACTTACATCTGCAGCAACTGACAGAGCTATCAAGGATCAATCCGCTAAATAGTCTGCAGTATCACCGTCATCACCAAAACTGAAATCAATATGTCCACCCAGGACAGCTGTTGTTGCCTCAGTACCGCTGTCAAAAGGCACCATATTGAATAGCCCCGGCTGTCCCAATTCTAACAAGAATCTTTCACAAGCCACATGACCCGTTCCACCAGCTCCCGAAACGGAATATGTCATTTCGCCTGGTTTTGCCTCAGCTGCTGCAACAAGCTCTGCCAAGGTAGTGTAGCCCTTGTCTACGCCGACAAACAGAAGACTTGGCAAAGCTGAAATCTGACTGATGGGTTGAAATTCCTTATTTGTATAGCCAACTTCACCCTGGTTTGGTGTTAGTATCGCAGGACCTAGAGATGTCAGGGCAATTGTGTAACCGTCTTTCTTAGCAGTGGCCAATGCATTCATCGCTATGGCGCCGCCACCACCCGGTTTGTTTTCAACAACTACAGATTGTCCCAACAGCTTGCCAAGAGGCTCTGCTATTATACGCGCCACTAAATCGGTACTGCCACCGGCTGAAAAAGGAACCAGAACTGTGATATTGCCAGTTGGGTAAGTTGGTGGTGGTGCTGTTGTGGGAGCTGCTGTGGTTGCAGGAGCTGCTGTGGTTGCAGGAGCTGCTGTATTGCCGCAACCTGGTAGCATAAAAATTGTCAAAATCATTGTGACGACTAAAATGATACTCATAAGTTTTTTCATTGTAATAAACTCCTTTCGATTTTCTCTAAACATAAATGTCTAGAAAGTTTGTTTTTCTTCCAACTATTATTGTTTGACTTAAGTCTGGTAGAAGTTCATCATCTCCCCTTTCACGTTACAGCATTCCTCCTCTAAAATATACAATTAAGTATCCGTTGAAAACTCTAGCGCGTTACCAGCGAAGTTAACACCTCCTCCAATTCGATCAACCACACGAAATCTAAAACTCAATTAAAACACCGAAAACGACAAATGATATGGTCACGCAAACGGCTGCAATGAATGTGATCGCTATACCCGCTTTGGCGAAATCTCTGATGGTAAAATACCCTGACGAGTATGGTATAACATTTGTCGGACTTGATGTGATCAGTATGAAAGCCAGTGATGTGGCGATAGCGGCAGGTCCAGCCACCAACCATGGTTCAAGCCCTAATTCAACCGATAATGCGATAACAATTGGTATGATGATGAGTCCGGTGACAGTATTGCTGGAAAAGCTTATTTTTAGTATTTCCACTATCAGCACAACCGCAAATATCCTAACAGGAACCGAAAGCGATCCGATATTGGATAATGTGGCCCAGGCCAACCATCTGGCAGCCCCTGTTTCATAAAGGCTCATCCCTATTGACAGACCCGATGCGATAAGAACGATGGCACCCCAGTCAATGATCCTTTCAGCCTCTTTCCAAGATAAGACATTCACACTTGGCAGAAACAGCAGAACCGCTGCCATCAAAGCCACCACTTCTGTGGGAAGTGAAAAGCCGAATGCGCTTTTTAGCAAGGGATCAAATAGCCATAGGAATACCGCCAAGGAAAAAATAATCAAAGTCCACTTCTCTTTATGGTTCAAAGCGCCCAATTCTTTTAAATCCTTACTGATCTTATCCTGAGAAAGAGGCAGTATCTTCACCTCTGGCGGAAAGATTTTCAGTAAACTATACCAGGCCGGTATGATGATAAGAATGGCTGCAGGCAATCCAACCGACATCCATTTGATGAAAGTGATCTCGACACCCGCCAAATCCCTCAGATAACCCATCGCTAAAATATTCGCGCCGTTTCCAACCGGCGTCGCAATACCGCCTATGGCACTGCTCCAGGCTATCGAAATCATCAAACACTTTCCAAAATTGCTCTTGAGCGGCTCCATCTTCGCTTCCTTGAGAATGCCAATGCCAACGGGAAGCAGCATAGCCGCAACCGCCATGTTTGTCACCCACATCGAAAGCGTCGCCCCAACAATAAAAAACGATAATAATACCAAATCCGACCTTAATCCAATCCTGCTTAGCATCATCAATGCCAAGCGATTGGTCAATCCGGAATATGTCAAAGCGGCAGAGATTGTCATGACAGCAATGAAGAATACGACAATTGTATTGCCAAAACCCATATTCACAGCCTGACTGAACTTTATTGAACCGAACAGAGGCAGCAATAAAAGCGAGACCAGTCCTGTAACAGGAAATGGAATAGCTTCGGTTACCCAAAGAATCACAGCAAAGACCAGAATGGCCAACGTTGACTTTCCTTCTTTGGTCAATGCGATTTCTTCACCATTTCTCATCAATGAAGGTAGTTGCGGTAAAAAATGAATGATCAGCAAGGCTGCAATCGCTAAGATAATATAAAGATTTTTTTTAACAAGAATTTTATTTGCCAAAATCAATCACTTCCTAAACCAGAATTTTTAGCAATTTCCCTATTTCCATCGGTGTATTGGCAATATGAGCGCCATTGTCCGCCAGGATTTTTTGTTTGCTTTCCACGGAGCCTTCAGTTCCTTCGACAATCGCTCCCGCATGCCCCATTGAAACACCTATCGGAGATGATTTCCCCGCAATCAACGCTACCACAGGCTTGCTCATTGTTTTGACAAAGCGGGCTGCCTGTTCTTCCATGTTGCCACCTAATTCGCCTATCAACACCACGCCTTTGATATCATCATTTCTTTCAAATTCTTCCAATACCTCCACTGTGGTTGTTCCCACCAGGAGATCACCGCCTATTCCGATGAAATGGGATATGCCAAAGCCTGCCTGCACAACCTGATATGATGCCTCGTTGCCCAAGCTGCCGCTTCTGCTGACGACCCCAATCTCTCCCGGTTGAAATACATGCGGTAGCCAGCTTGGCATAATGCCAATGGAGCTGAATCCCGGATAGACCAATCCGGGTGTGTTGGGTCCTATTATTCTTACGCCATTCTTTGCTCCATAGGACAGCATTCTCATAATATCATGCACAGGAACGCCATCCGCGAGTATCACAATCTCTTTGATCCCGCCATCAATCGCTTCCATTGTTGCCGTTTCTACCAGAGATGGCGCAACAAACATTAACGTGGTATCTATATCATGCTGTTCTACCGCCTCTTTGACACTGTCATAAACTGGAATTCCCAATATGGACTGGCCACCCTTGCCAGGAGCCACGCCTGCCTGAATGTCTGTCCCGTAATCATTCATTTTTTCAACCCAGTATTGCGCTTCCTTGCCTGTTATTCCTTGGACCAGGACTTTCTTATTCTTTGACAGCAACATCTCTACACCCTTCTCTTTCTATAATCTTCCGCTTTCATTACAATCTCTTTTGCCGCTTCATCCAACTCGTCATGCGCCTCAACGTTCAGGTTCTCCATTAAGAGTTTTCTCGCCCTTTCCTCTCCTGTTCCTCTCACCCGGAATACAAAGGGAATGTCGGTATCATGCTTCTCAAGGCTTCTTAAAATCCCTTCAATGATGACATCCGTCCTGGCGTAGGCGCCAAACAGATTGACCAAGACACCGTTCAAATCCTTTCTGGTCAGAAGAAAATCCAGCGCCTCTTCAGATTTCTTATACAATTCTCCGCCAATTTCCATGAAGTTAGCCGGATTGCCGCCATAGTGGGCCACAACATCCATGGTCATCATGGTCAGGCCTGCGCCATTTGCCAGTATGCCAACGTCACCCTCAAGCGGAACGTAACGCATCAGGTCCTCATCTCTCACAGCGTCGATCTGGATTTGAAATTCTTTGACGCCTTTTCCGTTCTCATCAAGAATCACTTTGCCATCTACCGCAAGAACTCTTCCATTTCTCGTTATTACCAGGGGATTTATCTCAACGAGCTCTGCCTCATACTCCGAAAATATTTTGTACAATGTGGCGGCCAGCTGAGACAGTTTTCGCAAAGTATCTCCGGTAAAGCCGGCTCGTTTGAATAAATCGATCGCATGATAGGAATGAAATCCATGGGTTGGATCAATCCATTCCTTTAAAATAGAATCTGGTTCCGATTTGGCAATCTCTTCAATGTCCATGCCGCCCTCAGCGGAGACGATCACAACCGGCCTTTTCGCAGCCCTATCCATGGTGATTGAAAAATATATCTCTTTTTCAATGTCAACCTTTTCTTCAACCAGTATCGAACTGACAGCTGCGCCATTGATGTTCATGCCCAGTAATATACCGGCATTCCCTTCAGCTTCCATGTCATCCTTGGCAAACCTGATACCGCCTGCCTTACCCCTGCCACCTGCCAATGCCTGTGCCTTCAAAACCACAGGGTACCCTATCTTTTTGGCGGAATCGCCTATCGAATCATGTGAATCGACAAGCTGTCCGTTCGGTATATCAATTCCATATTTGGCAAATATCGCCTTTGCCTGATACTCGAATAATCTCACACTAAACCACCTCTATTTATACTCTTCAACTATGTGTTGGAATTCTTCCAGCGTCACAAGACCCTTTTTCTCGGTGCCCATTTTCTTTACCTGGTCTAGAATCCCGTCAATAGCCTGCTCGCTGACCTGGATGTTTAGCTTATCCAAAAAGTAATCGACTGAAGCCTTGCCGCTCTTTTTCCCCAGAACAATCTCGCCTGTCCTGCCAAAATGCTTGGGATCAGTCGCGAACATTGCCAACGGATTTTTCAGAACCAAATCAATTCCGATTCCCGATTCCCTGACATAATTCCTGGCACCTGATATAGGCTTGTTCTCCGCCAGTTTCACACCGGAAATCTCCTCAACCATCTTGCACAGATCCATTAGTTTATCAAGCTTGTAATGGTGATTGATCCCCATCATGATTTTGAGGGCAACCATCAGCTCCTCAGTGGCGGCATTACCGGTTCTTTCTCCCAACCCGTTGACGCAGGAATGTATGACCTCAGCGCCAGCGGCTACCCCGGCGATCTCAGTTGCAACACCCATTCCAAAATCATTGTGCGTGTGAACCTCTATTGGCAAGCCACCTGTCAGCTTCTTCATTTTTCTAACCAGATATTTGATGGTCTCTGGAAGCGCGCAACCCACAGTGTCAACCACACCAACCGAGTCCGGCGGGGAGTACTTCATGATTCCATCCATAAGATTCACCAGGTCCTCGTAGCGGGCCCTTGTTGTGTCGTATGGAAAATAAACAGTATATAGTCCTTGTTTTTTTGCATAATTGATGCTGGCAATGCTTTTTTCAAGGACGTCTTCCCACGTCCAATGAAACTGGTGCTTCAATTTCGGATAGCCTATAGGCACTTCAATGACAACGCCCTGCGCCCCGCTTTCAACGGCCATATTGATATCAATCTCCATTGCCCTGGAAAAAACAAATATCTTCGAAGGCAAATTAAGTCGGGATATCTTTTTAACCGCCTCATAATCCACTTTGGAAACAGCCGGCATTCCAGCTTCAATTCTTTCAACGCCTGCTTCGCTTAGCATTTCAGCGATACGGATCTTATCGTCAACAGAGAACACAACGCCTGGGGTTTGTTCCCCGTCCCTCAGTGTCGCGTCATGAATCTCAACCTTATCCGCTATAGCCATGCCATCTCTTACCTCTGGCTCATCATTATACGGACTGGCCCACCATGCATTCTCTTTGTAATAGTTTTCCTTTTTCAACATATTATCCTCCCATTTTCAAATTTGACATTCAAGTGTTTCATCTCAATAAGTACTTACGTCTTTCAAACATCCCCAAATACTTATCCCAAATCTTGTCTCTTTGCTTATATAAAAGATGTTCCAACCGTTCAACATCTTTAGTTTCCAGCGTTTTTACCATCTCTTCATGTTCACTGACCGAGTCCAATATTTCCTCCTCGGAAAAGGGATACGGGCCTCTTAGCTTTTCAGTTCTGACCCACAGGTTTTTTATCATGTCCACCATCAAGGTGTTTCTACAGATCCCGCAGAATATCAGATGAAAATCTTTGTTTAACCTATAATACTTATGAAACTCTTTCTTTTGGATCAGATCTTTAGCCATACTGATGTTATCATTAAGTCTTTTAATGTCATTATCGTTAACCGATTCTACCGCAAGCTTACATGCAAACAGCTCCAGATTGACCTTTATCACCCAAAGGTCCCTGAGCTTTTCCAATGAAGAATTCGTGACCACATAGCCACGATAGGGAATATAATCTATAAGACCCTCTGAATTAAGACGTTTCAAAGCCTCTCTCACGGGAATCTCACTGACACCGTACTCGATAGCAATATGCCTGGAAACCAGCTTGGTCTCGTCAGGGATTTCTTCGTAGATTATTTTTCGATAGAGTTTGTCATATACCAGTTTGCTCTTGATTTCTTTATTGTTAACTTCCTGCTGTGCTTTCATATAACACTCCTCTTATTAAATGACTAAATATTTAGTATTTTTTTGTTTTATGCATTCCTTGTCGTCTCACTTTATCGTGTTGGCATTCCTATGTGACTCCCGGAGATTTCCATTATTGGACCGTACTCCATGTTATTTATTTCACGATTAAAGCGTTGTCAATTAGGGATTTTCTTCCTCTAAAATAATATAATATATTCTTCTTAAATAATATATTATATTATTTCTCGCTCTATTGCAATCGTTTTCAAAAAATTTTTTTTATCTGTACAATTGTATAAATATGTATGGGATAGCGCCCATTTAAAAAGCGTTGAAATATCCGCATTCAATGGTCATTGCGGGTAATCCAACGCTTTTTTTTACATCAATAACTATTCTACCTTTCCAAGCATGCAAATCCATGAACGGGGCTGGCAGACAGAGTATGCCCAGTATCCCACAATTACGCCGTCGTAAGGTGCCTCCAGGCGATCGATTTCTTCTCCGAAAAGATTAGTGATAATTGCAAGGCATTCGCCTTTTTTCACCCTTTCGCCCGGGCGTTTTTGCGGCTTGTTGAATCCACCTTCCTTGATGAACAGATAGTCCACTTCCACATTTATTTGTTGCTGAACGGGCTTAACCGGTTCGTCAATGATTTCAAACACTCTCAGCACATTCATGATGCCATCCCGGGTATCGGAAATGTTTTTCTCTCTCGAACCGTTTCTTGTTGTCTGTCCGCCAATTTCAGGCGTGATGGATGGTACGCCCAAGCGGTATGACACCTCATCCAAAAATCCGCTGTCTTCCGAATAATCTTTATTTTTCCATAGATACTTAAATCCAAAGACCTTTGCCATTTCAGCCGATTTCTTGCTTATTTCATCGTTATTGTCCTGGTACAGCGTTATGGGCTCAAGATAGAGATAGTTTCCTCCGCCGTGAATTGTTATAAGCGCATTTGCTTTCCTCACAAAGTTTTCGGCATAAAAATGCGCAACGTATTGACTGATTGTACCTTTGTCGTTTCCCGGAAAAATTCTGTTCATGTCAACAGGCACAAAATCCGATGTCCCATATCTGGACAGGTTGTTAAAGGCCTCCATGTTTATGACCGGCACGCCTACAAAGGTACCTTTCATTCTGTCCACGTCCAAAGCGTGATACGCCGAAATAATAGCCTCTGCGCCCTCGTGCTCATCGCCGTGATTGCAGCCATCGGCAAGGACGATTGGCCCGTCTTCCTTGCCAATTGCCATCAAGACAGGCAATTTGACATAGGATCCGTCAGGCTTTGCGGCAATGTTCACAAACCCATGGATTTTTCTGCCTCGGGTTTCAATCTCTTTCTCCAGATCAAAATTTTTAAATTCGCTCATATTATAGAATCTCCTATATTATTATTATATTCAAAAAAAAAAGGAACCGTCCCTTTTGTTTTTTTGGAATTCTTGTAATACATTCTAACAAAGTCATATTGAACACCGTCATATTCCTTGCTATGTCTTCTATCAAATCTAAATCCACATTTTTCATAAGCCTTTATTGCCCGCACGTTAAAAGAAAGCACATCTAAAAAAATACATTCCCGTCTATAATCATATTTATCGATTCCAAATTGTAAAGCCTGTAGTATTAACTCTGGACCATATCCTTTTCCAATTAAGTCTGGTCTCATACCTTGGCCGTAAAACATGTCGCCTGTTTCAAATGAATTTTCTAATCCATCAGATGTATTATTGTAAAAGGTTACTTCACCAACTAAATCATCATCCTCATTCAAAACTGCATATATATTTTGCCAGTTAGCCACATCAAAGAGGCTCTCAGAGTTTGCATAGCTGTAGATCGCGTATTCTCCCTCATATGCCCATTTCCGTATTTCACCTGCATACGTCTCATTCATATTTAAAAATTGATATCTCATCTATTTACCTCAATCCCTACCAGATAAATCCCTAATCTCAGTTGTTTATTATCGTTGTATTTATCGTTGCATTACAGCTCGGTTTTAGCTTTCTAAGAGTAACTCCAACCTCTAAATACTTCCTGATCGCGATTGAAGTTTGAGAATAATGCTTTCTTTATTTCTATCCTTGTTAATTTTCTTATTTTCGATTTATTCAAATACATCCTCCAAATCGTATTTCTTTCTGCCTGATTTTGCATAACCTCATCATCTTGGTTGGTATCTTGGTTGTTATCTTGTTTGGCATCCTTCGCGATTCCTGCAATAGTGTTTTCTTTGTGTGATCTGTGCAAAAAACAAAAGGAACCGTCCCTTTTGTTTCACTTATATCTTGTTTCAATATGCTTAACAGTTTTTCTTAAGAGTGCTAAGTAAAACAAAAAACCACTTTCCCTAGTGTATTTAGTCATTACACGCATAGCATCACTAATTGATTTTTTTTCAAATAAGTGACGAATACGACTGAATAGTGTCTAGCCAATACTTTTTTGTAGAAATTTTTTTCATTCAGTTCAATTTCTTGAATCTCCTCCTTAAACTGTTCAAGAAAATTATCTTTTAATTCTTCTAGTTGACGACCATATAGCTTATTATCTATATCATTGCCTCTAATTTCCAATAAAGGCTCTTTTACTACACCTATTCTAAATTTCTTGAAAAATCTCAATAAGAATTCATAATCTTGATGCCGGTTATACCGCTCATCAAAGCCATTGAGATCTTCGTAACACTCTCTTTTTAACATAATAGAACTTGTATATGGCGTATACTCCAAGCTCAGAATCTCTTTTGTCAAATTGCCTTCTTTAAAAAACCCAATAGTCTTGCCCTTTTGGTATCTCCATGTATAAGCATATAAGTTCCCCTTTGGAATTTTTAAATCCTGTGTTTCTTGCAGCCGCTCCATTCTTGTTCTTTGAATGCTTTATATACATAATCTTAGGATTATGTATATATCTATCCATTATTGCTTCTGTTCTTCTTCGATACTCTGTATCAGGATTATTATCGTCTATAACTATAATTTCATAATTTTCATAGGTTTGGGATAATACTGATTCAACTGACATTTTTAATGAACTGGTGCTCTTATATGTTGGTATCAGAACACTAACTAAAGGGGTTTTTTTCACTGCCAACTCTCCTGGTATGATATATTTTGTGCAGATTATTTATGTTTAGCCAGATATAAATGCTTCTACGTTTTAAGTGCAATGTTCATATATCACGAAATCTTATCTTGCTAACTAACCATCCTAAAGGATATAAAAGCAAAGTCATCAGTTTATTCGGAGAATTTTTTACAATATTTTTATCGCCACTCAAAATACTACCGGCAATGAACATGATCCCATGTTTGCTCTTTGGAATAACTCCCTTTATTAATTCATAGGATTGTCTTTTCACCATTGTATAGCCTTTGGGATTTGATTTTATAATAGAACGTATATTTTTCGTTATGCCATCATCATTGTACTCGCAATAGCAAAAAGTATCTCCAGAGACCAGGAAATCATGTTTTTCACCAACCTTATATTCAATATAAGCAGGTGTTATAAATTTCTCGCCTGGTATTTCAGGAAACCTGAATTGTTTGATGATATCTGTCTTAAAAAAGATTATCAATTCTGATTTAATCCTCATTTCACCAAGCCGGGGTAAGTTGATCCTTGTAATATTTTTCGGGATTAGCTTCCCACCTAATACAGTACCGTCAGGATTGGTGCGTAGCGCCAAAATCCCTGCTAAGCTATCATCATGTTCTATACCACGCAACTGTTCAAGAGCCATTTCTATGGCCCGCTCAGATAGTGTATCATCCGAATCAATGTATGCAAAATATTTGGTGGTTGCTCTGTCTAACGCTATGTTTAGAGCAGAAGCCATGCCACCGTTTTGTTTTTTAAAGTACTCGATTTCAATTTTTCTCTCCAATTTCCATTGTGACACTACTTCATCAGTACCATCAGTTGATCCATCATCAACAATCATCCAGACAAACCTGGGATTTGTTTGCATTTGCAATGATGCATAGCAGTTTTCCAATAGATGTCCTCGATTATAAGTTGGTGTAACAACTGTGATTTCTATTTGATTTAAATCATTCATAGCAATCCACCCATCTCCATCAATTCTCATCCAGCAAAGGCAGGATCAACTTCTTACCCAATTCTCGATCAGCAGTACTATTGATCACTTTGCCCAATCCACTGGCTGGATGCAGGGTTATCTCCCCAAAATAGATATGTCCATTGATATCATACAAATCAATTCTAGTGAAATAATAATCTCTGGACAGTTGTCTAGCTATAGTCATCATCTCATTGTAACCCTTGGGTTTTTCAGGCAGATCCACTCCGCCCAAATCTTCATCGCCGCAAATATAGTTTAACCAGTTCCAGGATAAGTCAAAGAACTTAAAATCAGTATGGTCATCCGTTCTATTATAGCAGACCATCATATTATCGGGATTGCCATTGAAGCACATGATTTTATAGTCCTTCAGTTCCACGCCAGACTCATCCACCATATATTTCTCTGCAATTATCCGTGGTTTTACATCCTTGTAAGGCCATTCCCGTCCCATCAAGTAGAAGTCTGTTTTCAGCTTTTTGTTCAGCTTCTTTTTTGCAGCCTCAAAATCAAAGTTCTTCTTGTCTTTGCATATGACAATGCTTTTTGAATCGTGGGTGCATTTCAGGACAAACTGATTGGGAAGCCTGTCATAATCAATCTCATCTGCTGAATCCCATACCCCCAACAGGGGAATTAGATGATCTTCCCCTATAGCATCGGCAATAACCTTGCGGACTTCATATTTATCCACAAGCTTCGTGTATTCCGGTCTTCGGTCATAGATCTTAAGCCATTGGAGCTTTTCATTCAGTGTCTCCGGCCTCTTGAAGCTTAACATCCTATGAAAGCGCATAAAGAACACTATCTTCAAATACAACTTATCGGGTATGAAGTGCGCTCTTTTGATAAGAAAAATTTTAATCATTGGGTTCTTCCTTTGTTTTTTCATCAAGTCAATAATGGGAGTTCTATTTCAAACACTGCTCCATTGTCATTGTATGCCTTTATGTTTCCACTCATAACCTCAACCGCTGATTTTGCAATAGAGAGTCCTAATCCAAAGTTACCATTTTTGCCTTTGTAAAATCGGTCAAAGATATAAGATAAGTCTTTTTTAGAAATACCTTCTCCGTCATCCTTGATTCTTATTATGGCATAATCGCCTTGTTTGAATAAAGAAACTTCTATTTCGCTGCGGGCATATTTGATGCAGTTCGAAACAATATTGATAACTGCAGTGGATAATAGGGTGTCGTTCGCATTAACTGTAAGGTTGTTATCCTTTATGTTCAGTTTCAGTATCTTGTTTTCCTTTATTGTGTATCCCGTTATTTTTTGAATATACTCCTTTATGTTATCAGAGAGGTTGATTGCCGAAAGCTCCTGTTCATATGTGTTGTTTTCAATTCTTGATAAAGTTAAAAGATTTTCAACAAGGGAATTTAGGCGTTTGCTTTCTTCGCAAATGATTTCTGCTGTTTTGGCTGTGTCAGAAAAAATACCCTTAGATATTCCCTCGGCATATCCCTGAATGCTCATAAGCGGTGTTCTAATCTCGTGAGAGGCGTTTTGTAAAAACATTTTTTGAGTTCGATCGTAATCCATCAGTCGCTTTGACATATCATTCATATTGTTTGTGAGGTCATTTATTTCCGCACTGCTTTCGTCAGTTGGCAAGACCACGAATTTGCCTTGTCCAATCTCTTTTGCATACTTCGATAAATCCGATATGGGCTTTGTAATGCTTTTAGAAAGCTTTACAGCCACATAACTCCCAAACGCAATAGCTAAAGCTATTATTGACAGCAGGATGATGTTAATTACCCTTACGAAACCCCAGAACCCGCTGCTTCCAGATATAAAAACGAGCTTAAAGGCTGGAACGCGGTTGTTTGAAAAGGACTTACTGATTACGTAATACTTAATACCTGTTGATCTAAATGAATATACCCGTCCCGGCTCTTTGCCTTCAACAGTCTCGACCGCTTTTTCCACAACCCTATATGACAAAAAGCTGTCCGAAAAATCCAGGGGAAAGCGAATCTGACCTTTGGCATCCACAATCATATACTCAATTGAGGAAGACAGGCTGGATATTCTGAGCATTCCCCGTATCAGTTTCAAATTATCAAGCATGGTTTCAATGTCCCTCTGGTTTTGGTCGTCCAATGAAAACCGTTGTCGTATCAGGATCTCTACATTCTCAACTGTGTTTTTTAGCTCCTTTTGCGCCATGCTATGCGAATAGATACGCACAGCAATATTGAATAGGAGCATAATCACAAGAAGGGATATAATGATCAACCGCAAAAATGATGTGGCTATTTTTTGACTGATGGTTTTCATACATTGCCCTCCTGTGAGAGCTTAAACCCAAAACCCCAAACCGATTCAATCTTCACATTGCTAAAAAGGAGTTTTTTACGTAAGCGTTTCAATACATCGTCTATAGCTCTGGTATCGACTTCAAAGTCGAATTTCCAAACATTTTTTAACAGCTCTTCACGAGATACAGCTCTTTCAGAGTTCTCAAACAAATAGACCATAAAGGCAAATTCAGTCGGCGTTAAGTCAAGAGGTTTTTCATCTGAAAAAGCATCTCTGGTATTAAGGTTTAAGACAATACTTCCATATTTTAATGTTGAGGTTTTTTTAATCTCCCTGTCAAATGCCATGCGCCTAAAAATCGCTTTTACCCTTGCGACAAGCTCCAGGGTTGAAAAGGGCTTTACAAGATAATCATCACTCCCTATAGAGATTCCCGTTATACGGTCAAGCTCGCTATCTCTTGCAGAAACAATTATGATTGGCACATTATGCTTTTGCCTTATCTGAGAACAGACTGAAAGTCCGTCGGTACCATTCATCATAATATCCAGAATCACCATATCACAAGGATTATCTAGAAATTCCACAAGCAGATCATCGCCGTTTTCGAAAGCGGTTACTGTGTATCCTTCATTGGATAAAAAGCTATTAATCAGCTCTCGTATGTTTTTCTCATCATCAGCTATATAAATAGATTGTCCCATTAAAATCACCTCAAGACATTTTATCATACAGGTATTGATTAATAAACAACTGCCACAACTTTGCCACAGTTTGCCCTTTGTTTTTCCAATGGCACTTTTATTATAATTAAACCAAGTTAAGAAAAGGAGATGTTTTTATGAAAAAACTTTTATCATCTATAATTATTGTAAGTATGCTTGTATTGTCCCTGTCAATGACAGCTTTTGCCGTGGAATCCGAGACACAGCCCACTCCGGGCAAGTGGTTCACGCGCTTACCCCAGGTTCAGGAAAGAACAGCAACGCGTCAAACTCAAATCGAACGAAAGAGACAAGACGTATCAGACTTTAAAGACGCTGTTCAAGAAAAACGCGCTTTAGTCGAAGCTGCCAGGGATGAAAACAAAGCCCTTCTTCAGTTAGTCAGAACTACAAGAAAAGACTTGGCTGCAATCTATGCCGATATGAAGGCAAACGGTCTGACATTGGATGCTTCCACTTTAGAGCAGATTTCCAGCTATCGTCAAGAGATTAGAGATATAAGAAATGCGTTGATGAACTCCAAGGGCTCCATTCGGAGTTATATTGAATCCAATAGGGAGTCTCTTAAAAGCTTGGATTATGAAGTATTAGAAAGCATGTATGCAGACATTGCCCGGATTCAAGGCTGGAGAAATGAACAGCTTAACGAAATCAACCGTATCCTTAATGAAATGCTGACGTTAGTCCAGTAACCAATTATGACAGATCTAGCCACTTATTTGATGCCAATTATTTGGAATTAAATTTATTGTATTCAAACTTGTATCATTAAACCACTTATTTGGTGCAACTACTATTTTGTTAGGATTTTTATTAAGATATGCTCCCCACCAACTAAATGAACTATTGGCAATTATATTGTGCTTACAATAGCTCATTAACCTCATGTCATTATAGCTGTGATTTCCTTTATTCCAAGACACAAAATGACAGTTATTTAATTTTAAATTGCTTTTAGCCCACTCTATATCATCAGAAAACACAATGAATATTGGGCTGTTTATTTTGCCAATCAAAAAATTTATCGCCTTCTCATAGTAGTCTAAGTCACAAATATTCCCATGTACTTTATTAGCCTTTGTATCAGTTACATAATCTCCGCGTCTAATATGAATACTTATCGAATTTTCACTTTCGGCAATAGTTTTTATTTCAATATTCTTTTCACTAAGCTCTTCTACAAAGGCAAAATCACGAATTACATCATCCTTGATATCTTCGAAGAATTTTTCACTCTGCCAATAACCATCAAGGTATATATTATCAAATTTAAACACCTCTGGATCATACTCAAATTTTTTTTGAATATAGTGACTATTCTTTAATCCAAATATTCGTCTTCTAACCTTAGATAAGAAATGAGTTTTACAATCGCCTAAGCGTTCTACATCCTCTAAGGAAGAAAAGTCCTCTTCAATTCCAAAAACCCGATTTAATTCATATCCATTATGTGCATTATAGCTTTTAAAAACTGAAATATCTAATTTAACATTGGAATCTTTATTTTTAAGACTTTTATAAAACGCATACTGAAACATCTGGTTTCCTAATCCCCCAGTAACTTTAACAATTTTCATTAGTTTTTCTCCAGCATTTGGTGACTGTCTGATCACGATTGAAGTTTGAGAATAATGCTTCTTTTATTTCTATCCTTGTTAATTTTCTTATTTTGGATTTATTCACTTCAGATCCGTCCTTCTCACGCAGAATAGTATATTTGATTTTTCCAATTTTACTTACCATAGTACAGATTAAGTATATCTGACAATTGTTCGTTTAACAATAAACCTGCTTCATCATATATTGTTTCAAGAATGATCTTTGGATAACATATGCAAAAAAACAAAAGGAACCGTCCCTTTTGTTTTTTGGGTTTAAATCAATAAAACTCTATCTTATATTCTCCTGGATCATAGAAGCTCATAACTGTGGTCTTGAGAATGCTCTGTGCATTATCAGCCGCCCTGATCAATAGTCCATTAGTTATAGCAGACTCTTCCGCTTTCTCTTTTAAAGCAGTAAGACCTAAATTCATATCTGAAAATGTAAATACATTAAATGGGTTGTACTTCGCATCATATACAATCAAGCTATCAAAATCCACTTCGGAACTCAGTATCTCCGCATCCGGCAATTCGATAAAAATAGTCTTATTCGCTTCATTCACTGTCACTTCTATCTTATTGAAATCTATTCCAGCCTTAATGAGGCCCTCATAGCTATATATAACCTTGCTGCTCGTGAATGGTATCTCGAATCCCACCACCTTCATATTAGGCTTGTCAGTTGTCTGAGCAATTGTATAACCATATTCCGCCGTAGCCAATTCGCCAATATCCTTTATTGTTCCCTCAATATTCATAATGGCAATAATTGCGGGTTCCTGCTTATCCCTAGCAATCTTAAAACCAATAAAAAATGCGCTGGCTATCGCTGCAATAACTATCAATACCATGAAACCCGAAAAAAACATACCACTCTTTTTCATTCCAATTCCTCCGATTTATTGCATCTGTCCAATCATTCCATTCAATTGATCTATCAGTTCTTCCTTCCTTTTATCCATCCCTACATCTGTCGCATAGGGATTTCCCGTAGCGATCAGTCCAAGATTATCAATACTGGTATAAACAAACTTGATTATCGGAATTTCATACTTGTCGATGACATTTTGAAAAAAACGCGTTCCCCATAAGCCGGAGCCTTCTTCTGTGACAGTTACTGTTGTCGTTCCTCCAAATGTACCATATATTGTGAACGTATCTTCTACAGAAATAATAGGCTCTTTGAACCACCGATTATCTACAAGCTCAAAGACATTCTCAGTTCCAACTTCAATAGCAGCTATACTATCCGGTTGCAGAAAGCCGTCCTTTTTTATCCCTACTATCTGTATTTCAACACGCAACCGCTGCCACTTGTAAGAATTTGAATTAACCATCAAATCATCATAAGACACCGTATTGCTCTGTTTTATATAATTATCTCTGATAAACAATTTGTCCGTCCTAGCCCTTTTTTGCATATAGCTAGAAAAGCCATCCAATGCTCTCTCTGCTGTTCTATAGTTTGTCACTTGGGACTGTGCATCTTCGTTAAGCTCTGAAAAAGCAGCCAAGGCGCTAATCATTGCTATCAAGTCATCCCTGCTCGGTTCGTCTCTCCTATATGCAATTCGTTTAATGAGTATTTCGACAATCTGAACCTTTGCCTTCTGGATCAGCACAGCGACATCCCCTTTCTCTTTCGATACGCGGATCTTCTGTTCAGCTGTTAGTTTATCATAAATATTTTCAGCAAGTACAATGGCCTCTGCATCCTCTGGAGAAATGTCTTTTAATGCATCAAGGGTCTCAATAGATCTGTTTACGATATATTCGTCATATTCCTTTTCAATTGCAATTAGATTGCCAAAATTATTGACAATGGCTTTCTGGGCTTTTGTCAGCTTGTCATATTCCGATCTTGCTAAGTCAATTGCTACTTTGCTGTCATCATCTATGGGACCGATAGCCTCAATCATTTTGTCCACTTTCCCTGAAAAAATGGTGTTATATGCAAGCTCCGCTTCCTCTAAGACAGAATAGTTGGAGATTCTTCTCTTATCCTTATTGGACAAATTGTCATAGGCTCGTCGGACATCCTGAATCAGCATATCACTTTCTTCCGTCACGCTTCCAATGGAGGATATTTGTTGCTCAACAACTTTTACCTCCGCACTCTTACAAGCCGTAAGCAATAACATGATGCCTATAATGATTAACAAAATACGTTTCTTCATACTCATCCACCCCAGCTTCAGATTATCCACTTCACTATGCTATCTACAAAAATACCCCCGCTCAAAAAGAACAAGGGTTTCATCAACCTCTTAAGCTATACTCCTTGATTATACTATGTATATAACATAGGCACAATTGAAATTTAGAGGCTCGCTCTCTGGCAATTGGTATTGTATTTTTGATTGCCAAATGTTGTTTGATATAATAATTGTACCGCAAATCTTGAATTGTTTTTTACTTCAATTTATACTTTACTGCAGTTCCGCTTCCAGCTCTTATAATAACATTTTTGTCTGCAAGACCATTTAGAATTCTAATGGTTTTCGACTTTGTAAATCCGGTTTTTAAATCTATATCAATTCTATAGAGCTCTTGATCTTCCTTTAGTAAAGTATAAATAGAGAGTTCGTCTTGAGACAGATCTAATGTATCAATTTCAACAACAGGCAAGATTATTCTAATTCTGTTTTCGCTTACATCAAAACCAGGCTTACGAATGCTATGTGAATATTCATCCTTGATTCTTGCTATACCCGTTCCAAACTTTTCTATAATATTTAATATGTTGAAAAATCCTTAAATGATTGTATTTATCA
>JAUYTY010000214.1 GCA_030694905.1 Eubacteriales bacterium | reverse complement strand
ATGTCCCTGGACAGGTAATTGACACTAAGGCTTGCCCCCGCTGATATGCCGGCAACATAATCAAAGTATATTTCATTTTCCAGCAAATTGTTTGCGAAACCGGCTGTATAGCTGGCACGCATACCACCACCCTCAAATATGAGGGCAACGTCTTTGATGTTATTGACCAGATACATTTTTCAATCCCCTTTTCAGTTAGTTATAATACTTCTATAACCATTATATAACTGAATCAGCGGCTCTTCCAATAAGATTTTTCTTTTTTCTCCGCATTACTTTTTGAATAGCTTGTTTTTTTGGTGCTTCTGGCACGTGGCGTGACAGGTTTAGATGTCGAAAACTGCAATTTTTCGTTCCATGGAAAAGGATGATCTCCTACAATTTCAATTGATTTTGATGTTAGCTTTTGAATATCACGCAACAGCAGCTTCTCTTCCTGGTCGCAGAATGCTATCGCTATACCACCTAGACCTGCTCGTCCGGTTCTTCCTATCCTATGAACATACGTCTCAGGGACTTCCGGCAAATCAAAATTAAAAACATGTGACAGCTCTTCTATGTCAATGCCACGTGCTGCAATATCTGTAGCAACCAGTATTCTTGTCTTTCTTTCCTTGAAATTGCTCAAGGCAAGCTGTCTGGCATTCTGTGATTTGTTGCCGTGAATAGCCTGTGCCTGAAGACCAGCTTTTTCAAGAGCCTTTACAATTTTGTCCGCTCCGTGTTTCGTTCTGGAAAATACCAATGCTGAAACGATTGCTTTATTTTTCAACAGATGTATCAACAGATTAATCTTGTTTCCCTTATCAACTTGATATACAGATTGTTCAATTATCTCGACAGCCGATGATACAGGCGTAATTGAAACTGTTACCGGGTTTTTCAATATAGAGCTGGACAATTTTGCAATTTCATCAGGCATTGTCGCAGAAAAAAACATGGTCTGTCTTATTTCCGGTATCAATTTGATTATCCTTTTGACATCAGGGAGCATACCCATATCAAGCATCATATCCGCTTCGTCCAAAACAAAATGTGTCACCTGATTCAATCGAATATATTTCTGGTTGACCAAATCAAGCAATCGGCCGGGAGTGGCTACCAATATGTCAACTCCGCTTGTCAGCGATCTTGTCTGAGGATGTTGTGAGACACCACCGTAGACCACCAGCGTCTTCAGATTCAAGTATTTGCCATATGCTTTGAAGCTATCGCCGATCTGTATTGCCAATTCCCTTGTCGGAGCTAGAATAAGCGCCTTAATCTGTCTTTTTCCCTTAATGTTTCTGTGTTCTTCTGACAGATCCTGCAATATTGGTATGGCAAATGCTGCTGTTTTGCCGGTTCCCGTCTGTGCGCAGCCCAAAAGGTCTCTGCCTTCCAATAGAGATGGGATTGCTTTTGATTGAATAGGGGTTGGTTCTGTATATCCTTCTGATTTTACAGCCTTCAGAATAGGCTCAATGATTTTGAGATTTCTAAATAACAATAGTTGTTCTCCTTTAATTCAGATTATGATTGCAAAAGAAAGAACGCATCAAATGCGTTCTTTAAATATCAGACTTCAGAGTCTATTTATTTATCGAATACTCCACCGGTTTTTTTGTTTTTGAAAGCTTTCCACTGGCTTGACATTTTTTGATTTGGTTTTTCACCATTAAGACACTGCTGCGCACTCATTTTTTTCTTTTCTTCAATTATTTTTTTCATACCTTCAACATTCTTTGTTGACATGGTTTACCTCCATTGTTTCCCAGTTAAAGTAATAAGGAAATCAACTTACACATTATATACCATAATGATAAAAAAAGCCAATAAATTGGCAATAATTTTTGATAAATCAATAATTCACTATATATATTTATATATTATGTCATATATATGTATACTTTTTGTTTATATTAATGTTATAATAAATTAAGCAAATATCCAGATTTTAAAAATAAAATTATATGCTGAAGAAAATATTTTGCGATTGATTTTGATAAATCTATTTTTTCCTAAGGAGGGATTAAATTGAGTACTAATACACTTTTAATAATTATCGTTTTAGTTTTAATCTTTGGTGGATTTGGTTACACACGTTTCAGAAGATAGGTATGTCTACTGCCACCTCTCCCCATAGCAGATCGATTGTTAATTGGCTAATGGGGGGTTTTTTTTGCAAACTTTTATTCGAGAATTATTTTTTCATTAATACCTTCCTTAAGTTCCAAGCTAAAGAATCTGATAATCGCATTGGCATTAGTCTCAGCCAGTTTATACAGCTTTTCATCACTTGAAAGTACTTTTAACGCATCCTTTGGATTATCCATAAAACACTGCTCCAAAATGATGGTTGGAATATCTCTTGCAATTCCATTTCGGATGATTCCATACCAGTCGTCATGGCGTCTGCTAACCCTCGTTAAAACACCTCGATTCAACAGTTCAAAATTTTCTGCAATGTTATCAACCATCTCATAGGCCAAATCAGTGGCAATCCAATCATAACGCTCATCATAAACAGAGACATAAGCTTCAACACCCTCTAACTGTGCATACGGATTTGCGTTGTTGTGGATACTGATTAGTATGACAGTTTTACTCAATGTCTCCTTAGCGAATGATTTGGCTATAGCAGCCCTTTGAGCATGGCTAAGCTCATCATCGCCATATCGCGTCAATGCTACATGAAGACCTTCGTAGTTGTCTAATATTTTTATCATATGATTGGCAACAACCATATTCAGATCTTTTTCTAAATCAATAACACCATCTCCGTTCACATCAGCCTTTGCTCCAGTATTCTCTCCGCCGTGACCAGGGTCGAGGACAATCGTTATCGTATCATTTTTGACTTCATCTTCCTGTTTATCTGGATCAGAAACGATTGTTACATTGATTGATTGAGATGCTTCAGTATTAGACTCATTATTTGAACCACATCCTGAGATGTTAACGGTTAATGCTATAATCATAATTATCATAGCAAATGTTTTTAACATTTTCATTTTGTTTTACCTTCCAAGCAGTGTAATTATAATCTTAATAATACCACGTATAGTTCAAAAAGAAAAACAGCCCCAATCAACACTTCATTCTTTTAACGGAAACAATTTTAGCAATAGTTTTATAACAGCATAAAACAATATCAATACCATAAAGACTCCTGCAAGGCCATAACCCATTAATTGAAGTCCAAGATTTACATTATCCATGTTCTACCCTCCCTTTTTAAGACAAAAGCCATGGAACCAGTGCCAACACCAGTCCGCCAGCTATGATTGAGCCTAATTGACCTGCTACATTTGCCCCTACAGCTTGCATCAATATAAAATTGTGGGGATCTTCCGCTGTTGCCATTTTCTGCACGACTCTTGCTGACATTGGGAATGCTGATATTCCAGCAGCTCCAATCATAGGGTTTATCTTTTCTTTGCTAAAAAGGTTCAAAAATTTAGCAAAAAGAACGCCACCAGCCGTATCGAATATGAAAGCAACAAGACCCAAACCAAGTATCATTAAAGTTTTTACATCCAGAAATTTATCATAGTGCATAGTGGCACCTATCGTTATACCCAGAAGTAATGTGACCAGATTGGCAAGTTCATTTTGAGCAGCTTTGGACAACCTTTCCAGCACGCCAGCTTCACGGATCAGGTTGCCAAACATAAGGAATCCAATCAATGGAACACTAATAGGTGCTATAATGCCGGCAATGATTGTAATAACAATAGGGAAAGCAATTAAGACAGTTTTTGATACCTTTTTATCCTTGTAGTCCATTCGTATCATGCGTTCTTTTTTTGTTGTTAAAGCACGGATAACTGGAGGTTGAATAACAGGAACCAGCGCCATATAAGAGTAAGCTGCTACAGTAATGGGTCCTAGCCACTCTTTTGCGAATTTAGTAGCAACGAAAATGGAAGTCGGACCATCAGCTGCGCCTATAATGCCTATCGATGCAGCCGTTTTTAAGTCAATACCTAATGAAGGAAAAGCCTTATTTAGAAGCAGTGCTGCCATGATAGTGAAGAAAATTCCAAATTGTGCTGCTGCTCCAAAAAACAACATTTTCGGATTCTTCAGCAGAGGCGTGAAGTCAATCATTGCCCCTACTGCCACAAAGATCAATACTGGGAATATCTCTGTCAATATACCAGAATTATAGAAAATCTGAAGTACCCCTATTGATCCTTCATGCTCCCAAATTGTGCTTAATGGCAGGTTGACTAAAATTGCCCCAAATCCAATAGGCAAAAGCAGCATTGGTTCATAGTTTTTTTTGATTGCGAGGTAAATTAGGACAGTCCCAATAGCATACATTATTAGAAACTGCCATTGAAATTCCATTACCCCTTGAAAAAGTTGTGAAAATTCTTCCATTTAAATCCCTCCAAAGTATTTTATAGTTGATGAAATAATATGTATTTCTAACAAAAAAGACTTCTACTGACGTATATTAAAACGTCTGTAAAAGTCTTGCTTTCATGATCTAACATGACATGTTGACCGAGTGTTATAAACACTGTGTTGACGACCAACAAGAACAATATCAACTGTAAGCTACTCCCTAATACTCAACACATTATAGTCTTTTTAATGTTGTTTTGCAAGAAATAATTAATGTTATTTTTCAGTTAAACTTACTGTCACATTTGTATAATATAGTACAGTTTTTCCTTCAAATCCAGAGTCTGTACCGACAAACACCCACAGATTGCCATTACTGTCGGATTTAATTTCCAGCGGTTGGCTTTCATTGTTCAATACTTTAAATTCGTAGACATAAAACTCGTCATTTTCAAGCTTCGCGCCATCTCCTACAACTATGGCATTCTCTCCACCTTCACTTTGTCCGCCCTTGTCCACATTAAGGAAATAATTTGGTTCTCCAGCTATATCACCCTCTATAGGCAATGGCTCTTCGGTAGAAGCCCCTACCTTGACAAATAAAGCTTCTCCGGGAGGTCCACCTATGCCAAAAGCACCTGCAGGCGCATCTGTAGCAAATTCAACCTCAATTACAATACTGTAGTTTGTGTTTGGTTTTAATCCCGTCAGTTCTTTTCTAAGATACATGAATATGTCATCGCTTCGGTTATGCCCTTGGATCATGATGCCTTTCCCTGGTCTGCCTAGCTCCTCCGGCAAATCCATGTGTCCATTTTCCAGCTCATAAATATCCGGATCATAGTTAACCGGGTAATCGGTGTAATCCACCTGCCATCCCTGGTCACTTTCAGAAAAATCAAATTCAAAATCAAATTTACTACCAATACCACTATTAGGACTGCAGCCAACCACAGCAAATGTCATTACAAGCAGCATGATTGTCCACATCTTTTTTCTTTTCATCTTATATAGCCTCCAAAAGCTTATTTTCATTATAGACGAAAATTATCAAATGGAGGTTCCTGAGCTACTTGCAAATCGTTTTAATCTGTCTAAATTGAATGTCCACTCTGGTGTTTTGAGTTGATTGACTCCTTCCAAAGAGTACCAAGGACTCATGGTTTCATCTAATGGATTGATCAGTATCTGTGTTTGCTGTGCCGGCATATAGGACTGCGCCAGCATGAATATTCTGTTTCCATTCTCGTTTTCAGCCATATCAACAACTATAATCGCATGCCCCGGACTGCCACCGATGATAAAGACATCACCAATCTTCATATCGTTGACACTCACAGACACTAACTCTTTTTCCATAGACAAAGTGCTGGCATAGGCAAAAACCATATCCATGTACTTTCTGAAGGACTCGTGTGTAAATGATGGATCTGTAGCTTTATAATAGCTGACATCGTTCCCTTCTACCTTAATCCGATAGCCAT
>JAUYTY010000200.1 GCA_030694905.1 Eubacteriales bacterium | reverse complement strand
CGGATAAAATCAAAAAACTTCAGAATGAGTTGGAGATATTGAAAGAACTTTCAGTTAGGATATTTGAAATGACTGCGGGTACATTGGAAGAGAGTGATATGCGAATTGGCGAATACAAACAGATCAACAACAATATTAAGGATCTTGAAAAATCACTAGTCAATCTCAGCATAAGAAGTGGGAAATAAGCATAAAAGCGAAATAATTAATTATAAAATTCAATATTTAACAAAAAAATAACTTTATATGCTTTTCATATATGCTATAATGGAACCTGTAGTGAAAAAAGAAAGGTGATTAAATGAATTTTGCAGACCACAGGTTCATGAAAGTAGCTGGGCCGTTAATCAACAACAAGGAATTTCAAAGGATGAAACATATCAAACATCATGACGAAAGTGTATATGAACATGTCATGAATGTTTCCTATCAATCATACAAGATAGCTTACAAGGCTGGCTTAAATTGGGAGGCTACAATAAGAGGCGCATTGCTCCACGATTTTTATCTTTATAAGTTTGACAAGACTTTCAGATTGAGATTGCCCGTTGATGCATTAAAGCACGCTGTTATGCATCCCGTGAGAGCCCTAGAAAATGCATCAAGGCTCTTCGAACTTAACGAGTTGGAAAAAGACATAATCGTAAGGCATATGTTTCCAGTGAGAGTACCTAGATATAAGGAAAGCTGGATAGTATCCATGGTTGACAAGTATCTGGCAGTACAGGAATACTATCAGAATTTCAGAAAAACAACTTCGAAAAAATACAGAGAACAATATAACCCTGTGAGCTTCGACCAGGTACGGTATAATGAAGCAAACTGATTCTTAAAAATAAAAAACCCCTCAATTGAGGGGTTTTGATTTTGCTAACTGATGGCAAAAGTCAGTTCTCCTTCAGCAACTATCAGATCATTGACAAATGCTATGGCATGTCCAATGCCTAGACTGCCTTTCAATTTAATTATAGTAGTCTCCAACCTTAAAGTATCACCTGGTAATACCTTTTTACGGAAACGCATTTTTTTGATGCCTCCAAAATAGGCGGTCTTACCCTTATTTGCTTCAAGCGACAGCAAGGCAAATGCACCGGTCTGAGCCATCGCTTCAACAATTATCACCCCGGGCATTACATGATTGCCGGGAAAGTGTCCCAAGAAGAATGGCTCATTGGCACTAACATTTTTGATAGCAACCGCTTTTACACCGGGATCTAGCGACACAATCCTGTCAATAAACAGAAATGGATATCTATGGGGGATTACTTTTTCAATTTCATTACTGTCAAACATATTAATTACCTCAAGCTTTCTTAAACAATAATGTGGTGTTATGCCCACCAAAACCAAGGGAATTGGATAAGGCATAATTGATTTCTACATTTCTGCCAACATTAGGAATAATATCCAAATCACAATCAGGATCATCTACCACATGATTGATAGTTGCAGGCAAAAATCCTTCCTTTAACGCCATCGATGAAACGATTGCCTCGATTGCCCCAGCTCCACCAATCAGATGACCCGTCATCGATTTTGTTGAGCTCACTGGTATCTTATAGGCAAAGTCTCCAAATACGTTCTTGATTGCCAGGGTTTCAAATTTATCATTATAGGGTGTTGAAGTACCGTGTGCATTGATGTAGCCTATTTCCTCCTTATCAATACCCGCATCTTCAATGGCACTTAATATGGCCGCAGCCGCTCCGTAGCCATTAGGCTCCGGTGTGGTCATGTGGAAGGCATCACAGGTTGCACCGTATCCCACAATCTCTGAGTAAATGCGAGCACCTCTTGCCTTCGCATGTTCATATTCTTCAAGTATCAGCATTCCAGAACCTTCTCCCATGACAAATCCGCCTCTTTCATTATCGAATGGTATAGACGCACGATTTTTGTCCTTTGAAGTGCATAAAGCGCTCATGGAAGAGAAACCCGCAATGGTTGCAGGGGTAACAGACGCTTCAGATCCTCCGGCTATCATAATATCACATAAACCGGTTTGAATTTTCCTGAATGATTCTCCAATAGCATTGGCACCGGAAGCACATGCCGTAACGACAGACATGTTGATGCCTTGAACGCCAAATCTGATTGCTACCAGGCCAGATGCCATGTTTGAAATGATCATTGGAATGAAAAAAGGAGATACCTTGCTTGGGCCTTTGGTATGTAGCTTTGTCAATTCAGTCTCAATTGTATTGATACCACCAACACCACTACCGATTATGACGCCGATTCTTTTAATGTTTTCATCTTTTAAATCAAGACCTGAGTCATCCATCGCCATTTGAGAGGCTGCAACTGCAAACTGACAGAAGCGGTCCATTCTTTTGACCTCTTTCTTTTCCATGTAATCATTCGGATTAAAGTCTTTGACTTCAGCAGCCAATTTGACTGAAAATTCGGTAGTATCAAATGCAGTTATTTCGTCTATGCCACATTTTCCTGTCTTTATTCCGTTCCAAAAATTATCCAATCCGCAACCAATGGGGGATACAACACCCATTCCTGTTATTACGACTCTTTTATACATAAGTACCTCCTAAATATACAATCCACCATCAACAGAGATCACTTGTCCGGTAATGTAAGATGCCTGATCTGATGCCAGAAAAGCTACAAGTTCAGCCACATCTTCCGGAGAGCCTAATCGTTTGAGCGGGATGTTTTTTATCACTTCATTTTTTGCTTCTTCAGACATTGCATCGGTCATATGTGTGTCTATAAATCCCGGTGCGATTGCATTGCAGGTAATGTTTTTTCTAGCAAGCTCTTTGGCTGTTGATTTTGTAAGACCGATCACACCAGCTTTTGAAGCGGAATAGTTGACCTGTCCGATATTTCCCATTAGACCTACTACCGACGAAATGTTTATTATTCTGCCTGACTTCTGTTTTATCATTTTTTTGCAGACATGACGTGTGCAGTTGAAAGTGCCATTCAAATTTATGCTTATAACTGAATTAAAATCATCGTCACTCATCATTGAAAGCAGTCTGTCTCTAGTGATGCCTGCATTATTGACCAGTAAATCTATACGTCCAAACTCATCCAGAGTCTTGGTTATTAGCTCGCTTGCTTGATTATAATCTGAAATATCAGCTTTTACAAGTATGGTTTTTGGTTCTTTATTGCTGAATCCAGCAACAACATCACTTAGAGCTGTTATGTTGTTGTTATAATTTAGCGCCAGATTGTAGCCCAGACTGTTTAGCTTAATTGCTATAGCTGTACCTATGCCACCCGACGCACCGGTAATAATGGCTGTTTTTTGATCAGACATGTCCCACCTCCAATTTATTGAGTGTCTTCTCGAGAGAAACCAGATCTTCTATGTTCATGAATGCCTTTGTTTTATCAATTTTTTTAATAAATCCGCAAAGTGAGCTGCCAGGACCTATCTCTACAAATGTATCCACACCCTGTTCTATCATTCTAATGACGCTGTCCTCCCATAAAACAGACGAAGAGACTTGATTCTTCAAGTTTTCTCTGAAAACCTCAGCCGTCTGTGTTGGTGTGGCGTTGACATTAGCCACTATGGGGATATGTGTATCAGAAAGCTGAATATGTTTTAATTCGAGTTCCAATTGGTCGGCTGCCGGCTTTAGCATGGACGTATGGAAAGGAGCACTGACCGGCAGGAGTATTGCCTTTTTTGAACCATACTCTTTTGCAACCTCAACAGCCTTTATGACTGTATCAGCATCGCCACCAATGACAATCTGTCCCGGACTGTTGTAGTTTGCACATTCCAGAACACCATAGTGCCCAAGGTCCGCGCATAATCTGACCGCATTTTCCCTGCTTATGCCAATGAGTGCAGCCATTTTACCTTTGCCTTCAGGAACGGCTTCCTGCATGAACTTACCTCTTTTTTTGACAAGCTTCACAGCATCAGAGAAACCCATCGCTCCTGTATAAACCATTGAAGCATATTCTCCAAGGCTTAAGCCAGCTGTATAGTCAGCCTTGACACCATATTTCTCCAAAACTCTCAAAGCTGCTATGCTCATAGTTAAAATTGCCGGCTGGGTATTTTCTGTTTTCAAAAGTTCATCATCAGGCCCATAGAAGCATAAATCACTGATTTTAAATTCCAAGGCATTATCTGCCTCATCAAAGATTTTTTTGGCTTCAGGAAAATAATCATACAATTCTTTTCCCATACCCACATATTGAGATCCTTGTCCCGGAAATATAAAAGCGATTTTACCCATTTCTATACCTCAAATCTAAAATTTTTAATAAGCTTAACGGTGTTTTCCATAAGATCCGTAATAATATCTTCACAGGATTCCTCTTTGTTGACCATTCCTGCTATCTGTCCGGCCATTACCGATCCGGTCTTCACATCACCGTCTATGGCAGCTTTCCTAAGAGCGCCTTCTCCCTCTTTTTCCATCTCAAGCAAAGGGACATTATTCTTTTCCATTCTTTTAAACTTAGAGGTCAATCTGTTTTTGATGCTTCTGACAGGATGTCCTGTAGTTCTTCCGCTTACCACTGCATCAGTATCTTTAGCATCGATTATCATCTGCTTGTAATTCTGATGGACATTGCACTCAAATGCAGTTAGAAATCGAGTTCCGACCTGGATACCTGATGCGCCAAGCATTAAGGCAGCGGCAAATCCTCTGGCATCCGCGATACCACCCGCAGCGATGAGCGGCAGCTTCACAGCATCGCTAACCTGTGGCACAAGGGTCATTGTAGTTAATTCGCCAATATGTCCACCCGCTTCAGTGCCTTCACATATAAGACCGTCAGCACCGGTTCTTTCTAATCTGATTGCCATCGTAACTGTTGGCACAACAGGAAATACTTTGATTCCTTTGCTTTTCCACATATCCATATATTTTCCAGGGCTTCCGGCACCGGTCACAATAACAGGTACTTCTAAAAATGCTGCAGCATCAGCAACAGCATCTTTATAGGGACTCATAAGCATGATGTTGACACCAAATGGCTTATCAGTCAGTTTTCTTATTTTGTATACTTGTTCTTCAAGCCATTCCGGAGGTGCGTTGCCTGCAGCTATTATTCCTAGTCCACCGGCATTGGAGACAGCTCCAGCTAATTCCGCATCAGAGATCCAAGCCATACCACCTTGAAAAATAGGATATTTAATATTTAGCATTTCACATAAACTTGAATATCCCATCATTATACCTACTTTAACTTAGAATCTATGAAATCAACTATGTCTTTAACAGTTTTAAATTTGGGATAGTCTTCCTCGGGTATTTCGATTCCGAAAGCTTCCTCTAGATTTATTACGACTTCGGCCAAGTCCAATGAATCGGCATCCAGATCATCTTTTAAATTATCAGTCAGATTGATTTCATCCTCCAAACCTAATTCTTCAATTAAAATTTCTTTTACTTTATCAAATGTCATTTTTCGTTCCTCCATAATTTTTAAATATCTTGTCTTTATTTTGACATTCAAAGTATATTACGCTTTGCATTTTATTGTCAATATAAAACTTTGACTATCAAAGTAACTAATAAGCTAAAAACCATGTAAGTGTTTAAAATGCTATGTTTCGGAAGATATAAAGAATTTATTAAGATTCTTAATTATTAATATATTTGCTATATTCCAAAATAAAGATTAATCTATTAAAGGATTTATTGTATAATTTAATAGATATGATTTTGGAGGTATGTGAATGAAAGTAAAAGTTGCAGCTATTCAATTTGCGCCCGGATTTAAAAAATATGATGAAAATATGGAAAAAATAGAAGGATTATTGAAGGACTCCTATGAAAATGGGTCTCAATTATCTGTCTTACCTGAAATGTGCACAACCGGTTACATATTTGACAACCGTGATGACATACGGGATTATGTTGAGGCAGTTCCAGGCAAAACCACTGACAGGCTTTGTATATTGGCAAAACAATATAATATGCATATAGTCATCGGATTGGCCGAAAAAGATGAGGACGATATCTTTTATAACACAGCAGCATTGATCGGTCCTGAGGGCTACATAGGCAAATATAGAAAGATCCATCAGTTCATAGCAGACCCACTGTGGTCAGCTGATGGGGATTTGGGATTTGAGGTTTTTGATACAAAGATAGGCAAGATTGGAATGTGTATATGCTTTGATATGAACGTGGAGGAAACCTGTGCCGTATTGGATAGAAAAGGTTGTGAGATAATTTGCGCTCCGTCAAATTGGTTTGGAGAAAAACCGATGTCACCGGTTTGGATCACAAGGGCCTATGAATTTGGTAAACCTCTTGTAGTCTCAAACCGAACGGGCAAGGAGAGAAGTACTGTCTTTAACGGTATTAGCTGTATTATTGACAAACAGGGCAATATCCTTGACTCGACTGACAGCATAGAGGGAATAGCTATAGCAGAGGTCGATGTTGTGCAGGTTCAACCAAGAATAAGGAAAGCTTTTTATAAAGACTTGTCTAGACATTCATACGGCTGGAATCCCAATTGGTTCTTCAGACAAACATCCAGAAGGCTACCTAGAGGAGATGACTTCCAGGCGGCTGTCCTTCAAATCAAAAAAAGTGATTGCGGGATGTTTTCTGAAAATAAGAAGATGATAAAAAAAATGATTGTCGATGATCTGAATGCCAATACAAAAGTGGTGGTATTCCCAGAAGGTATTCTAAATGGAATTGACAAGCAGATTCATTATGATGATGTGGTGGAATTTGCCGGTGAGCTGTGTCCTATTCTATTCAACTATGACGGTTATGTAGTGCTCAGCGGCATAATAGAAGAAGCGGAAAAAATCAGCTCCAGAATATTCCTGATTGGGAAAAATGGAATTATTGCTCAATACAAAAGGATTTATGATGGTGAAGAGATAATCGATGATTATGGAACAAAACCTGAGTTCATAGATACCGAATATGGTCGCTTCAGCATGATGTTTGGAGATGAGTTGGTTAATATGGAACCAGCAAGGTGTATGGCTTTGGATGCGGTCGATATGCTGCTCATACCGGAGAAAGACGGAAATGCATACAACAGGTATTATGAAAAGTTTGAGCTGCTATGGTCATTGGCTGGCATCAGGGCGAGAGAAAATAATATTTATGTCCTTTATGCCAACTATATCGGAGGCAACAGCAACGGATTTTCAGGAATATTCGGACCGGATGCCTTTGTGAGGCCTGATGATTTTGTTTTCTCAGAAAGACTTGAAGGCAGTGTAAAAATGATGATAAATCTGAGAGAAAGTTCAAGAGTTTTTCCAACAAACAGAGTGAAATACAAACCATTGTTGCGTTTCCGAAAACCAAATTTCTATAGAGAATTGTTCTAATGTAAAGCAAAGCTATATTTGGATGCTTCAGATTTTTTCAAAATTCAATTATCAGACGCATAGGAAAAAGAATCCCAATGTGAGGATTCTTTTTTTGCTCATTGATATATAAAAGTATCTTCCTTCTCAATGTTTACCACTATGCGGTAGAAATCATTGCTTTCTTTAAACCTTTCTATTATATCGTTTTTTAATTCTTGAATTTCCTTATTGTTTAGCGTGTCAATAACAACAACATCGAACACAATTATTTTCTGGCCTCTTTCGTTGACAATTCTGAAATCGTGCACGTCCTTGATACAGTCATAACCAACTGTGATCCTATCAAGGATTTCTTTATTGATCTGTGTACTGTCACATGCATCCTCTACAGGATCAACATGTATGACCAATTCAACCCCAACTCTCTCCTTAACCCTATTTTCAATAGTGTCGATGATGGCGTGGGCATCTGAAAAAGTATAATCAGAAGACAT
>JAUYTY010000198.1 GCA_030694905.1 Eubacteriales bacterium | reverse complement strand
ATGCCAGATCTCTGAATCTGTCGAATTCTGTTTGCATAGTCTTGTATGAGGCATTGCGGCAAGAAGGATTTAAAAATCTTGTTTGATATGAGGGTTAGCGTATGATTCAAGCAATTGGTGTTGTTGGTGGATTGGGTTTGTTTATATTTGGAATGATATTCATGAGTGATGCACTGCAGCGGGTAGCCGGATCCCAATTAAAAAGTCTGTTGGAAACACTGACCAAAAAAAAATTCTACGCTGTAATAATAGGAATCATTGTGACCATCATTCTTCAGAGCTCCTCAGCCACAACAGTTATGACGGTCGGATTTGTCAATGCCGGATTATTGAATCTCAACCAGGCCATAGGAATAATAATGGGTTCCAATATAGGCACAACTGTTGTGACGCAACTGATTTCATTCAACTTTGAGATTTTCGCACCATTAATAATTGCTGTCAGTGTTGCCTTGTTTCTAATTTTCAAGGATAAAAGGCTGAAAAACACAACCAACATATTGATAGGGTTTGGCATTCTGCTTATGGGCATGGGCTTGATGAAAGATGCAATCGGTCCATTAAAGGATTCACAGTTCTTTAACGAGGCGATAGTTAGATTCAACAATCCGTTATTCGGTCTTGCAATCGGACTGGTCATAACCGCTATACTTCAAAGCTCGGCTGCAACAGCAGGAATACTGATTGCAGTAGCTGGAAGCGGGCTCATGGATATAGGCATGGCATTTCCTGTACTGCTAGGATCCAACATAGGTACCTGTGTCACGGCGCTTTTATCCAGTATAGGGACCAATAAGACAGCCAAGAGAGCGGCTATGATTCATGTCATTATCAAGGTTATAGGTGCTGCGGTTTTTCTTGCCTATCTCAGATACCCGGTACAAGGCTTTGTAACGATGATAGATCCATTTAGAATCGAAAGGCAGATAGCCAATGCCAATACTATTTTCAATGTCATTACTGTATTGATGATCTATCCTTTTTCAGATAGAATCGTATCGTTGTCTTACCGGTTTGTTAAAGGCACTGATGAGTTAAGGAGAGAAGACCTCAGATATGTCAATGATGGTTTGATACAAACACCTGATTTGGCTATTGTTCAATTAAAAAAAGAAATAATCAGGATGTTCAACATTGTCGAGAAGCAACTGGTGATATCAAAAAAGACGCTGATGGAATATGATAAAAAGCTTTGCCTTTTTGTTCTGGAAAATGAGATTGTCATAAATAAGATTGAAGAAGGACTATTTGCTTATATTATAAAACTGACAGGACAAAGTTTAAGTGACATTCAGATAGATAGAGTGGCCGCCATGTCAAAAACAGTGACAGATTTGGAGAGAGTTGCAGATCTGACTGAAAATCTTACTGAACTATCCATGGTTACATATGACAATAAAATGAATTTTTCTGAAGAGGCTAGGCAGGAAATTCAGGTATTATTTGATAAAGCCATTGAGATTTTTCTTTTGGCTAGAAATATATTTGACACAGAGGATTTAACGGATAAACACCTGGTTATATCTTTGCATGACGATATCGAAAGCCTGTCAGAAGACTTCCAGATAAGCCATGTCAACCGGGTGAGAAGTCAAAGAAGCAACACACAATCAGAAATAGTTTTTTTGGATGCTTTAAGCAACTTGGAAAGAATAAGCAACCATTCCAAAAACATAGTTCAATCAGTAACAAGATTAAGTGTGTAAATTTTTAATTATTTAGGAGGAGCAATGAAGGTTGCGATAGAATTAATTGGTGGTTTGGGATTATTCCTTTTTGGCATGAGCTTTATGGGGACTGCTTTACAGAAAGCCGCTGGATCAAAGATGAGAGGCATATTAGCCGCTCTGACGAACAATAGAATCATAGGAGTTCTGGTGGGTTGTATCGTCACGATGATTGTTCAAAGTTCATCAGCCACAACTGTTATGACGGTTGGTTTTGTCAACGCCGGACTTATGAATCTCAGTCAGGCTATAGGGGTCATTATGGGGGCTAACATAGGAACAACTATCACAGCACAGATGGTAGCATTTAATCTGACTGATATTGCCCCGCTGGTAGTGGGTCTTGGAGTGGCCTTCTATTACGGATCCAAAAAAAAGAGAGTAAAGGAAATTGCCGAGATTTTCATTGGATTTGGAATACTTTTTCTTGGTATGGCCTATATGAAAAGCGCCATTTCACCATTGAAAGAATCACCAATATTCATGGACGCCCTTATGAATTTCAGAAATCCAGTTATTGGAATTATTTCTGGATTTGTCATTACGGCAGTATTGCAAAGCTCATCAGCTACGACAGCCTTATTGATAGCAGTCGCGGGAAGCGGTCATATGACAATAGAAATGGCATACCCGATACTTTTCGGCGAGAACATCGGGACCTGCGTCACGGCAATGCTGGCCAGCATCGGTGCCCACAAAACTGCGAAAAGAGCAGCCTTGATGCACCTAACATTCAATGTGGTAGGCACTATCATATTCATGTTGTTCTTAAGAATACCTGTTCAGTATCTCGTTGAACTTATCTCGCCTACACACATAGAGAGACAGATTGCCAATGCGCATACCTTATTTAACATTATTTCAGTAATCATAATGTACCCATTTGCCAACCAAATTGTCAAGCTATCAGAAAAACTGATAAAAGGCGAAGATATTGATAGAGAAGGTGCGTTCAAGTATTTGGATAAAAGGCTGCTTGCAACACCTTCCATAGCATTGGACCAATTTTCTAGAGAAGTGATGAGAATGGCAAAAATGGTCGAGGAAGAATTTGTAGACGCCCGTTTGGCATTGCTTAATAGTGACGAGGACATGGTTTACTCGGTTTTTGAGAAAGAAAAAGCGGTTAACTTAATGGAAAAAAATCTGCTGGACTATATTGTTGATCTATCCAAATATCCGTTGACTAGCGCTCAGAGGGATAAGATAACCACTCTGATGAATACCATAAATGACGTCGAGAGAGTGGGGGATCACTCCGACAACATTGCAGAGTTGGCATTGTATAACATAGAGAATGGTTCGGATTTTTCCGAGCAGGCAATTGAAGAACTGAATCAAATGATGGATACAGTTCATGAAGCGTATAAGCTGGCCATTCTTACCTTTAAAACTGCTGACAGTGAGTTGGGCTTAGCGGTTTTCGAAAAAGAAAGAGTTATCAACAATATGGAGAAAACATTCAGAAAGAATCATATGGATCGGTTAAACGATGGATTATGCACAACAAACACAGGTATTGTGTTTCTTGATACCCTTAGCAATCTGGAAAGAATTGGCGACCATTCCACAAATATGGCAGAGTCAATAATAGAGGTTATCAATAAAGGAAAAGTTCTGGTTGATATTAAAGGAGATCATTAGATCTAATTAAATTACAAAATATATGTTAATGAAAAGGTGGTAATAAAATGAGTAAATTGTATGATGTTATAATTCTTGGAGGTGGCCCTGCCGGCTTGGCAGCGGGACTTTATGCTGGAAGGGCGAGGTTGGAGACACTGATCATCGAGAAAGAAAAAGAGGGCGGAATGATTATCCAGACAGAGGAGGTCGACAATTATCCAGGCGCTATAGAAGGAGAAACAGGACCTTCATTGATTGAAAAAATGATAGCTCAAGTCGACAGATTCAAGGCGGAAAGACTGATTGATACGATTCATGAAGTGGATCTAACCTCAACTATAAAAGTGCTGAAGGGAAAGAAAACGGAGTATAAGGCTAAATCTGTCATTCTAACAACAGGTGCCAGGCCAAGATTGATTGGTTGTCCAGGCGAGAAAGAGTTCATAGGCAAGGGCGTTTCCTATTGCGCCACTTGTGATGCCGCTTTTTTTGAAGGCCTTGAGGTGTTTGTGGTTGGCGGTGGTGATACAGCAGTGGAAGAGGCGATATTTGTGTCAAAATTTGCCAGAGTGGTTCATATAGTACATAGAAGAGACGAGCTGAGGGCGGCTAAATCCATACAAGAGAAGGCTTTTGCAAATAAGAAGATAGATTTCATTTGGGATTCGGAAGTGATTGAGATTAAGGGACAGGGATTGGTCAGTGGAATTTCAATTAGGAATATTAAGACAGGAGAAATCACAAGCATTGAAGCAAGCGAGGAAGATGGCATCATGGGTGTATTTGTTTTTGTCGGCTATGATCCCATAACAGAACTATTCCAAGGTGTATTGGAGATGGAAAATAATTATATCATCACAGATATAGATATGAGAACTAACATACCAGGTGTTTTTGCCGCAGGCGATGTCAGGAAAAAATCCTTGAGACAAGTGGTGACCGCTACTGCTGACGGAGCTATCGCAGCGGTTCAGGCAGAGAAATATGTAGAAGGCCTGGAATAAAAAATAATTTATTTACATACAAGAAGAGCTCAGAATATTTCCCTGGGCCTTTTTTGATGAAAGAAAATTTCTCTCTTAATATATAAGTTTGACATTTTTGTCACTATATATCTGTTGTATTTTAGAAGGGAAAAAGATATAATGAACTCAACGACATTAGTCGAAAGAATTAATTTGGGGGTTTTATGATGAAAAAAGTTATAGCGATTGTTTTAACAATTATGTTGATGAGTATGATGTTTGTGGGATGCAATACCGCTCCTAAGGTAGCGGAATCCGAGATTATTCTGATTACTGATAAAGGAAATATTGACGACAAGTCATTTAATCAGGGATCATGGGAAGGCGTTGTTGAGTTTGCTACAGCAAACAATAAGACGCATACTTACATCAAGCCGGAAGAGGTTTCTGATGCTGGTTATCTAGCTGCTATAGATCTTGCAGTCAAGGCAAAAGCAAAAGTAATCGTAACACCTGGTTTTTTGTTTGAGGTTGCTATTTATGAAGCACAAACCAAATATCCTGATGTTAAGTTCATTCTTCTTGATGGCACACCTCATACGGCTGACTGGACTACATTTGAGACTAAGGAAAATGTCGCTAGCATATTGTATGCAGAAGAAGAATCCGCTTATTTAGCTGGATACGCGGCAGTAATGGATGGCATGACTAATCTTGGTTTTATGGGTGGTATGGCAGTTCCTGCTGTGCAGGCTTTTGGATACGGATTCCTTCAAGGCGCTGAAGATGCGGCTGTAGAGCTTGGTCTCGCCGACGGATCTGTGAAAGTTACCTATCACTATACTGGAAACTTTGACGAGAATGACACCAATAAAGCCACTGCAAAGACCATGTATCAGGAAGGCGTAGAGGTTATATTCGCTGCCGGCGGATCAGTCGGTAAAAGTGTCATGTCAGCAGCAGCTGAATCAGATGCAAAGGTAATCGGCGTTGACGTTGACCAGAGATATGATAGCGAAACAGTTATCACGTCTGCCATGAAAGGTCTTGGAACATCAGTAATAGACGTACTTGATTCAATATTCAACACAGACAGTTTTGCCACATATGGTGGAAAGACAACATACTTCAACGCAGCCAATGATGGTGTAGGGCTTCCTACTGTAGTTATAGGCGAAGCTGATGGCAATGCTTTTGATAGATTCAGCACTTTCGATAAAGCTGCTTATGATGAACTGTTCGCAACGGTAGCAAGTGGTGGCTTATCAATTTTGAGAAATATCACAGTAGCTGACGCTACAGGCTACGCTACTGCTCAAGAGCTTACATCTCAATTGGGATTGGTAAAGGTTTCAGTTACCACTAGATAATTCGTAATATTCACTACCTGACATATTGGCCTTAGCCTTATGCATGTAAGAACAAAAAGATGGGGGAAGGCGAAAGCTTTTCCCTATTTTGTCATATATTGAAACTCAATACATTCGTTAAATATCAAATCAATCATAAGAGGTCAAAGTGGAAAACTATATTGTTGAAATGCGAAATATCACAAAAGAATTTCCCGGCATTATTGCCAATGACAATATTACCTTAAACCTTAAAAAAGGAGAGGTACACGCATTGTTGGGCGAGAACGGAGCAGGAAAATCAACCCTGATGAGTGTTTTGTTCGGTTTATACAAAGCTGAGAAGGGCGAAATCAGAATTAATGGAAAATCAGTAAACATCAATAATCCCAATGACGCAAATGCCCTGGGAATAGGAATGGTCCATCAGCACTTCAAGCTTGTGGAGGTGTTCACAGTACTTGAAAATATCATTTTAGGCGTTGAACCTATAAGCAAGGGATTTTTGGATAAGTCACAAGCCAGAAAAAAAATTGTCGAGCTTAGTGAAAGATACGGATTGAAAGTGAATCCCGACGCTCTAATTGAGGATATTTCAGTAGGAATGCAACAAAGGGTTGAAATAATTAAAATGCTTTACCGAGAAAATGAAATTTTAATTTTTGACGAGCCAACTGCTGTTTTGACGCCACAGGAAATTAAAGACTTACTGGAGATTATGAGAGGATTGGCTGAAGAAGGCAAATCCATCCTGTTCATAACACATAAATTAAATGAAATAATGGCGGTAGCCGACAGATGCACAGTCCTGAGAAAGGGACAATGCATTGGCACGGTTGATGTGAAAGATACAACAAAAGAGGAGCTTTCCAGAATGATGGTAGGACGTGATATCAGCTTCAGCATCCAAAAAGAAGTAATGGAAACTGGAGATGTTGTATTGTCTGTCCGAAATGTGACCGTCGCATCCAAACTCCATAAGAATAATGCCGTCAAAAATGTTTCCTTTGACGTGAGGGCTGGAGAGATCGTATGTCTTGCAGGAATTGACGGGAATGGACAGACTGAATTCATATCAGCCTTGACGGGATTGGATAAAACCATCTCGGGGACCATGACTCTTTGTGGACAGGACATAACCAAAGCCTCTATCAGACAACGCTCAATCATTGGCATGAGCCATATACCGGAAGACAGGCACAAGCACGGTCTTATTTTGGACTATTCACTTGAGGAGAATCTGGTACTGCAGAGATATTGGCAACTGGATTTTCAGAGGAATGGTTTTATCCGATTCAATGAAGTCAGACAATATGCTGAAGGCCTGATTGAAAGATTTGACGTAAGAAGCAGTCAAGGACCTGTATCAACTGTAAGGAGCATGTCAGGGGGGAATCAGCAAAAAGCTATATTAGCACGTGAAATTGACAAGAAGCATGAGTTGCTGGTGGCTGTTCAACCCACTCGAGGACTCGATGTTGGTGCGATAGAATATGTTCACAAGCAGCTTGTCAAGAGGCGCGATGCCGGTAAAGCTGTATTTTTAGTATCCCTAGAACTTGAAGAGGTTATGAATGTCAGCGATCGAATTTTAGTCATATACGAAGGTGAAATTGTCGGCGAGCTTGATCCCAAGAAGACAACTATGCAGGAACTGGGTCTATTTATGTCTGGTGCCAAGCGAGATACTAGTAAGGAGGGCCAATAATGCAGAATAAGCATGCTTCAAACAGACAATTCAAATTTAGTTTTCATGACCTGACCCATAACAAAGGATTTTCTTCATTCTCATCGGCTCTAATGGCAATCTTTCTAGGTCTGATTTTCGGATTTATCGTTATGATAGTTGCGGCACCAGAAAATGCTATTTCAGGATTCAGTTATGTTGTTTTCGGTGGTCTAAGTCGTATAGGAGATGTTTTCTATTTTGCTACACCAATTTTGATGACAGGATTGGCAGTAGGATTTGCTTTCAAGATGGGGCTCTTCAATATAGGTGCTTCCGGACAGTATACCATGGGTATGTATTTTGCCCTCTACGTTGGATTCATGTGGGATCTGCCGGCGGGGCTGCACTGGATAACGGCTATAATCGCAGGCATGCTGGGCGGTATGCTGTTTGGTCTCATACCGGGTATTTTTAAAGCTTTGCTGAATGTAAATGAAGTCATAACATCAATCATGTTCAACTATATCGGCATGTATCTTGTCGATATGTTGATTCAGGGCAATGCAATCATGTATTCATCTCCTACTTCCCGAACCAGATACCTGCCAATAGATGCTAAGATTCCTTCACTCGGTATTCCAGGATCCAACGTTAACCTGGGGATAATACTTGCTGTGCTTATAGGTATAGTGCTTTATATCATTCTTCAGAAAACCACTTTTGGCTATGAACTGAAAGCAACGGGATATAACAAGCATGCCAGTGATTACGCCGGCATGAGAGGCAAGCGAAACATCATTTTAACGATGGCGATAGCAGGTGGTCTAGCTGGTCTTGGGGGAGCCTTTTTTATTCTGGCACCAACGGCCATAGCTGGCAGTAGCATGACATATGAACCAATCAATATAATTGCAGCGAATGGCTTTAATGGTATCGCAGTTGCCCTATTGGGGCATTCCCACCCGATTGGGATTATTTTCTCATCAATTTTCATCTCTCATATACAGAGAGGTGGTACCTTGACGAGCCTGGTCGGCTACAAGCCCGAGATTATAGACGTCGTTATAGCCGTTATCATCTATTTCTCAGCTTTTGCGATGATCATGAATGCCGCTTTATCAGGATTTATAAAGAATCGATTGCTAAAAAGAAATGCAAAGTCCAAAGACTCAGAGCCGGAAATTAAGGAGGCAGGATAATGGAAACGGTATACTATCTAGTTCAAAACATGTTGCCAGTTGCTATTCCTTTGCTTCTGGTCGCTCTTGGAGGGATGTTCAGCGAAAGGAGCGGGGTTGTCAATATCGCATTGGAAGGGATTATGCTTTTTGGTGCCTTCTTTGGCGCGTTATTTGTTTTGACTGTGCAAAGGTCATCATTGGATGCCCAGACCATACTAATTCTTGGCATGCTGGTCGCTGCGTTCTCAGGATGGATATACTCGTTGCTATTATCCTTTGCGGCAGTCACAATGAAGGCAAATCAGGTCATCACGGGAACATCGCTGAATCTGCTGATTCCTGCAGTGATTCTTTTATTTTCTAAAATGACTTTCAATAGCGACGGCATTACGACCAATATAAGCTTTTACATCAGGGAGATACCTTATCTTAGCAAAATTCCCGTTTTAGGAGAATTGTTTTTTCAGAGAACCTATCTGACGGTCCTTATTGGTTTTGCGTTTTTGATAATTGTGACAATAGTTCTTTACAAGACGAAATTCGGATTAAGGCTTCGTGCGTGCGGCGAACATCCCCACGCCGCAGATTCAGTCGGTATCAATGTCTATTTCATGAGATATGCAGGTGTCAGTCTATCGGGCATACTGGCAGGTATTGGAGGATTTTTCTACGCTGTTGGAATCACCGATGGGAATGTCAGTGGACACTCCGGTGTTGCAGGCTTTGGATTTTTAGCCCTGGCGGTTATGATTTTTGGCCAGTGGAAGCCTATGAGGATTTTGTTCGCAGCCTTGTTTTTCGCATTTTTGCGAACATTGGCATACTCAGTTTCGCTTATACCATTTCTTGATAACCTGGGCATCAACCAAACCTATTATAAAATGCTGCCCTATCTGGCAACAATGGTTGTATTGGGATTCACCTCAAAGAAATCCAGAGCACCTAAGGCAGAAGGCATACCTTACGATAAATCACAAAGGTGAAGATATTTAGTGTCAATTAAATGAAGAAACCTTTGAAGAGGCAATAATATAGGACTGGAAACAGTCCTCTTTTAGTCCTGACAAGCATGTAATCTAAGAATATTTTAAAATTAACTTTATTTATTTGCTTTTTTTTGGTAAAATTAGAGAAGTAACGTACCAAAACCTAAAAGTTGGTATGAATCTTGAATGTAGGGTTATGATAATATGAAAATAGGCTTCGAACTAAATCTACAGCAAACTCAAAAGCTGATAATGACGCCTGAACTCAGACAGGCTATTCAAGTGCTTCAATATAATAATATTGAACTGAGAGAGTATATAGAAAAACAGATTGAATCGAATCCTTTCCTGGAAGTTGGCGACAAACCTTCGGACATTATCCAGGATAAGCCAATTGACAAGTTGCAGGAAAAACCTGAAGCAAAAAAAGATGAGATTGACTGGCAGGAAGTTGTCGAAAGGTATGATGACATCAGTTATAAGTCATATAATTATGATCACTCGGAAAACAAGCAGACCTTTGAATCCTATACATCGAAAGCGCAATCGTTGAATGATCATCTCAGATTTCAATTGGGGCTATCAGTCTATTCCAAAAAAGATAGAATGATAGGCGAAAGAATCATTGATTCGTTGGATAAAAAAGGTTATCTTGCAGTTCCTGTGTCTGAAATCGCAGATCAGCTGAAAGTGAAGGTACAGGAAGTCGAGAATGTTTTAGAGGTTTTCCACACCTTTGATCCGACTGGCATAGCGGCTAGAAATCTAAATGAGTGTCTGAAGATTCAATTAAAGGAAAGAGGCATCACTGACGAAAAAATATTTGATATAATCGATTATCATATAGAGAATCTTGCTTGCAATAAAATACAATGTATCGCAAAAGAGCTGAACATTTCTGTAAAAAAAGTGCAGGAAATATGTGATATGATAAGGTTTTTAGAGCCGAAACCATCGAGGGGATTTGTATTGGACAGCGACAATATAAAATACATATCCGCTGATGTTACAATCACAAAAATTGGAGACGAATATGTGATAATCGTCAACGACTCCGATATACCGTTGCTGAGAATCAGTACCTATTACAAAGAGATTATGAAAAATGTTGATGATAAGGACACCAATAAATTTCTTTACGATAAGTTCAATGCATCCATGTGGCTGATAAAAAGCATTGAGCAACGCAGAAACACAATGTATAAAGTGGCCGAATCTATTCTCAAGTATCAAATAGATTTTTTCGAAAAAGGTGAGCAGCATCTTAAGCCACTGGTTCTAAAGGATGTGGCGGAAGACATCAGTGTACATGAATCTACTGTAAGCAGGGCAACCAATGGCAAATATGTCCAGACACCAAGAGGACTGTTTGAGCTGAAATATTTTTTCTCAAGCTCCATATCAAAGGAAGGCGATGACGATGGCATGGCCTCTACCAGCATCAAATCATTGATTCAGGAATTGGTCAATAACGAGAATGAAAAAAAACCATTAAGCGACCAGAAAATAGCTGATGAACTTAACAAACGGGGTATTGATATTTCTCGTCGTACGATTGCCAAGTATAGAGATGAGCTGGGTATATCTGCTTCATCTATGAGAAAACGATTCTGAGCTGGCGCCATTTGGTCTGGAATCGTTTTACATCTGGATTTAAATTGGGCTAAAACAGAAACATGTCTTGTAAAATTTACGATGAAGTAGTATACTCTAATTGGGACATTTTATTTACAATAGGGATAAAAAAAGACCCGGAGGTGTAGATGGAATTTGATAAAGCATTGACAGTACTGAACTTATTGGTTCCTGAAGCAACTGATCTTATATTGAAAAGATACAATGTTTTGCGAACGATTAAGAACTGCCAACCCATTGGCAGAAGACTTCTAGCGATCAATTTCGGGGTGACTGAGAGAGTCCTGAGATCCGAAACAGACCGACTGAGGGAGTTAGGATTGGTTGCCATAGAATCCTCAGGGATGCGTCTATCTGAACTGGGTGAACGCCTCATTAATGACACAGAAGTGTTGATCCATAGGATAAAGGGGTTGTCTGAAGTTGAAAATGCCATTCAGGAAAAGCTTGGCATCAAAAGAGTATGCATTGTCGAAGGCGATTATTCCCATAATGATATTGTAAAAAAAGATGTGGGAAGGAAGGCTGCGGAAATAATAGTTTCGTTGTTGACAAACAACATGCGAATCGGAATTATGGGCGGCACAACAATGGCTTTGATTGCTGATGAGATCCAGGTCAATAAGAAATTCGCCAATCTTCTTGTAGTCCCGGGGAGAGGTGGACTGGGTGAGAATCTAGAGATTCAAGCCAACACAATAGCGGCAAAAATGGCGCATAACCTGGGAGCCGGGTATAAGCTGCTGCATGTACCTGATAATATAGGGCCTGATGTCTTGAAAGTATTGCAAACCAATACTCAAATAAGAAATGTCCTGGATGAGATCAAAAAAATCGACATGATAATTTTTGGGATAGGAACAGCAGCAGAAATGACTAAAAGAAGAGGCTTGAGTGAAGTTAAAAAGGACGAGCTAAAGATGAAAAAAGCTTTTGCAGAAGCTTTAGGGTATTATTTCAATAAAGATGGCGCGCCAGTTCTTCATAGTGATTCGGTGGGAATAGATTTGAGTGATCTGAAAAACATCAGACATGCTATTTGTGTTGCAGCGGGAGCTAGCAAGGCAGAGGCTATCTATTCGTTTTCAAAGTATCATAGAGATTATACACTGGTGACAGATGAAGTGACTGCAAAAGAATTATTAAATATAAAATAAGGAGTGTTATTATGGGTATTAAAGTAGCGATTAATGGATTTGGAAGAATTGGAAGGTTGGCATTCAGAAAGATGTTTGACGATGATAGCTTTGAGATAACAGCTATCAACGATCTGACAGATGCTGAATCATTGGCGTATTTGTTGAAGTATGATACATCTCAGGGCAATTACAAGACAGACAACATCTCGTTTAAAGACAATAAGATTATCGTTGAGGGAAAAGAATTCCAGATATATTCTGAAAAAGACCCTGAAAATCTACCTTGGGGTGAGCTTGGGATAGACATTGTATTGGAATGCACAGGGTTTTTCACAAAAAAGGAAGACGCTGAAAAACATCTCAAAGCCGGAGCTAAAAAAGTTGTCTTGTCAGCACCTGGCAAAGGCGACATGAAAACCATCGTGTACAATGTGAATCATGACATTTTAGATGGAACTGAAACAGTTGTTTCATGCGCATCCTGTACCACAAACTGTCTAGCGCCAGTTGCAAAAGTACTGGATGATAACTTTGGCATTGTCAAAGGCTTCATGACGACTGTTCACGCTTATACCAATGACCAGGCCACTTTGGACGGACCGCATAAGGCAGGTATCTTTTCAAGAAGAGGTAGAGCGGCAGCAGCCAATATCGTTCCAACCTCAACAGGTGCGGCATCGGCAGTTGGTCTGGTGTTGCCAAAACTGAAAGGCCGACTCGACGGAATAGCTTTGCGAGTTCCCGTTGTGACTGGGTCAGTGGTGGATTTGGTAGTGGAATTGGAAAAAGATACCACTGTTGCTGAAATCAATGCTGTAATGGAAAAGGCATCCAATGAAACTTTGGGATACACTAGCGATCCTATTGTATCCAGTGATGTTATCGGCTCTTCTTTTGGCAGTCTGTTTGAATCCCTTTCTACTCTGTGCGTAGAAGTGGAAGGTAAAAAAATGTTCAAGATTATCGCATGGTATGACAATGAAATGTCATACACAACTCAATTGATCAGAACTTTGAAGCACTTGGCAACTATGTAATTACACGGTGCTGCGGTTAAACTCGCAGCACTGTTGATCATTGGTTTAAGGAGGTTTAATTTTGAAAAAACAGCTTAAGGATTTTAATCTTGAAGGCAAACGGGTACTTATGAGATGTGATTTCAATGTCCCATTGGATGATCACTCGAATATTACAGATGATATCAGAATAAGAAGCTCATTGCCCTCTATCAATTACATTTTGGAAAAAGGTGGAAGTGTTATCTTGATGTCTCATCTTGGTAGACCGGATGGAGAGCCTGACGAGGAATACTCTCTGATTCCTGTTGCCAAGAAGCTGGCGGATCTTTTGAACAAAGAAGTGGTTTTTGCAGATTACGATGAGGTGGTCAATGACCAGGTCAAGAAAATGGCCAGTAGATTACTGCCAGGAGAAGTGATGCTGCTTCAGAATACAAGGTTCAGAAAAGAAGAGACAAAAAATGGAGCTGAGTTCTCCAAAGAATTGGCCTCCTTGGGTGATATATTCGTCAATGATGCTTTTGGAACCTCACATCGTGCACACGCATCAAACGTAGGCGTAGCAAAGCATCTGCCTTCAGCAGTAGGCTTTTTGATTGGAAAAGAGCTCGATGCCATTGGCGGCGCTTTATCAAAGCCTAAGAGGCCCTTTACAGCCATACTGGGTGGCGCTAAGGTTTCTGACAAGATAGGCGTGATTGAAAATCTCATTAACGTGGCGGATAATATTTTGATAGGTGGCGGGATGGCATTTACTTTTATAAGAGCTATCGGTTACCCTGTCGGCAAGTCACTTCTTGAAGAGGATAAGATTGATTTGGCCATTGAGCTATTGAAGAAAGCGGATGATAAAGGCATGAACATTTTTTTGCCTCAGGACTTCAAAGTGGCACAGGAGTTCAAAGACACATCGGATTTTCTGACAGTCAGCTATAAGGAAATCCCGGATTCATATATGGGTCTGGATATAGGTGAAAAAACCATTAAATTATTTGAGTCGGTTTTGGAAGGATCGCAAACAGTGATCTGGAACGGGCCTATGGGTGTTTTTGAGTTTGATAATTTCTCGCAGGGGACCGATGCAATCTCGAAGAAGTTAGCAGATTTGGATATTATAACCATCATAGGCGGAGGAGACAGCGCAGCCGCTGTAGAAAAAGTTGGGCTGGCTGACAAGATGACCCACATATCTACAGGTGGTGGAGCAACCCTTGAATACATGGAAGGGAAAGTGCTTCCCGGTATTGATGCCATAGAGGATCTGGAGGAGGTATCATGAGGAAACCTTTAGTAGTTGGAAATTGGAAAATGAATAACACATTGCAAGAAAGCCTTTCACTGATTGAAGGGCTGTTGAGCAATAGCTTGCCGGCTGAAAGGGATTACGTTGTGTGCCCGCCTTATACAGGGCTGAGTTTGGCAGGCAAACTGATCAAAGAGACTAAAATTCAACTTGGCGCGCAGAACATGCATTTTGAAGCAAAAGGCGCTTATACTGGAGAAATTTCACCATTGATGCTAAAAGAGCTGAATGTAAGATATGTGATCATCGGACATTCGGAGAGAAGGCAGTTTTTTGGAGAGACCGATTTGAAGGTCAGCAAAAAAACGCTGGCCGCTTTGAATAATGACTTGATACCTATCATGTGCGTAGGCGAATCACTTGCCCAAAGAGAAGGCGGTTTTCATCATAAGATAATTAAGAAACAGCTGGTGCAAGGTCTTAAACTTGTGGATTCCTCAAAGGCATCTGATGTTGTTGTTGCCTACGAACCTGTATGGGCTATTGGCACCGGAAGGACAGCGACCAATGAGCAGGCAAATGACATGCTAGGGTTTATAAGGACTGTTTTAACAGAATTATATGGCAGCTCAATATCGGAGAGAATCAGAATATTGTACGGTGGTAGCGTTAATCCGTCAAATATTGATGGATTGATGAAGCAGCCGGAGATTGATGGCGTGCTTGTAGGTGGCGCCAGTCTAAAATCCGAGGAGTTTCTGAAAATTATGACCTACTCGGATAGAGGGTGAAATGATGAATAAAAAAACAATTGTGTTGATGATTTTGGATGGCTGGGGCAAAGGCAGAGACTACATAGGCAATGCCATCGCGAGGGCCAACACACCAAATTTCAATGCTTTGATGAGCAGATACCCCAACACATTGGTTAAGACCAGCGGCTATGATGTCGGATTGCCGGATGGACAAATGGGCAATTCGGAGGTAGGCCATTTGAACATTGGCGCCGGTAGGGTTGTTTATCAGGAATATACCAGAATAACAAAGAGCATGGAGAGCGGAGAGGCTAAGGATAATCCTATATTGAACCGCGCGTTCAATAATGCCCTGAAGAATAATTCAAAGCTGCATTTGATGGGATTGGTATCCGATGGCGGTGTTCATTCTCATAATACGCATCTTTATTACCTGATCAGATATGCAAAAGAAAAGGGAATAAAAGATATTTTTGTGCATTGTTTTTTGGATGGCAGAGATGTTCCACCAACAAGCGGCGCCGGTTATATCAAAGCATTGCAAAATGAAATGGCTATAATAGGAGCAGGCAAGATTGCGACAGTGATGGGCAGATACTATGCCATGGACCGTGACAACAGATGGGAAAGAACCAAACTGGCGTATGACGCCTTGACAAAGGCTGAAGCCAACTATCACGGGAAGCCCATAGACGGCATAGAAAATTCTTACCTGGAAGGAATAAATGATGAATTTATAAAACCGATCATTTCAGATAGAGAGGGTATGATTGAGGAAGGTGACAGCATTATCTTTTTCAATTTCAGGCCTGATCGTGCAAGACAATTGACAAGAGCCTTAACTGATGACCATTTCATTGGTTTTGAGAGGCATAAAATCCCAACAGAGTTTGTATGTCTGACACAATATGACATCACACTAAAAAATGTATCTGTCGCTTATGCGCCACAATCACTGGATAATACACTTGGTGAATACATAAGCCGGTTAGGGTTTAAACAGCTTAGGCTTGCCGAAACAGAAAAATATGCGCATGTGACCTTCTTCTTCAATGGCGGCGTTGAAAAATCTGTTGAGGGAGAGGACAGGATATTGATCCCTTCACCTAAGGTGGCAACCTATGATTTGAAACCTGAGATGAGTGCCTATATAGTTAAAGATACTTTATTGGAACAGCTAAAAAGGGATTATTATGATGTTATCATAGTCAATTTTGCAAACGCTGATATGGTAGGCCATACAGGGGTCATACCAGCCGCAATTAAAGCCATAGAGGCCGTGGATATCTGTCTGGGTGAAGTGGCGGCATATGTGATTGACAACGGGCTGGCGATGATGGTAACAGCGGATCACGGCAACGCCGAAGAGATGATCAATGAAGAAGACAACTCGGTATTGACACAGCATACCACCAATGCTGTTCCCTTTATTCTGGTAAGCCCGGACAAACACATAGCGCTGAGGTCAGGCTGCAAATTGGCTGATATAGCACCAACAATCCTGGATTTGATGACTGTTGGCAAGCCTGATGAAATGACTGGTGAAACGATGATTAAGCGATAAATTTAATATGAGGAGAGGTATAAGTATGACAATAATCAATGATATTCACGCGAGAGAAATATTGGATTCCAGAGGAAACCCTACAATAGAAGTGGAGGTATGGACTGAAAGCGGTGGTTATGGAATAGCTGCAGTTCCGTCAGGGGCATCGACAGGAGCATTTGAAGCGGTTGAATTGAGAGACGGGGATAAGAAAAGATACTTGGGTAAAGGCGTTCTGAAGGCTGTTGAAAACGTCAACGAGCTGATCGCCCCGGAACTGATTGGAATGGATGCGGCCAATCAGGTGGTCATAGATCAGATTATGATTGAGCTGGATGGAACAAAAAACAAAGGTAAATTGGGAGCGAACGCGATTCTAGGTGTATCCATGGCTTGTGCAATAGCCGCTGCGGATAATTTCGGATTGCCGCTTTATCAGTACCTGGGTGGTCCCGGTGCCAGGACACTGCCGGTTCCCATGATGAATATCCTAAATGGTGGCGAGCATGCTGACAACAATGTTGACATTCAGGAATTTATGGTTATGCCTGTCGGTGCGGAGTCATTTAAAGAGGCCTTAAGAATGGGTGCTGAGATTTTTCACAATCTAAAAAAAGTCTTGCAGTCTCGAGGCTTGAATACATCAGTTGGTGATGAGGGTGGTTTTGCACCCAACTTGACATCTAATGAAGAGGCACTATCAACAATCGTTGAAGCGATTAAAGTCTCAGGATACGAGCCTGGCAAAGATATCCTGCTTGCAGTGGATGTAGCGGCCTCAGGTCTTTATGATAAGGAAACCGGGAAATATGTGCTAAAAGGTGAAGGAAAAGAGTTTACAACCGAAGGAATCATTGACTATTATGAAGACTTGGTTAACAGATATCCGATCATATCAATAGAAGATGGCTTGGACGAAGAGGACTGGGATGGCTGGAAACTGATGACAGATAGGCTTGGCTCCAGAATTCAATTGGTTGGGGATGATTTGTTTGTTACCAATACTGAAAGATTGGCCAGGGGTATCGATAATGGTATCACCAATTCCATTCTGATCAAATTAAATCAGATTGGATCCATAACAGAAACTCTGGAAACAATAGAGATGGCAAAAAAAGCCGGATTTACAACAGTCATATCCCATAGGTCGGGAGAGACGACAGACCACACCATCGCTGATCTGGCTGTTGCAGTCAATGCCGGACAGATAAAAACAGGGGCACCATCAAGGGCCGACAGGGTAGCAAAATACAACCAGTTGCTGCGAATAGAGGAAATGCTGGGAACAGCTGCTCTATACAAGGGAATGGACACCTTTTACAATCTAAAAAGATCAACAGGGTTCTTGGGTTCAGATTGTGTTTGAAACACCACCTGAACCTTAGAGACCGTTATCCAGGGACTCTACAGTGCTTATCTCCCACTTATAGAAGTGGGAGTCTTAGCACTGTTAGTCATCGGATAAACCGGAGGTGCTCGGATAAGAGCACCTCTTTAATTTCAGAAATTTAATAATATTGTAAAATTTTGAAAATTGTTTTTATT
>JAUYTY010000171.1 GCA_030694905.1 Eubacteriales bacterium | reverse complement strand
TTCAAAAAACAAAAGGAACCGTCCCATTTGTTTTTTGGGGATTGGAAATTTTACCTGTTATGGCTGATGCCGCCGCTACTGCCGGGGATGCCAGATAGATCTCTGATTCTGTATGCCCCATTCTGCCGACAAAATTTCTGTTTGTTGTCGACACCACTCTCTCCCCAGCTGCCAGAATGCCCATGTAACCGCCTAGGCAAGGTCCGCAGGTTGGTGTGCTGACAATAGCCCCAGCCTCTACAAATATTTCCGTCAATCCTTCTCTGATGCATTGCAGATAGATTTCTTGTGTTGCCGGAATTATGATGGTCCTAACAGATTTGTGCACTTTCCGGCCTTTCAAAATCTCCGCTGCAACACGCATGTCATCTATCCTGCCGTTGGTGCATGACCCGATCACCACCTGGTCGATGCTGATATCGCCAACGTCATCAATTGTTCTGATGTTCTCGGGAAGATGAGGGAATGCAACAGTCAATTTCAAATCCGAAAGATTGATCTCTATGATTTCATCATACTCAGCGTCCTTGTCTGCCTCGTATATTGTCCATTCTTTTTCCGCCCTGCCGGTCATATAATCTATTGTCTTGCTATCCACCGGGAAAATTCCATTTTTTGCTCCCGCTTCAATGACCATGTTGGATATGGTGAATCGATCGTCCATGGTTAAAGCGCTCACACCCTCCCCAGTGAACTCAAGAGACTTATACAACGCACCGTCTACACCTATGGTCCCGATCAGGTGTAGGATCACATCTTTACCACTGACATATCCTATGGGTTTACCTGTCAGCCTCACTTGAATTGCTGACGGGATTTTTATCCACACTTTTCCTCTTGCCATGCCTGCAGCCATGTCCGTACTGCCTATACCGGTTGAAAAAGCCCCTAATGCACCGTAGGTGCATGTGTGAGAATCCGCTCCTATTACAGCATCGCCCGCCACAACAATCCCTTTTTCCGGTAGCAAGGCGTGCTCTATTCCCATCTGTCCCACATCATAAAAATGCTTTATGTCCTGATCCTTTGAGAAAATTCTGCATTCCTTGGATTGCTCTGCTGATTTTATATCTTTGTTTGGCGTGAAATGGTCCAGAACAATCGCAATTTTTTCTTTGTCAAACACTCTTTTTGCACCCATTTTGTCAAATTCTCGTATTGCAACAGGGGTTGTGATATCATTTCCCAGTACCATATCAAGGTCTATCTCCACAAATTCTCCGGCTTTCACCTCTTGGCGTCCGCAGTGGGCAGCTAGAATTTTTTGAGTCATAGTCATCCCCATCAGACTGCCTCCTTGTTTTGCGCTTCATCATAAATCATTTTATTGACAGCGTTGATATACGCGTTGACACTAGCCTCAACAACATCTGTTGATAGTCCCCTGCCGATATACACATGTCCGTTTTCCCTAAGCTTGACAGTCGCATCTCCTAGTGCATCTTCCCCCTCAGTGACGGAGTTCAGGGCATAATCCTCTAGCTTCAAGCTCTTGCCAACAATTTTTTCTATGGCTTTAAACGCAGCATCTATAGGGCCGTCACCTGTCGCCACTTCTTCCTTAGTATCATTTTTCATTTTAATTCTGACCGAGGCTGTCGATGTTATGGTATTGCCGCTATTGATCACAAATCTTTCAAGTGAAAGCTCATTAGGCACGTCTATGTTTTGTCTTGAAACAAGTGCGTCAATATCTCTGTCATAGACCTCCTTCTTCTTATCTGCTATATCCTTGAACTTCCTAAAGGCCTCATCCAGTTCTTCCTTTGACAAGTGATAGCCCATTGAGATAATCTTATCGTTGAATGCATGCCTTCCCGAGTGCTTGCCCAGGACAAGCTTGTTCTTTGTAAGACCTACAGATTCCGGTGTCATGATTTCATAGGTTTCCTTGTTGCTTAGCATGCCGTGCTGGTGAATTCCCGCTTCATGGGCAAATGCGTTGGCGCCTACAATCGCTTTGTTAGGCTGGACTTTTACGCCTGTGATACTTGTCAAAAGCTCGCTAGACCTCATAATCTGAGTGGTCTCGATATTGAATCGATAATCATATCTGTCTTTTCTCGTATTGACTGCCATTACAATTTCTTCCAAGGCGGCATTGCCCGCTCTTTCTCCTATGCCGTTGATCGTGCACTCAATCTGAGTCGCTCCGGCTCTCATTGCCGCAAGTGAATTGGCCACTCCCAGCCCCAGATCATTATGGCAATGGACAGAAATAGCAACCCTATCCAAGGCAGGACATTTCCTTCTCAATTCCATCAGAAACTCATAGTATTCATCCGGCGTTGTATAACCGACAGTGTCCGGAATGTTTATGGTGGTCGCTCCCGCCTTTATAGCCCTTGTAAATATCTTCGCAAGAAAGTCTGTTTCGCTTCTGGTGGCATCCTCTGCTGAAAACTCAATATTTGAGACGAATTTCTTGGCATATTTAACCATGGCTTCCGCCTGGTCCATCACCTGCTCCGGCTTCATCTGCAACTTGTACGCCATATGAATGGGCGACGTTGCGATAAAAGTGTGGATTCTTGGATCAACTGCATGTCTAATGCTCTCCCAGGCCTTATCGATATCATCTCTTTCGGCTCTGGCAAGGCTGGCGACAGTTACATTTCTTATCTCTGAAGCTATTTCCCTGATAGCATTCATATCCCCTGGAGATGCAGCCGCAAATCCAGCTTCGATAATGTCCACCCTCAGTCTTTCCAATTGTTTTGCCATCTGAATCTTTTCCTTTAAATTCATGGAACATCCGGGTGATTGCTCCCCATCTCTCAAGGTTGTGTCGAAGATCTTAATCAATTTACTCATCATATTCTCCTTAGTTTTTTGAAATCAAAAAATCCCGCCTCTGACTAACGTCAGAGACGGGATATGTCCCGCGGTACCACTCTGTTTATTCCAGTATGCAAATGCATACAGAAATCACTCGATTCAAGTTCTGATAAACTCTAAGCCTTTAACGGGGCACACGTATCTTCCTACATTTTCAGAAGATCTGCTCTGGAGTGAGTGTATTTTCCCGGCAGTATCGACTTCCACCCTTGTCGACTCTCTATCACTTGCCTTTAGAAAACTTTTTTCTCCATCACTGCATTTGATTTCTTAATTAGTAGTGATTTTAGCACAATAATTCAGGTAATGTCAATAATATTTTCATATGTTTTAGAATTTTTATTCAGATCAACGATATATATCGCTATAAAGGTGCTCTAATGTTCGTTTTTTTCCATCTTCTTCCAGTATGGCTTGTTTTTTGCCCTCCAATACCACACTTCCTTCTTTTAGGAAATAGAAATCAGAACAGATGCTTTCCAACTCGCTCATATGATGGCTGGTAAAAATGACCGTCATGCCTTCCCCGTTTAATTTTCTGACAAGGTCTAGAATGTCTGTTCTGGCACCCATGTCTATCCCAACAGTTGATTCGTCCATTATCAAAACTCTGGGGTCCTTCAACAGCTCGACGCCTATATTGATTCGTCTTTTCATTCCGCCTGAAAGGTTCTTGATTTTAATCCGGTGCAGATTCTTGAGTGCCATTATATCGTATATATAAGACATGCGTTCTCTTGCCTTGTCCTTACTCAGTCCATAAATGCCGGAAAAGAATTTGAAATTATCCTTAACCGACAAGTCCTGATATAAGGCAATCTCCTGAGGAACATAACCGATAAGGCTTTTGTAATCATAAACAGGCCTGCCTTCAAAAAAGACATCCCCCGAATCTGGATTGACAAGTCCGCTCATGACATTAAGGAGGGTTGTTTTGCCGACGCTATTTGGACCGACAATACCCGCTATTGAGCCTCGCTCGATCTGAATGTTCAGATCACTCAGCACCATGGTGTTTTTATACTTTTTATTGATATGCTTCATTTCAATTAACATTTTTATCGTACCTCATTTTTCCTATTAGGTAAACAAAGCAAAACAGAACAAACTGAAAGCCCGCTTCAATCATTATGCTTTCCTTTCTGATGTGCTGTCCTGTATTAATGAACTGATTTATAATGTCATCCTTTACCATCATTCCGGGTATGCGGCCCAAATACTGGAGCATGCCTGAATTAACAACTGTTTCGCTGTATAGCCATCCCCCGAAAATCCATATTGCAATCATCAGATATGGAATAGCTGTCTGGAAATCTGATCCTTTCTTTAAAATCGCCATAATGGTCAGCGACAACAATGATATGGATAGAGAGTATATGGCCAACCCCGATAACACACTTCCCAGGTCCAAGTGATAAAAGAGCATATTTTTTAGCAGCAGCATCTGCAATACTGAGATAATGAAGACAATTACTGCTATTCCAATAATGTTGCCAAGGGCATACTGGTAATATGGACATTGAGATAGCTTTATCCTGCCGATTATGCCGTGTTCTTTATCAATGTTGACCTGTATCGCCTGGTAAAATCCCGTTATAATCAAAAATATCAACACAACGCTTAGAAAATACCTGATGATGATTTCTTTTGATGTGCTGAACAATGGCTTGACTGCCTCTGAGTTGATTGAATTCAAAATGACCTGAAGTTCCAATTCCTCAGAGTCCTCATACAGGATTGTATATTCAAGAAAACGATCTCGAAACGTATCCCCGAGTTCAGGATTGTCCGAAAATGCTGACCTGTTCACAGTCAGGACGGTCTGCTGTTTTAAAATATCCAATAAAAAGTGAGGCGTGATCAGGTCAGTGATACCCGGTGCCGTATAATTGTCAGCCAGATATCTAACCTCGATAATTCTTTGAGTCTTACCTGTCTTGATTGCCTGGGAAAAGCCTTCCTTGATGATGTACAACCCGATGATATCTTCTTTGATTAA
>JAUYTY010000170.1 GCA_030694905.1 Eubacteriales bacterium | reverse complement strand
TTCAAAAAGTGCTGCAGATATTGTAGCTAATGATTTGAAACATTTACCTCACGAGGAATGTTGGGTAATGTACTTGAATAGAGGAAACAAGCTTCTCAAAAAGGAACGGCTCTCTTCCGGTGGTGTTTCAGCAACTGTTGTTGACGTGAAAATCGTAGTAAAGAGAGCACTCGAACTGCTTGCAAGCTCAATCATTCTAGTACATAATCACCCATCAGGAAACTTGAAACCCGGTGAGAATGACAAATCACAAACGCAATTATTGAAAAACGCTGCATCACTTTTTGATATATCTCTCCTTGATCACTTAATAATTGCCGGAGATTCATACTTCAGCTTTGCAGATGATGGGTTGATGTAAATAACTCATATCTCAAGAATGAGCTCTCTTACCGAGGGCTCTTTTTGTGTCCTTTAAATGCTGTTTGTATGGATGTAATTTCGTTCATATGATACATTCAAGTAAAATTCATGAATTGGTTGATGTCGTACCAATATTCTCAATCGGATGGGTAACAGAATCTGGAGAAAGAGTTCATGTGCGAAAAGCAAAATGCACATCATTTCACAGTTCAGGAGAGACAATGAACATAATGATCATTGACTCTGGTCAGATCAGAAAAATCAACAGAATCACTATAACAGAATTTAATGGAGAAGAAGTAATACTATGATAGAAATAATTGAAGGCGTAACGCTGTTTCCAGAATTGCAGACCATACTGGCAGTTGACAGCTCATCAATATTTGATGAAGAAGGAATGACACCAGTGGAAATAGGGAGCAACAAAATTGCTCCTTGGGGTACCAACAACAACATGCCCGGTGAAATATTGAACAAGGTTAAAAAGTCTGATGTAATATCTGCTAATCTTCGATTTAATAGGGATGTTTGCTATGGTCTATCTCCAAAGCTAGTCAAAGTAATCCGGGATACAAACGGTAAAATTGTCGATCATGTAGAAGTTGAAGATGGGCCTGAGTATGATTTTTTTGAAATGAATGACTTTCCATTATTCTATCTGGAGCAGATAACTGACATGGTCTATTTTCACAATGCTTTTGCAGAGCTGATTCCATCGGCATCAACAAAAACTATAGCATCTGTTAGGCACAAGGAAGCTGCATTTTCAAGATGGTCTGTAATGAACAATAAAGGAAAGATCACGAAACATTACTACTCAGGTAAATGGCCTGATAGTCCCGGAGCATCTGATATTGTAGTTTCAAAAGCCATTGATGAATTCAATGCAGTAGGAGACATAACAGCGATGATGGCCATGAAAAAAGAAAGGATGGTATACCCTGTATATATGCCTTCTCCCGGAAGACCATATTATTCTCTTCCTGAATGGTATTCCATATTTCAATCTGGGTGGTATGATCACTCAATCGCAATTCCTGAATTGAAAAAGGCGATAATGAAAAATAACCTGGGAGTGAAATTCATTATCTACATATCTCAAAAATACTTCGACGACATTTTTCAGAAAGAGGGAATTGACCGGTCTGATTTCAAAGCAATAAAAAAGAGAGTTGATGAAGAAAAAACAAAATTTAATGATTTTCTAACAGGCTCTGTAAATGCTAATAAATCAATCCTTGCTCTCAAAGATTACGTGATGTCTGGATCATCTGCTCTTGAAAACAAATGGATAGAGATAGAACCTATTGATAACAAGTTTGAAGGAGGGGAATACATTACAGATATTGAGACAGCAGCAAACATAATGTGTTATGCCATGGGTGTACATCCTAACTTAATTGGTGCCACTCCTGGTAAAAGTTCAGGCTCTCTCTCCGGAACAGACAAAAGGGAACTATTTCTGATGAAGCAAGCTCTTATGAAGCCTATCATTGACCGGTCATTGAGGGTTGTGAAAATAATCAAGAAGATAAATAACTGGGATAAAGACATCACAGTAGTAGTTCCTGAGTACATCTTCACAACTCTTGATAAAGCAAAATCAGGTAAAACAGAATCGAATAACAACAAAGCATAATATGATAATCGAAAGTTTTTTACAGGTTAAGAAATACCTGCCGGCTATAACTATAAAACATGATATCACTTCTTTAGATGATATGTTTAATGTTGTGGAAAATGAACTTACAGAGAATATCCTATCTGAAGAACTACACAACAGACTGGATGAGAAAAGAGAAGAAGATAAAAGCTTATTTATCCAGTGCGAACGGATAATATCATTGACCGGCTTTATCAGAGCAATACCAGATCTTGATTTAGTGCTTACTCAGTCAGGGTTTGCAGTACACAACTCAGAAGCTATGGCCCCGGCATCAACGGCTCGAGTTAAAGCTCTTACAAACTCATTGCAAGAAAGAGTAGATAATGCAATTGACACATTAATCAGATATCTTTTATCCTCTGAAAAGTATGAAGACATTTGGAGAGTGACACCTCAGTTTGAAAAAATAACTTCCGGTCTGATAAGTACTTATTCCGACTTTAAAGAATATGCTCAATACTCTCCTAGTGTAGCTAGTCAATACCCGAAAAGCTACTCAGATTTTCAGAAGCTATATCCAAATTTTAACCTGGCACTGATGGGAGAAATATCTTCATACCTGTCAGCTGACTACTGCAGTGAAATAATTGAAAAAATTAGAGACAGAGAGAATATTAGTACACATGAAAAGTATGTTATCAATCTGATTAAATATGCCATTTGTGCTATGAGTATGAATGATCTACCATCAGGGAGAGTTCATGTAATAAAAGCATGTTCATATATGATGAAGTATCCAAATACCTTCCAAACATTCATCTCTTCTCCTGAAGGACAAGCACTCGACAACACAGATAACGACAGACCAATATTCTCAATGCTATGATAATTGATTTAAAGTATCCCACAAAATGGGAATCAGTAACTAGAGAACATCTTAAAATTCTTTCAAAATTGATTTTGAAGAATCTTTCAAGAGAGGAAGTACTATTTGACTTGCTATGTCGAATAACTGGTATACATCCACTGATAAAACCAGGTATGGACGAAAACACACCGGTAGCTGAATATCTATTCAAAAAGAAAGGAGCAGGAAGGTTCTGGATGCCTGTGTGGATGGTAAGGCAGGCATGTGAAGAACTTGCATTCATGATTGAAACAGTTGGCCTCCCGGAGTCCCCTATCCTATCAGTGAACTCAAAACTTCACGGAGTAAGTTTTAAATCATTTTACTTTGCTGATGCATACCTCTCTAGATATCAAAGCACAAAAGACATATCCATGATACTGAATATGTACAAAGAGCTGACAGGAAAAAAGATTAAAAGGATTGCACCGGAAGAAGTAAATGCGATAACAATTTGGTGGTGTGGTGCCAAAGATTACTTGAAACAGACATACCCTGAAGTATTGAAAGATAATGAAGAACCATCTGCAGATAAAAGCCCGGCAGAAGTACTACATGAAATTCTCTCAGTGCTTAATAAAAATGAACCTGGGAAAAATACCGAAATTCTAACATCTGAAGTTCATGCAGTTATGCACTCTTTGAATAATATTTATACTACAGCTAAAAAAGTATGATAACAAGTAATTACCTCAAATCAATCCTTCCTGAGTTGGAAGAATTTAACAATATTGAAATTGATTTTCACATACAGACTGCAGAGGGTTATGATGGCGTAATTGCTTTGCTTGAAAATATAAGGACCACAAACTTCCCATGCCTGGTAATTGAGGATCGGTCTATGGGAAATATAGCTGTAGATGCTGGCCCTCTAGACACCTATTCAATCCCTCTGTGGGTGATGGTACAGGATCCAGAGAAAAGTCCAACCGAACAATTTAAAAAGGCATTTGAGTTAGTTAAGAAAATCCTCAAAATTTTAATTAGAGATGCTGATAATGATATTATCAAAGGGCTTGATTATTCAAGAATCCCATACAACAAAAGGACTGCCATAGATTCATTTGGCTATGAAATACTTCTCACTTTTAGAATGGATATAGACCTTTCATCATGACCGAAATCTCAACAATTGAAATACTTCAACAATGGGCTGAGATTGTGATTCAAAGATGGATTTCAAAAATATCAAGGCTTAATATAATTGATACCGGAGAACTCTTGAGATCCTTTACATCACAGGTGCATATTGATGCTTCCGGAGACGCTTCTAAAATCGTGTTCGCTTTTTTGTATTACGGAATTTTCCCAGATATGGGAGTCGGCAGAGGAGTGCCAATTGAAAAAGTTAGTCAATCAAACAGGATAGCAAAACCATGGTACTCCAGACAGTTTTATAATGAGGTAAAAAAACTAGGGTATATCATGGCTGAAAGGTATGGAGAAAAAGCTATGGAAGCCATCTCACTTATTGAAAATAAAGAATTTGTAAATCGAGTTTCAACTAATTAATATGGGAAGGAACAACACACAGAGATATGAGCCGGTAGTTACGTTAAACTCAAAAGCTGCCGAGAATGCACTTGATGGACTGAAAATTAAAGCCAAACAAGTAAGAGAGGCTTTGAATGAAGCCGGAAAGATGGGAGACAACAAGAGAGTTAAGGAACTTGACAGAGAGTTAAAGTCAATTGAGGCAACACAGAGAAGAATCAGACAGCAAACATATGATTACAACACCGTACTGAGGAACCTCAATACATCATCAATCACATCCCTGGAAAAGACATCAAAAGCACTTCGAAATGAAATACGACAGTTGGCACCGGGAACTCAAGAATTCATTACAAAGTCTAAACAACTGGATCTTGTCAGGAATAGGTTGGATCAGTTAAATGGTCGTGTAAGAGAGACTCACTCCTGGTTATCTCGTGCCGGCAATTCATTCAACAAATACTTTGGTATGGCTACTGCAGCAGTGGCTTCAATTACGGGTATTTCCTTTGCATTGAGAGGAGCAGCACAAGAAGCTGCAAAAAATGATGATGTCTATTCAGATGTTATGAAAACAACCGGGCTCCTACGTGAAGAAGTTGTATGGCTCAATGATGAATTCAAACGAATTAGTACCAGGACAAGTAGAGAACAACTTAATGGATTGGCCAGAGATGCTGGAAAGCTAGGCATTGAAGGAAAGGAAAATGTACTGGAGTTTGTTCGAGCTGCAAATCAAATAAATGTAGCCCTTAGTGAAGACCTGGGAGAAGGAGCTATCCGGAATATCGGAAAGCTTGCAGAAGTATTCAAGTTGACTCAGATGCTCGGAATCGAGAAATCATTTCTTTCAATAGGATCTGCAATAAACGCATTGGGACAAGCATCAACCGCACAAGAACAATACCTGGTAGATTTTACACAGAGGATAGCTGGTGTAGCTTATCAATCTGGTATGTCAATACAAAATGTACTAGGTTTTGCTTCTGCACTTGATCAAACAGGCCAAAAGGTTGAAATGAGTGCAACTGCATTCCAAAAGTTCTTAATGAAGATGTTTTCCGATACCACAACATTTGCAAATATGGCAAATATGGAGGTGTCTGCATTCTCTGAATTACTTAGGAAAGATGTGAATGAAGCAATTTTGAAAGTGCTTACATCACTAAATGAGAAAGGGGGGTTTGCCTCTCTGGTGCCAATATTTCAGGACATGGGCCTCGATGGTGCTCGTGCAGTTTCTGTAATGTCAGCTATGGCTACAAATATTAACCTAGTTAGAGAAGCACAAAGTTTATCAAATAAAGAGTTTGCTCTAGCAACTGATCTCACACGTGAATACAACGTGAAAAATGAGAATATGCAAGCACAACTTGATAAAGCAAGAAAGAAATTCAAAGACCAGGTTATCGAACTTGGAGAAAAACTCTCACCGGCATTTCTCAAGTCTACCAACGCTTCAACTTTATTCCTTAAGGCTATAATGGGCATAAACAAGGAGTTTATTTATGCCGCAATGGTTTTTGCAGCTGCAATTGTAGTCGTGAAAAGTTGGAATGCAATAGTGGCAATTGGAAGCACATTGATGACATCTGCAAGACTAGTTTCTCTGGCTTGGTCTGCATCAATGGCAGTGTTACAGGGTAATACTATACGTGCAGCAGCTGCATGGAAAATGTTTAATGCTTCATTTTCAGCATCTGGATTAGGTGCAATAATAACTGCAGTAACAGCACTGGGATATGGATTATTTAAACTGATTACTTATCAATCAGATTTGACAAAAGCAACAAAAGAGTATTATGCAGAATCACAAAAGACCAAACGAGAAGCAGGAGATCTATTGGCAATATTGGAGAAATCAGTAATAGGTTCGGACAACTATAAAACAGCATTATCAAAACTTATTGAGCTTTATGGACCATATATTTCACACCTAATTGATGAAAAGGGAAATCTTACTGATATTCAACTGGCAAGGGAAGCAATTAATACATCAATAGAACAATCCATTGGGTTAAAGATAAAAGAAGCCGCCATATCAAAGGTGACAAGTGAATCATTATCCAAGCAGGCAAATTACTATGAGGATATTGTTAAAACATTGATGAAGGAAGCCAAACTTAGTGAGGATGTCGCCAGGATATATGCTACAAATTTTACAACATCAATTGCACAAGGTAAGCAATGGAACGATGTTGTAAATGATTTATTTCGAAGCGTAAATAAGTATTTCGAAATAAGACCATTCAGACAATTTGCAAATGAGTACAACAAAATGTTGTCTGATATTGCCAAAACAGAAAACAAATTCGCTTTTGTCGTGCCAAAAGATAAACAAACTGGTGCCGGTGAAACAGAAGCTCAAAGAAAAGCTAGAGAGTTAAAGGAGAAAGCAGATGCAGAATCAGCTGCAGAAGCAGAAAGGAAAAGATTGAATGAAGAAGCCGAGAAAAGAGCAAAACTGAAGGAAGAACTGTTCAAAAAAGAACTGGAAACATTAGATCGCCAGGAAAGAGAGAAGGAAATAATGCTCAAGAAAAAGTACTTGGAGAGCGGCATGAAAAAGGAAGAGTTTGAAGCTCTAATGAATGAGAAAACTATAAGCTTCTTAAATCAGCGCAATGCCTTGTATATTAAATTCAATAAGGATAACACAACAATTGAAAGTGCATATTATGAAGCCTTATTAAATCTAGCAGACTCATCACTGAAGAAAATAAAAGAATCAATGGCCATTATGGACAAATGGTTGTTGAAGATGAAAGAGGCTAAAGAGGAGATTGCTCCTGAAACAGCAGAAGACAAAGCGTTTTGGGATAACTATAACCAATTACTTAAAGATTCAGAGGTTGTCAGGAATGACTTTTCAGAAAGGAGTTGGAAAGCCCGGAAGGAAAAAGAGTTGGGCAAGCTGAATGAAATGCTCAGACTTCAAATGATCACTCAGGAGGAATATGAGTATAGTGTACAGAAACTAAAGCTAGAATCTGCTGAAGATATTGCAAAAGGAGTTAATGCCGTTGTGCAATCTGCAGCTGAATTCTTTTCACAACTTCAAGAAAGGCAATACTCTAAACTTGAACAAGAAAAAGCTAGAGAACTAGCTTTATATGGTGATTCAGCTGATGCTAGGGCAGAGATAGAGCAGAAGTATGAAAAGAAAAAACTTGAACTACAACAGCGATATGCCGATATGGATATGGTTGTTAAGATCGCTCAGACAATTTCTGCAGGAGCTCTGGCGGGAATACAAGCTTTTGCACAACTTGGTCCTATAGCAGGTGCTGTTGCCGCAGCTTTCATAGGACTGACTACTTCAATGTCTATTGCAACAATCGTTGCACAACGTAATGCAATTAAAAATCAAACTGTAGCATCTTCCGATTCTGCACCTTCAATGTCTGTTAATGGATACTCAGACGGAGGATTCACAACTCGTGACTTATCAGATAAAAAAGCAGTCGGAGTTGTTCACGCAAATGAGTGGGTAGCTCCGGCTGCAATGGTAAGATCGAATCCGTTGATATTCGCTTCTCTTGAAAGGCAAAGAGTCAGTAAATATTCCATGCACAGCCCACCGAAACAGTTTGCTTCAGGTGGATATACAACACCTCCTGATGCAGATAATAGTGAAATGGTTTTGGTGATGAAAACGCTCATTGCAGAGATAAGGGCATTAAAGGAAAAACCATTTAAAGGCTATGTTTTACTTTCTGATGTGAACGCATCACAGGAGTTACTTAATAGAATGAAAAAGGAGGGCAGCTTATGAGACTTATAACAGAATCCGGAGAAATGGTACTCCCTTCAGACTTCTCAATATCGATTGAACAGAAATCACCTTTCTTCTCAGATGAAGGAACCCAAAGTATACCGGTAACACTACCTGAAGCAGATATAAATAACAGTGTGCTTGGCCATGCTTCACGACCTGGACACACGAAACAATTTAAACGAAAAATATCAGCAACATTAGAAACATCCGCAATAAGTAAATCAGGTAAATTGGTAATTGAGAATGTACAGAAAAATTCAGGGACAATAGCAGCCTTAATGCTAAATGAAAGTGATTTTTATACACAGATTAAAGATGTTCGCCTAAGTGAAGTGTTTTCTAAGAAAAATAGAAACGAGTTCAGCTCTGTTCAAAACATTTATGAACATATCTTTAATTGCATGACAGGTGAAATTATAGATGATTTCACTATGTTTCCCGTTGCTTGCAATCTGAATGAAGGAAAATATTCATTACTTAATGGCCCGGACACAAAATCAAATCAGGATCCTTGGCCTCTTAAATGGTCTGCAAGGAGGATTTATTATGAAAATCAGGCAGTAAATGTACCTGACGGATATGGAATTACACCTTTTCTTTGGTTGCACAAGGCAATTGATTTATTGTTTTATGAGTATGGTTATTCTGTGAGGAAGAATCCATTTCGTGATGGCTTTTTATCGCAGATTGTATTGATTAACAATACTGCTGACTCTATATGTAAAGGTTCATTAAACTATGGTGATTTAGTACCCTCCTGTTCAGTTGCTGAGTTCATTAAATTTTTGGAATTAAAATTCTTATGCTTTTGCTTCATTACTCCAGAGAGCAAAACAGTTGATATAATTCCATTGAATGAAGCTGTTAAATCAGTACCAGATCAAGATATATCCAGAAAGGTTGATGGTTCTGAAAAATACATCTTCTCAGAACCACAGGAAGTAGATATCAAATCTGAAACATCGTTGGAAGGAGCGCAACCGGCAATGGAGACTCTTTTTGATTTAGCAAATAAATACACACATATTGCATCACTTAATGAATTTGAGTTTCGGAACAACGCATGGAAGTACAATTTCATATTCAGACAATCCACAGGTGAATACTACGAAGTTTTAAGAAAGCCCGGAACATCAAGCGTTCAAATAAACAAACTCGGAACAAACTATTTCAGGCACTACACCAAAAGGCTGACTGCAAAAGAATACATCTCGCCTGATGTTATGCCAACAATGGTAGAGCTAAAAATGGGAGTGAATGGTTCAAAAGAAATTATTATTGTATGTCCATACATAGGGCAGACAAGGCACATGAACACTTCATATAAAGAAAAAGGATCAAGTGCAGATCTAAAAATAATGATAGCACTTTGTGCCGGCATGTCTGATTACGATGCAAATATTGATAGTAAATACTATGTTGGAACAACACAACGATACAATAACTTGGGGAATATTTGCTATGATTACGACCTAACCCCACAATCTATATATCAATTGTTTTTTAAGGGATGGAATGAATACTTGATGAACTCCGGGATATCAGCTGAATGCAAGGTTGATTTTTTAATAGAAGATCTATTATCTCTTAAAATGGATCGACCTAAACTGATAAAGGGACAACCTGTGTTATTGCAAGAATTATCCTATAATATTGGAGAAAGACTGACAAACACAGTCAGTAAGTACATATTATTGAAAAAGCTCTCTCCTGAGATGGTAGATATTCAGGTTTCATTCCTATCTCAAGATTATACCTGGGAATATCAAAGCAATATTGACTCTCTTCTGGCAGAGTTTGATACTCAAGAGTGGGAGAGCTATACATGGGATTACATTGGGGATGATATACCCGGGAAAAACAGCTTTGAATATATTCCACCTCCAACAATATCACAGTTTCAATCCGGAGAAACTTACTACAGTCAGCAAAACACTATTAAAATTATCGCTTACAAGTTATATAACCAGAATCCTTTCATTTATGAAAAAACTCTGATATCGGGATTCAAAGCAGTTCAAATATAAAAAAAGTGTCCTTTGTTTCAGGTTGCTATAGAGATAATTTTGAACATGTATGGCAACAATAATTACACATCCTGATACTCTTTCTCTTTCCTCAAATCTTAAACGATTTGAGATTGCAGCTTCCTCTGAGGTGAGATTTATTCTCTCTCAGGGGGAGACTGTACTTATTGATGAAACCTATCAACCAAATCCTGAAGGCAGAATCGTTATTGATGTAAAAGAGGTAATAAATGGGAAACTTACGACACAACTACCGTCAGGTGATATTTATAGACAAACGAAGATAGTAAAGACATTTCAATCAAACATAAACGGACAAACAGTTGAGTTCACAGCTATAAAGGCAGGTGTTGAAAACCTTACAGAAACGCCAGGATTATTTCTGACAGCCAACTGGCTTACTTGGCAGCCACAGGTAAAGAAAGTAGCATTTAATCAACCTGAATGGCTTTCCTATTACTCAACAATAAACTCTGTTGTTAAAGTCAGATTCCATTTAAAAGATGGAACATCTGTAATCCACACTTTACATAATATTGCATCAGGGAATTGCTATTCATATAATATGCAGTTCTCGTATATAATGGGTCTTATTCCCGGTGAAAAGTATGGATATTATGACGTTTTTGTTGAATCTTTAACAGGAACCAGGCTTACATACATTCAGAGATATATCTACCGGCAAGAAGAATGCAATGACGAATATTATATCTTCTTAAATAGTATTGGAGGAATAGATACTGCAGCTCTTACAGGTGAATCGAGCTTTGTTCCAGAAATTGAATATCTGACTGGTTCATACGATGACTTGAGTGTTCAATTGCCTAGTAAAACTATCAGAAAATTTGAAAAGAACAGTGGATGGATACCGAAGCTTGAATCACAATGGCTTTTTGATCTCCTGCGCTCACATTCAGTCTTTAAACTTGCTTCCGGAGTCTTAAAGAAAATTACAATTTCAGAGTCATCAGTAGAAGACACATCCCAGGAAGATATGAAATCATTTACATTCACTTATAGGATGGCAAATGACACTGGATTATTGAATGTATTCAGATCAATGGATCCTCTGCCTGAAAATCTTGAAATTGACATACCGACAACCGGCCTTTTTTTTTTAGCTCCCAGACTGGTTGAGTTTGATTCAGCGGAGCCGGATGATAACCTTCTTTTCCCTGTTCAATCCCCTTTTCAACAGGTATGGAAAAAGTTCTCTTGGGGTGCAATCTGGAACTTTATATATAATAAGATTCTGGCATCTGCAATCGGAACAATGGCCCATGCTCATGATAATTTCGCTGTACTTTCAGCCCTGGGCACTTCTAGTGAAAAACTTACTTTTAATGGTGCAGAAATCGCTACGGGTTCAGGAATAGGAGTAAAACTTGGAGAAACAGCACAAACTGCATATAGAGGCGATAGAGGGAAAGTTGGTTATGATCATTCTCAGAATTCTAGCTTCCATGTAACAACATCTCAGAAAACAGTTCTCACAAAATTGGTTAACGAATACAGGGTCCTTGCTTCACCCTTAAGCGTTGGAATGCTAATTACAACACTAATTCCTTCTACAGCAACTGCTGACTATATCAATATCGAGCTTCGTGGATTCGGTAAAGTTGATGCAGGACCATTCACATGGGTTGGCCAAGCTTTTTTAACATCCGGTGCATTTGCAGATGCAACAATAAAATGCATTGGTTCTGGTGAGCAACTGGATGTCAGAATATTTGTTCAAGATGCTGTTGTAAAGATTTGGGCCAATGGCAAAAACAAATCAATAGCTAACTTTTACAATATAAAAGTAAATATAAGCTACGGCAATGATCTGGCAAATCTTATCGATGAAATCTCTGATTCTTCCTATCCTACTTTTGGTGTAATGTCAGCAAAGAGATTTTCTGATTTTACAGAAACATTCATCTATCCCTTGTCTACTAACGATAGAACAAGATTAGATCGAGCTATTATAAGCACAAATTCAACACAATACAAAGTATGGACAGGATCAAACGCTGATTATGCCTCGATTTCAGATAAGGATCCGAATACATTCTATCACATCATTTAATGCTAAAAAAAGGGATAGATAATATTAAAGACCTTTTTAAAGGGGCTACTCGGGTAAAAGAAATTTACTTGGGTGACATTAAGGTATACCCTGGACTGATAAATACAACTACAGGAGTACAATATTCAGGATGGTACTATTATCTGCCTAATCGTTCGAGAACATCAACTCCTTATACCGAATTTGCTTACCAAAACAATACAACATCTCGTGTCTTTGGTAATGTTCAAACACATATTGAAACAGCTCAAATAACACATATTGATCCGGGAGTATGGTTCTATTATTCAAACAATTCCTACAGAAAGAAAATGGTGTCCCCAATGTATACTTTCTCGGATAATACTGTATTATATGGAGAAGATATTGAGATCCGGGAAGATGGTGTAAACATCACAAATGTTTGGACTTATAACCAACATATAAGGACAAAACAAATAGTTTATAGATACTCAGATGTTGATAAAAATGGTCCATTCCTTTATGAAGAAGGAGTAATCAGTTATGAATATTACAACTGGCAATATGACAATCTACCTGTGTACAGGAGAAGAAATGCTGTCCCTTTATACACATGGTCACAATATGAACCCCACGAAGTTAGAGATGGTGATATGTTTGAAGATAAAGACTATGTTACAAACTATTCAACTTCATGGATATATGACTATGTAAATGATAAAAGAACAGGTATTACAACATACAACTTTGAATCAGGAGAACAGCATCAGGTTTCCGGAGTTGTTCAATACCCTACTAATATCACTCTCCTTGATAATGAGGACTATGACAATGGTGCATGCGATAATCAAACATATGAATATGTTGATTATCTGCAAGTGAGAAAGGTGTACTCTTGGCCATCAACGCCAACATCAACATCAACAGAATGGTTCAATGGGCCTGAACGAAGACAAAAAATTGATGGTATGTGCGGTTGGGTTAGATCATGGTCTGAGTGGGTAAACAATGGTCAGTTATGTGGAAACACAGGGGCACTGGGATATTCATGTGATGGTGAATATTCGGTTAAATATAACAGACAAGTAAGGTATTTTCAATACCCGGACGGATCCGGAAGAACAAACATTGAGTATCGTGCAGGAAGTGAACACAGCCGAGAACTCGTACATGGCCAATGCGGTTATATAAACCCTTCTGCCAGAGCTGAAGTACAATATTTCGGGTTTGATGAAAATTCTCCATATGATGCATACATCAGTGGTAAGACAGGCTCTATCTGGTATGACTCATTTGGTGGTAATTATTATGACTCTTTTGATGGTAATACTCTTGCACTTAACGGGCATTACTTAATTGAAAATACAGGAAACTGGTCAACTTCAGATTACATATATATTGATTATTAACAAATTAAAAAAATCGTTATGAACAAAATCTTAATTGGAAAAAACTCAGCATTAGTTGGATTTGCTCTCTTCTTTTTGTGTGTAATATCAATGATTACAGCTACATGGGCAGCAATTGCCGGATTCCATATCGGGAAATCGGTCAGTTCCCCTGATGCATTTCTGGGAATAGTGGCCATTATCACTCTTTTGGTATGGATCGGAATAGTAATTTTCGCTTACCAGAATTTTGATAAGCTTAAAAAAAGTTTCTCGCATGAAACGGAGTAAACTATTAGAATGGATTGGGTTCAGGTATATCCTGAACCATAATCCTAAATCAAAAGAAATACATAGAGTATCAGATTTGAAAACAAACTGTAATGTGGATATAATGGCTTCTGCCGGATACCATACTTGGATATCACAATTAATTGCAAGAAAGATGTTTGGTTACGATGGCTGCCATAAGTGCAACAGAAAATATCATAAAAAATGAAAGAGATCAATAATGGTAGTGATTTTATCCTGACTCTGACAATTACAGATGCAGATAATGTTCCAATACCTTATACTCAAGTGGACTGGGAAGCGCAATATTATACTCCCGGAGGTAATGTTTATAAGGTCGGTTGTAATAATGGGATATTAAGCCCACACTGTGAAATAATTGATTCTTCTGTAAATATTTATGTGAATAAATTCAATTGGGGCCGAGGTGGTAATGTAAGAAGAAAAATACATGTTTCATTTCCTGATGAGAGATTCTCTGATGGAAGAATGGATGTATTTGTTAAAGAGCAACAAACAGACTTTTCAATAGTATTATGACACAAATAAATATCATAGATAAAGCTTCAGTAAAGCAAGTAATTGTTAACGACAACACTTTCTTATCTGAACCTATTGTTTCAGATAATCCCTCAATACCACCTAGAGTTGGCATTGATGGGAGAAGCCCATTCATTCATTCCAATACAAAGACCTGGTACCAGTACGATGATCAGCTACAAAGGTATGTTGATACCGGTGTAGTTTCAGAGGGCAAGGATCTCACACATGAATTTATTGAACTTGAAACAAGGCTCTCCGGAGTTGAAGAAATGCTTGATAAACCATCTGAAATTCAACAATACCTAGATCATAATGAATTCCCATCTCTAGGGAAAATAGATGTACTCTACATTGATATGACTGGAAACAGATCATTTCGTTGGGATGAAGAAAATTTGAAGTATGAACCACTAAATGAAATTGACATTGAGATAATTAATGGAGGAAACTAAAAAATGGCAAATAAAACACTAAATGCAAGACTTGTAACCCGTAACAATACCGCGGCCAATTTTGCATCCACAAATCCGATTCTCCTAGCCGGTGAAATGGGAATGGAGAGAGATACCAAAAAGTTTAAATTTGGAGATGGAATAACCGCATGGAACGCTTTACCTTACGCATCTGCAAACCCTGCTGTAATCAAAACAACAAACCCTGCCACAACAGATAGTACTTATGACCTAGGTGTTGTTTGGTTAAATACGGCCTCAAAAAAAGGATTTTTGCTAACAGACAACACTCCTGGAGCTGCAGTTTGGAAACAGATTGTTACTTCAGAAGATATCGTCACAGTCGGAGATATGACAAAAGCCGTTTTTGCAACAATAGATCCTGCAGCGGGTTATGTTGATAAAGCAAAAACCGCTGACAAGCTTGCCTCTACACGTCAGATTTCTCTCGGAGGAGATGCATCAGGATCAGTTAATTTTGATGGCTCTGCAAATGTGACACTGTCTGCAGTGCTTGCTAATGTCGTAGCTGCAGGAGTGGCAACAAAAATCACTGTCGATGCAAAAGGTAGAGTAACAGCTATTCACGCACTTGAGGCAAGTGATATCCCTGCAATTACACTTTCGAAAGTAACCGATGCCGGATCTGCAGCTTCAAAGAATGTCGGAAACGCAGTCGGCAATGTCGTTGTTGTTGCTGCGGACGGAAAGATAGACAGCTCTCTGATCCCTGCAATTGCCTTAACAGATGTTTTTGAAGCTGCATCCCAGGCTGCTATGCTTGCACTATCTGGAGCGGAAAAAGGTGATATATGCGTCAGATCAGATTTAAACAAGTCATTTATCCTCAAACAAGCCCCATATTCAAATTTGGACAACTGGGTTGAGCTGAAGACTCCAACCGATGCCGTGCTTTCTGTGAATGGACAGACTGGTGCAATCACCCTGACAACCTCGCATATTGCAGAGGGCACAAATCTATATTGGACTCAAGCAAGGTTTGACACAGCTTTTAGTGCAAAAGCTTCAACAGCTCTTTCAGACTCGGCAGACCTGATATACAAAACAGATACTCTCATTCTAGACGGAGGTAACTAAGATGGCTCTAAAGACAGTCAGTACGATACATAAGCAAAGGATTAACACGGCGGCGAATTGGGCTGCCGTAAATCCTGTCTTGGAAACAGGGCAGATCGGGATTGAGAACGATACTCGAAGGTTCAAAGTAGGTGATGGATCAACGGCATGGAACGCTTTACCCTACGCTATTGATGACTTCTTTTACGGTCAGAATACTGTGACTACACTTGCCTCCCTACCTGTCTCAAAAAGGCTCGTAATTGCTTCTGTAACGACTGCAACGACGCTCTCTCTTGCCTCGGCCCTTCAGGTAGGGTTTGACTTGCATATAAAGCTCTACAACACATCAGGAGGCTCGATAACGCAACCACTGCCGACCTCGGCACCATTCGAATCGAAAAAAGGAGACGGAGCAAACATCAGTTCAATCAGCGTACCGGCAGGGGGATCAGTCGAAATCAATATCATTTCAGCAACTAACAAGTATATCATTAAAACCGATGCTTAGAAGAAGATTGCTTGGTAAAAAAGGTATTGATTACAGCGGGGCTGTTGTCGGGGATATTCTTTGTTCAGATCTGAGTTATGTTACTCGTGCAAATTACGCATCTTCAGGTAAAATAGGTATTGGAGTAATCTTGCAAAACACAAATCGAACGATCAAGGTCCTTGCTAAAAATCAATGGAAAGAACGCTGGTCTCCCTCTTTGTCTGATGTTCCCACTCTTACAAATGTGAATTACAACAATGCTCCTAACGACCTTGACGGGGACGGCAATACAGCTAAGATTATTGCTCACTTCGGTACGAGTCAAAACTATGCGGCTAGGTCATGTCGTTCTTATGCTCCTTCAGGTGTTTGTCAAGGGTCATGGTATCTCCCAGCTTCGGGAGAATTATACTTGATCACTGCCTCTAATATTCTGACGATAGACAGCTCTATCAGCGCAATCGGAGGAGACATATTGCGTAAAAGAGAGTTTAGTCAAACAATCAATTTCTCTGTATTCTATGGCGAGGGAAATATCGCTGAGGATATAACCACGGAAAACTACTATTACCTATATAGGTCATCGTCCGAAAATAGTGCAAGCAAAACGACGAAATTGTATCGTGAGTCAAACGATACTATTTATGTTACTTCTGATATAGGTATTGAGGACACCAC
>JAUYTY010000165.1 GCA_030694905.1 Eubacteriales bacterium | reverse complement strand
AGGATGATTACAATTGTCTGATGCCTGGAAAAAGGACTTATCACACTATCATACCGGGGTTCATTCTCAAGGATAATAGAGCTGTTGGCCCTTTTGGTGTCATGGGCGGGTATATGCAGCCACAAGGACACCTGCAGGTAGTGATGAATCTGATAGATTTTAATCTAAATCCACAAATGGCTTTGGATGCCCCTAGATGGCAATGGACAGAAGGCAAGAAATTCACAGTGGAACCAAATTTTCCAACTTATCTAGTAAACGCACTTGAAGCACGTGGACATGAAATGACCATAGCCACGACGACTGGTGGTTTTGGCAGGGGTGAAATAATCATCACAAATGGAGAGGTATTATTTGGCGGTACCGAATCAAGGACTGATGGATCAGTTGCATGTTATTAAAGTGAGGGGAAAATATGAACGAGAAAGAGTTTTTGGCAAAAATGGGCATCATAAATGTGGGAGACATCTACAGGAATCTTCCACCTGCCCGACTAGTTGAAATAGCACTAAAAAAGAAAGAAGGGGTATTGGCTTCCAATGGGGCCTTGACAGTCCAGACTCGAAAGTACACCGGCCGCTCTCCTTTAGATCGTTTTATTGTTGATACACCCACTATTCACAACGAAATAGACTGGGGGCAAACCAATCAGCCCATGAGTGAAACGGATTTCCAGCATATCTACTATCGACTGGCAGCCTATCTGGAAGAAAGAGATTTATATGTATTCGATGGGTTTGCGGGGACAGACAAGGATTCGCAAATACCAATGAGAGTCATCAATCAGTTTGCTTGGCAAAATCTCTTCATACATCAGATGCTTCTAAGACCCGATGGTGAAGAGCTCCTTGATTTTGAGCCAGAGTTCACAATGATATGCGCTCCTGGATTCAACGCTTTCAAAGAAGCGGACCATACACATTCCGAGGCATTTGTACTGCTTAATCTTGAGAAGAAAATGATCATTATTGGCGGCACATACTATGCCGGAGAAATGAAGAAATCGGTATTCACAGCGATGAATTTCCTGCTTCCATTGAAAGACATCTGTCCGATGCATTGCTCAGCCAATATCGGTGAGAATGGAGAGACAGCTTTGTTCTTTGGACTTTCAGGAACTGGAAAAACAACCCTGTCAGCAGATCCGGATAGAAGGTTGATTGGCGATGACGAACACGGTTGGTCTGACAATGGCATATTCAATTTCGAGGGTGGTTGTTACGCCAAATGCATTAATCTTTCACAAAAGCATGAGCCTCAGATATGGGAAGCTATAAGATTTGGGAGTGTTTTGGAGAATGTGATTCTCGACAAGGTGACTAGGACACCGGACTATAATTCGGACTTCATGACAGAGAATACAAGGGCTGCCTATCCAATCGATTACATACCAAATGCGGTAATTCCTGGAATCGGGGGACATCCAAGCACCATAATATTTTTAACAGCTGACGCCTTTGGTGTCATGCCTCCTGTTGCAAAACTGACACCTGAACAGGCAATCTATTATTTTCTTTCAGGATATACCAGCAAGCTGGCTGGCACCGAGAGAGGCATTACAGAGCCACAGGCCACGTTTTCGACTGGATTCGGGGAACCCTTTTTACCAAGGTATCCCATGGTCTATGCGAATCTATTGAGTGAAAAAATAAAGAGACACAGTGTTCAGGTCTATCTGGTCAATACCGGTTGGACAGGCGGTGCTTACGGCACGGGGCAGAGAATTAGCCTTCCTGACACCAGAGCTATTGTGAGTGCTGCTATCAATGGTGATCTGATAAAAGCTGATTATCGGACTGACTCAATATTTGGTTTCGAGGTTCCTAAAACTTGTCTTGGGGTACCTGATAGTATGTTGAATCCCAGAAACACCTGGCAGAATAAAGATGCCTATGATGAATCCGCTATGAATTTGGCGGAAAAATTCAAGAAGAATTTCAATAAATTTAAAGACATCGAACCAAGCATTCTAAAAGCCGGTCCCATGTGAAACGATTATAATTCGGCAGCAATTACTTGCTGCCGAGTTCTTATTATCGGCATTTCATATAAAATATGACCTTAACATGATAAAATATAATTGAATAAAATATGGAGGATAGTACTATGAAAATCATATCAAAAGACCAATTTGTTTATGCCATGTCTAAAGACAGCCCAGCTGTGGAACATGTTGCTGATGGAGAAGTGTTTGCTTTTGACACGATGGATGCCTTCAGCAATCAGATTGTGTCTGAAACCGATTTCTTTGAGAGTGCTGATTGGTCAACGGTCAACCCGGCTACGGGTCCGGTTTTTGTTGATGGCGCAAAACCCGGTGATGTTTTGGTTGTTGAAATACTGGATATCGATGTTGGCAATACGGGTGTAATGGTTGCGGTTCCCAACATGGGCGCGATGGGACATTTGGTTGACCGTTCAGAATCAAAAATTATTTATATTAAGAATGGATTTGCCTTATTCAATGAAAATATTGCGCTTCCTTTAGACCCTATGATCGGCGTCATTGGCGTAGCACCTTCAGGAGAACCGGTGCCTAACGGAACACCGGATTGTCATGGCGGGAACATGGATACAAAGGTCATCAGGAAAGGCAATCGAATTTATCTGCCGGTCAATGTTGATGGGGGGTTGTTGGCCTTGGGTGATCTGCATGCTGTCATGACTGATGGAGAAGTTGGTATATGCGGTGTGGAAGTTGGGGGTAGAGTTACTGTAAGAGTGAGTACAATCAAGAATAGAAAGCTTGAAACGCCGATTGTCGAATCGAAAGACCATTGGTATGTGATTGGCAGTGATATTGATTTGGATAGCGCGGTGAAGTTCACGCTAGACCAGACGCATCTATTTTTGAGTGCAAGATTGCCTTTATCAACAAATGAAATTTGTATGCTCATGAGTCTGATATGCGATCTGCAGATCAGCCAGATAGTCGATCCGAAAATAACATGCCGTATGGCGATACAAAAGACACCTTTAGCAAAATACAGTCTATCATTCTAATATAATGAAATAATGTAAAATAAAAAATGCGACTTTCAGCTCACATCAACTGCCAGTCGCATTTTTTCATTTTTCCTGATAAGTCATGACACAGGTTGCGTCGCCCTCAAAGATGCATTTTTTTCTTTCGAACTTAATATCTGGGTTATAGCCTTCCCATATGGCATAATCTATTGCACAGTACAGCAATCCAATCTCTTCCGCATCCATATCTTTCCATACTTTGCCGAAAGGACAATGAATAATCTCACTTACTTGTGTGCCAGCTTCCTTTTTAGAAACCGCATTCCAAAGAGTGGTGCCAATAGGTAAATCGTGAAATTTATATTCGTTTTGCATGGTCAAATCAAGTCCAGCGGCTAACACCTTCTGTTTGACTTTTTCTCCCCTGTATCTGCCAAATTCTATTATGGCTTCTTCAACGGCTTTGCTTCCTTCTTCCTTACCTAATTTTTCCAGCATTTTCTTTGCCATGAAGTAATAAAGCTTTGCTGAAAAATCAACTACCTGCTGCAGTGATTCGACTGAAATCTCATGCCCTAATAAATCTGATAGTTTCTCATTATTCAAAATAAATCTCCTTTATAATATGTATTTTATTTTACAATCTCATATGGCCAATCCAGAATGCCGCCAAAATCCATAACATCAGTATAACCCATATCAATCAGGATTCTTGCAGCGGTTTCACTGCGATTGCCGCTTCGACAGTAGACAAGTATTGTCTGGTCGAGGTCAGGCAACAGGTCAGGGGCAAGGTCTCTGATTTGAGTCCCTGGAATCAGAATAGCGTCTGGAATGTGTCCCTCAGCATACTCCTGAGCAGTGCGCACATCAACAATTGCCACATTTTCTTCCGTGTCTATGATTTCTTTTGCTTCCTGTGCTGATATTTTGATATACTCTGCTTTTTCGACATTTTCTAATGAGGTTGGCTGGCGTGTGGCAACTGGAGTCTGTACAGTACAACCGGTAATTATCATTGCTGCGATTAGTAATATCACTGGAATTCTTTTCATAGTCAGTCACCTCCTGTGATTTCTGTATATATTATAGCTCAAATTGAATTGAACAGCCACATGATTCTAACTTAGATTATAATTTATATTATAAAATAATTTATAATTCACAATAAAATTATATTGACAATAGTGTATGACGTACAGTATAATAAAATCAAGAAGGAAAGGAAGTGATGAAATGGAAGATAAAGATAATTTGCTCGATTCCTATATACAGGAATTAAGAAGAGGGACCTTGGTTCTGAGTGTGCTCAGTCAACTGAAGGAAGAAGAATATGGTTATACACTATCAACTAAACTGAAAGACAAGGGCCTTGAAATAGAGCAGAATACTCTCTATCCATTGCTTAGAAGACTAGAGGCTCGAAATCTTCTAGTAAGCATATGGAAGCTGGAGGAAGCGAGACAAAGGAGATACTACAAGTTGAGCCTGGAAGGGCTTGAAATGTTAGAGATGTTGACTGACGAGTGGTCTAAAGTAGTCAGTATAACGGACAAACTATTAAATGAGTAGGAGGATTAAAATGGACTTGATTGAAAGATATATATATGCAGTCGGACAAAAAATCTGGAGCAAGAATAGAAAAGATATTGAAAATGAGTTGAGAACGATATTGTATGACAACTTGGATGAAATGACAAAAGGAGAGGAAGCAACTGAACAACAGATTAAAGATATGCTAAAGAAATTCGGATCTCCGGGTGAGGTTGCCTCAAGATATAACACAACAGAGAAACACTTGATAGGACCTAATGTATACGACCTGTATGTTTTGGTTTTGAAAATAGTTCTGATTGTGTCTTTTGTAGGAATCACTATAGGAACAGTGACATCTTTTGTCACAATGTCTCAAGACGCAAACGTCATTGGAAGAATACTGCTTGTTATTCCTCAATACATCGCAGGTCTAGTGACATCCTTTGGATATGTGACCGCGATTTTTTATCTGGTTGAGCGTTTTGGAACGTCAGAGGAGATAAAAATCGACAGCGACTGGTCGCCGGATAAGCTGCCCAAATTGGTTTCTGAACAGGATCGTGTAAAACGTATTGGTATTATCGTCAATATAGTATTAATCATATTTGCGCTGGTGATCTTTAACTTTTACCCCAACCAAATTAGCATATCCTACTCCAGTGGAGATGGTTGGGTACGATTCTCAGCTTTATCAGACGTGGCACTCAAGCAATACCTGCCATCATGGAATATTATTTGGGTTTTATCATTGGTGATGAATGCCATACTACTGCGAATGGGCAAATGGAGTCTTTATACAAAGATTTTCAAAACGGTCCTATCGATTGCTTCAATTGTAATTCTTGCCATGATGATCAAAGGTCCGGATCTGTTGAGTATTGAAAGTCTGACAGCTGCACTGGCTCAGACCGGTCAGGATATGACTGATGTATTGCAGATGCTTCTAACTTTATTAAAGACAATATACGCTGTGGTCATTGTTCTTGTCGCTGTGGAGCTTGGTATGGATGGCTATAAATATATTAAACAGAAGCACTGATTGACAGTCATAAAATAATAGTAGAATGAATAAGTTAGAAGAACGAAAGTAAAATACTACTTTTGTTCTTCTAACTTTTTTAGTGAAACTACCAGAAATTCTGCCAAAAAATATTTTCAAAATTTATCATTGACAAAAAAATAACCTTGTTGTATCATATGACTATGAAGTCACATGACTATAAGTCATATTTAATTTAAAAGGATGGTTAACAATGGAAATGAATTTGTTTAAAGCTGTCAGTGTTATTCTGGCAATCTCAGCATTGATCAAAGTGTTTTTTGGTATTTTCTATCATGAACAGTTATATGTGTGGGCAAGGAAGCATTATGCTCAAGAAAAGCGTACTGGTGCTGTAAACCTGTTGTTGGTTTATGCCCTAGCTTTGCTGATTATGGCATGGGCAGGATTTCTCATCAATTATGTCCCAAAAGGATGGATTATCATAGCTTTTATTACTGTTGCATCACTTAAATCCCTAAACATACTCTTCAACTGGCAAAAAACCTCAGAAAAATTTGTGTCATTTATAGACAAAGCCGGGAGCAAACTATGGCTGGTAGATCTGGTAGTGGGAGCTTTGGGTGTGTTATTCTTGTATCTTGGCATTTGGGTTTATTGATCGTTAAATTTTGATTAAAAAGATTTAATGAAATTTTAAGATTACTTATGATTTCTTTTAAGACTGATTTGATATATTAACATAGATTAACAAGGGTTTAACGATAACAACATCTATAAAGTGCGAGGTAGATCAAATTGAACGAGAAAGAAATCTTACTGATTAAAAGAAGTCAAAAGGGTGACGTTGATGCATTCGAAGAACTGATATCGGACAACACCAGGTTTGTATACAATATTGCACTGAAAATGCTGAAGAATAAAGAAGATGCCGAAGATATATCTCAAGAGGCGTTGATTAAGGTCTATAAGAATATCGACAGTTTCAATATGGCGTCCAGTTTCAAGACATGGATGTACAGAATAGTGGTCAACACCTGTCTGGATCACATGCGAAAAAATAAAGTCACAGTTTTGTCAATCGACAAACCCATAATAACAGAGCATAACGAGTTTCAGGTTGAGATAGAGGATAAAAGCTTCTCACCTGAAGAGTTGTTTGAAAAAAAGGAGAATCAGAAGCTGATCATTCATGCATTGAATCAACTTGACGATAGTTTCAAGGCAGCGATTATCTTAAGGGATATCAATGATTTCAGCTATGAGGAAATCGCGGATATTCTCACATGTAATCTGGGAACTGTTAAATCCAGAATCAGCAGAGGCAGGCAAAAGCTAAGAGAAATCATTGAAAAGGATGAGACAATTAATCTCTATGGAATAAAAAAAATTATATAATGAACAATCTACTGTTGTGGACGACTACTTAACTTATACTAACATCACAACCTTAATTGATTATTCTTATAAATTGATGTATAATTGTATGTGCAAACATTAGTACTATTTGTAATAGGAGGCAATTTAAATGAAATTAAAATTGATAATAATTGGTTTGGACATGATGCTCTTAATGGCATCATGCACAGAGGCACCAGTCAACACAACTGAACCAACGACCACAGAGACAGAAAAGGATGTTTTATTGACAAAAGGTGTGTATATTGGAAGAATTGATCCAAGTTTTATTGAAGTTGAAACGATAAACGGTTTTATTGTCTTTAAATTGCATATGGATGAAGAAGCTGATTATATTGAAGATTTAATGGACTATACTGCAGTTGATATTGAGTATGTCCTAAATTCGGAGAATCAAAACCAGATAAGAACTATTGTAAAGGCAGATGAGCCTGGCATACCTTTGGATTCCAATGCGATTCAAGCAACAGGAACTGTTGCCAAATATATGGATAATCATGTTATTGTCGTCGAATCAGAAGAACAGCAAGCGTATTATTGGATACCTGTTGAGCTTTATGATTCAAATGGAAGAGTTGTAGAAATAGGTGATCATGTGATATTCAGCTATTATATAGATAACTATGGCAGAAATGTGGTTCTCTTTTTTGACAATTCCGACCAGGGAGAAATTAATCCCCAATACCGGATTGAAACGGGTAGATACAATGGCATCAGCAATGATGGAATCCTTGAGATTAAGATCACAGGGGTACCGGATACTATCGCAGGCAGGCAATATATCGTTGATGATAACGTCATTCAAGCGGTTGATGATTTGGATCTTATGATAGATGATGTTGTCAGAATTCATTATTATATAAATGAGGCAGGAGACAATGTGCTTGTTGATATCGAGAAGATGTAGATAGTTTGAAGTATAGTTAAAACTAAATGGGGTGGAAAAATGGATTACAACATTTTAATTGGAGGAGCGGCAGGGCAAGGGATGGATACCCTGGCTTCCGCTTTTTCTCAGGTACTTCATAAAAGAGGTTATCAGATATTCACGCTTCAAGACTACATGTCAAGGGTCAGGGGAGGACATAACTATTTCCAGATCCGCTTTTCCGATGAGAAAGTCAAGAGTCACAGTGAAGTGCTTGACGGCATCATTGCATTGAATCAGGAAACCTTAGATCTGCATATTGGAAGATTGAAACCGGACGGTTTTGCTTTTGCGGACGTAGAAGTTAAATCAGATGATAAAAGACTGATCACAATACACGCAAAGGAAACAGCCAAGGAAGCTGGCAACGTAAAGACCATGTCCAGCGTTACACTAGGAGCCCTGATCAAACTGTTCAATATGGATGAAGCTTTTATGAAAGAGATTTTCTCTGAAAAGTTCGATGTCGAGTTGACAGAACAGAATATGGCTTCATTCAAACGTGGACAAGAAATGGTTGAAAGCCGCTATGAAATCGGCAAAGGCAATCCGGAAAAAACGATGTTGATTCAAGCCAATGAGGCAATTGCATTGGGTGCTTTAGCGTCTGGACTAAAATTTTACAGCGCCTATCCCATGACACCTTCCACGTCTATCATGAGTTACCTAACAAGAAGAGCCAAAAAAGCCAAAATGATAGTTGAGCAGGCTGAGGATGAGCTAGCTGCCATCAACATGGCAATCGGTGCTTCTTATGCGGGAGTTCGCTCTATGACAGGGACTTCGGGCGGTGGTTTTTCGCTAATGACTGAAGCGCTTGGACTTGCGGGAATTGCAGAGATACCATTGGTTATAGCTGTAATTCAAAGACCCGGACCTGCCACAGGCCTTCCTACAAGAACAGAACAAAGTGATTTGAAATTCGTGATCAATGCCTCTCAAGGGGAGTTTGGAAGGATGGTCATCGCTGTGCGCAATCCAGAGGATGCTTTCTACCAGACCGCCAGGGCATTCAATATGGCGGACAAATATCAGTTGCCTGTTATTCTACTTGGAGATCAGTATCTGTCAGATGCTCTCCAAACCATTGAACCCTTCGATTTGGAGAAAATAAGTATTGATAGACATCTGGCTGATCCCAAGCCATATGAAGAAGGAAAAGTCTACAATCGCTATGAGCTGTCAGAAAATGGCATATCACCGAGATTGATTCCAGGTATCGTGCCGGGTACTGCAGTCAATATCGATAGCGATGAACACGATATAATCGGTAATATTACCGAAGCCGCAGAAGTCAGAATAGATATGGTGGAGAAAAGAGCCAGAAAATTTGATTTGCTCAAACAAGAGCTTATAGAACCTGATTTGCTTGGCGAAGAGAACATGGATATTCTCCTTGTGGGATGGGGAAGCACCTACAGCCAGCTTTCAGAAGCGGTTGATATGCTAAATGAAGTCGGGAAGAACAAATATGGCGCACTTGTATTTGGTGACATCTGGCCATTACCACAAAAGAAATTGATGGAGAAGGCCAGAAAAGCCAAAGCAATCATCAACGTGGAACAAAACTATTATGGACAACTAGCTGACTTGATAAGACAGGAAACAGGCATTGCAATGACAGCATCGGTTTTAAGATTTGATGGCAGACCACTGTCAGCATCTGAAATCGCAAAAAAAGTGAAGGAGGTATGATCCATGGCTGATATTCACGATTTTAAGACATTTGAGACAGCATGGTGTCCTGGATGCGGTGATTTTTCCATTCTGGAATCACTTGAAGGGACTTTGGCAGAGCTGGGATTGAAACCACATGAGGTGTTGATAGTCGGTGGAATCGGACAGGCTGCCAAAACACCACAATATCTCAATGCAAACGGATTTGCAGGACTTCACGGAAGAGCACTGCCACCTGCGGCTGCGGCGAAAATAGCCAATCACAATCTCAAGGTCATAATCAATACAGGAGATGGGGATTCCTATGGCGAAGGAGGCAATCATTTTATCCATAACATCAGAAGAAATGTCGACATGACTCATTTTGTCCATAATAACCAAATATATGGACTGACAAAAGGACAATCCTCACCGACATCTGACATAGGACATGTGACAGATTTCACACCGGATGGCGTGATCAATCAGGCATTGAATCCGATACTGACAGCAATTGCTCTCGGAGCGGGATTTGTAGCCAGGGCTTTCAGCGGAGATAAAGACCATTTGAAAGAAATGATGAAGGAAGCCATCAATTATAATGGCTATGCTCTGGTTGACATATTGCAGCCTTGTGTCAGCTTCAATAAGGTAAACACATTTGCCTGGTATAAAAAAAGAGTCTATAAACTGACTGGAGATGAGTCGTACAATCCTAATGATAAAATTGGCGCTATGACCAAAGCCCTGGAGTGGGGGGATAAAATACCGCTGGGTATCATTTACAAGGAAGAGAAGAAGAGCTATACAGATCATTTTGAATTTCTAAGAGAAAGCACACTTTTAGAAATACCTTATGATAAAAAACTCATACAATCACTGATTGAAGAGTTTGTCCAATAAAAATAAATCAAAGGAGAAAAAAGATGTCAGTTCAAGCTTATATAAATTTTAATGGGAATTGTGAGGAAGCTGTCAAGTATTACGCAGAGATTTTCGGTACGGATGAACCGCAAATCATGTATTTTCGAGAAATGCCACCTAATCCAGATTTTGAATTGCCTGAAGAGGCAATGGATTTGGTATTGCATACTAGCCTAGTCATTCATGACACAACAGTTATGTTTTCTGATATATTCCCAGGGATGCCTTTTATTATAGGAAACAATATCAGCCTAACTGTCTTATCTACCAATATGGATGAAGTTGAGTCTTTATTCGGTAAATTGAAAGAAGAAGGTTCTGTTGAAATGGAACTGCAGGAAACATTTTGGAGCAAACTCTATGGCAGCTTAACAGATAAATTTGGAATCATTTGGCAATTCAGTTACGAGGAAAGTTGATGAAACAGAAATTTTAGCGTATTGAAATCGACTTAAATAAGGCGTATAGTGTTTCTATAAAGATTATTATTTACGCGCACAGATTATCCGATGACTGACAGTGCTAGGACTCCCACTTATATCCGATGACTAACAGTCCCTGGATAACGGTTTCTAAGGTTTAGATGGCGTTTCACACCACCTTAACCCAAGAACCCTGTTGATAAGAGCGAGATGAGCACTGTATAGTCCCTGGATAACGGTTTCTTAGATTCAGATGGCGTTTGAAACGCCAACTGAAACCAAGAACCCTGTTGATGGAGGAAAAATCGTTGGGAAGAAGTGGTGGATCAGGAGGCAGGAGCAGTGGTGGCTCCTTTGGCGGTAGCAGAAGCAGCGGTGGCCGTATTGGTGGTTCTTTTGGTGTGGGAAGAAGCAGTAAAGGAACTAGCGGAGGCAGTATTTTCAGTGGTAATAAGAGCAGGACAAATAGCGGCGGCATATTTGGCGGTGGCAGCACGAAATCCAGTGGCGGTGGCATATTTGGCGGCGGCATACCAACCGGTCCCATTGGTGGCAACAGACCTTCCAGAAGCAGTGGAGGTGGCGGCTGTGGTGGTTGCGGGTGTCTGATTGCGATCATTGTCCTGATTATAGTGATTGTATTGTTTTCAATATTGACTTCAAACATGGGGTCTTTTTTCAGTAGACCTGAAACAGATTTTGAG
>JAUYTY010000164.1 GCA_030694905.1 Eubacteriales bacterium | reverse complement strand
CAGCAGTATTCTTTTCCAATGTCATTCTTAGAAATACAGAGGGTGCAAGTATGACTGTCGCAGCGCCAAAGGTTACTATCATTAGAAGTATCCACTCCTTTTTGTTGATTGTTCTTATTTTCTCTGTAAGACTCGTATTAGGATCAGTTCTAAGATATGCGTTATATGCCAATGTCAATACCACCAAACCAATAGTCATCATTCCTACCTGTTCAACAGAAGAAGCAGCAAAGAAACCAAGCACCATTAATCTGCCATCTACTTCGGATTTATTTTTGATGATATATCTGTGCATAAACCAAGTAAAAAGCCATAATGGATACAGATAATTGAATGAGCCTGTCAACCAGTAAACCGACTGCTCTGTCATTGACCTGTCCAATGCACTTGCAAGCATTGCAACTACCAATAGACCAAAGAGGACTGTCTTTGACATTTCCTCATCCTTATTAAGTGATAAATCGGTAATTCTCACGACGACAGATAAAACAAAAAAAGTGTTTATGATTCGCCAAAACACCATTGGCAATGCCAAAAACAGGGTCACCCACAGATGCACCAATGCCCTGCCATTAGCTAATAGATAATGATCATAGTGTTTTGAAAAGAAGAACTTGACCCCAACCTTGGTGTATTGGAAATAATGCCAGTCATCACCGTACAATCTTACTTTTGTAAGAATTATAAATGTAGCTATCCCTAAGCATAGCAATACACCTATACTAATCAGGCGATTGACTATTTCTGTTCGTTTATCCATATTCCTACCTCAGCCTCATTCTTGCTAACAGAATTGGAGGCTAGTGTTTACTATTCAAAATACTTATAAGTATACTTGACGCCCCCAACTCTTCCCTGGTTGCTGACGACAACAAACAACACCTTTTGCTGCTGGTTTTTTCCTTCTCCAAAAGTCCCGCTAACCTCTAATGTGGATGAAGCTACAGTGATCTTTCCGTCGCTGATGGTCGCTCTGCAGACAGATTCCCCATCAACGCTTTCCAACACTCCCGACGAGGCATTGCCAAAGGGTGTCCTGATATTGCCTATATATGCCCATACAGCCACACCAGAAAAATTCGTCCCGCCACCCCCAGAATCGGCAGGCGTAAGTCTTTGAAAGTGGTCAATATTTGCGGTTAGGATAATCTTTACTTTTTCTTCGGGTCCGTATGCATCGTCATCAATCACCATGGACCAGCCACCACTGGTATCGATAAGCTCAGTCAGATTTATTTTTTTGATGCCATCATAGGCAACTCGTGTATAATTACACCCAATGGAGCCCTTTGAATACTCAAATGTGTATTTCCTATTTTCCTTGTCATCTCCAGTCGAATATTCTGAGGGTATGACTTCCTCGGTATTTACCAGTTCCCAGTATCCTTTAAGCACAGGTTGAGATGGGCTTGTTGTAGTCTCCTCAGTGGAAGAAGTGGTGGGCTGAGTTTGCTGAGTTGGCTGTGGTGTTTCTGGGACTGTAGCAACATCTACGCCTAGCGCATCTACTAGTCGCATCAGGTCATTCTTGTTAAAGTTGAATTCATTGAAATTCTCAGTGTTTTTCTTCCATTCATCAAAAATGTCTATTAGCACATCAGCCTGTAATGAAGTTATCTGGCGTATAAAATCACCCTTCTGATCGCGAAGTATTTCCATTAAATCGTTATTGATGAGATTGCTAATGTTTTCAATCTTTACGTTGTCCAGTCCGTTGCTTTTCCCTTCAGTTAGAATGCCGTTGACCATTTCGATCATCAAAGAATAACGGGCGTCATCACCCAAAAATGCGATTGCATCCAGCGCATTCTGTCCAAGACTGATACGATCGATTATGGCTTGCCTGTCCACCCTGGGGACTGCAGTGTTTTCCATAGAAGCAACCTGTTCCTTGATTCTGTTTACATTTTCTGACTTTACTTCTTCCGGTATCTCTTCACTTTGGATAGTTTCAACAAATCTACCTCGGATTTCAGGGTTGATATAGGCTTCGCTTCGGTTTTCGTAGCTTAATCTGATATTTTCAGTTAGTTCGGTATTTAGCAATAAATCTTCTAAAAGAATATCCTCAACTGACCAACCCAACTTACGATCCCAATCTCGATCAGATATTCTTCTTTGAAGCTCATTTAGCAACGTAATCGCAATACCGTTTGTATAATAGTCATCGAAATCTCCTGCTGTATCATTTGATGACGTTAAAGAGGTCAGCACTGCCTTCACCTGGGGGGCCTGAACGGTCATGCTGATATCCTCGGATAAATTGATAATAACTGACGGCTTTCTATCTGCCTCCAAGACCGCATTATATTGGTCAATGATGTCTTTCAATGATTCTTTTCTCTGTGAATCAAGGAGCTCTAATCGATACCCGATCTGGTTGAGGTAATACTCACCTGCGTGATAATCGGCTGAGAGGATATAGGTATATATTTCTGCTGTGCGATGGTACTCTGTCAATAGTTGTTTAAAAGGATCGGCGATGTCTTTGGAAAAAATGTTTACCGCTGATTCCAAAAATTCGTTGGCCTTATCGGGATCGGTTTCTTCGATCATGGCATGGGCTAATTCGGTACTGCCTATCAGCCAGGACAGATAATCTCCCTGCTTGTTGACAAGCTGAGATGCTATTTCCAGCATATACATGTCTAAAGCAGCCTTGCTGACTTCATTCTCAGGTTTTTTAGTTGTCGTAAGGAGTCTTTTGAATTGCACCTCATAAGAGTTTAAGGCGGTCTTGTAGGTCAGAATGCCCTGAGTGATTTCAAAAATAATGTTATTTGGGTCTGACTTGATGGCGTCCATGGATTCCATCAATAGTTCCTTATACGCTTCAAGGCTTTGTGTGACTGTAAATGCATTTGTCGCAGTATGATGAACATATGCGTTAAACAAATGGATTGATTCTTTTCGAATCTCTGTGAACTCGATGTTTTGAGGATCACCGCTATTTATAGTATAAAAAATGTCTCCAAAAATTTTGGCGACAAATTCCTGCTCAATATCAAGATTGATTTCTTCAATTGGAGTACTAGAGCTTGGCTCTTCAGAGGATTTTGTCGGCTCATCGGGTTCTGAAGCTTTTAAAGCAGGACTACAACCGGTCAATACAATTACAATTGCTAACATTACCGCAACAATTCTCATACCTGATCTTTTCATAACAGTGCTCCCTTCCTATATGGACTTTTTATCATTATAAGAAAACCTGATTTCATTACTATTTTATCATATTAATCATTGTATTATCAATCAAATGAGATGTTACATCACACTTGTTGATCAAGAAAATCACATAGCTTTAAGTATAACTTGATTCTTAGAACAATATCGGCTAAAAATACACTGCTTTGTGTTAAAAAATAAAGAAAGCTTCCTCCAACTTGAAGAAGCAATCCTTATATTCAATTGAGGCACGAGTTTGACGGTTTTCAGTTCTTTCAACTACAAGAGGCTTTTGTCTGATTGAAAAAGAATTCCTTCCACGGACTGGAGCTTGATGAAGAAGGATGTTTATGATTTATATTAACCAAGCAACAGCAGCTGCCAATCTCCTGTTTGCACTCTTTTTTTAGACGGCCAATATCCTCAGATAGCATATAGAGTGAATGATAATGCGTACTGTCGATGCAAACTGCTGAAAAGGTCAGCAAAGGGAAGCTTTCTTCTATGCCATGCCTGTTTTTTGCTGTGATATATCCTTTGTTGATATCATTTTGATTATAGAAATAGATGATTTTATGGTCAAATTCTGAAATTATATCAGATATTTTTTTCTTCAAGTCAATCGTTGTATCATGAATGACAGCTATAAAGTCATCCCCGCCGATATGGCCTAGGAAGTCATCTTCATCGATGTGGGTCTTTAATAGCTCGGAGAAAAACTTGATGACACGATCGCCGTTTTCAAATCCGTAAGCATCGTTGTAGGCCTTGAAATTATCCAAATCAAAATAGACGATAAAAGATTTAATCCCAGACAAGATATGTGACTGCAATTCCTTTTCAATCAGCACGTTGCCAGGAAGCTCTGAAAGAGGATTCAGATGTTTTGCATTTGAGACTTCCATTTCAATTGTCTTTTCCAAAAGATCCTTTACAGTAACGACTCCGTAATAACACCCGTCCTTGGTTACTGTGATGAAATCATAGATTTTATTGATATCTCTTTGCATGGCTATTTTACTGACAATGCTGATAGTGGTTTGATGATCCACCGTTAAAAATTCCAAGTCCATAATGCTGCTGATAGTCTTGGACCCATAAAGGTTGTAGCCATACAATCCACTTATGGTCTTATATAGCTCGTTTTTTGTGATTACACCAATGACCTGGTCATTCTCTGTGACACAAAACCCATGGCATAAAGCATCGCTTTTCATTAATCCAAGGACTTGTTTCACCGGCATATTGGGAGAAATCGACATGATGGGCTTAGATAGCTTTTCAATATAATATCCGACAGTTTCATCCAATAAAAATGATTCTTCTTGCGATTGGTTTCCTTTATCACATCTGTTATATGATTGTCGAGAGAGTAGATATTTGCAGATGGTCTTTGAATGAAGTACCCCTGGCCGTATTGGACGCCCAATTCAATCAGTTTGATAAGCTCTTCTTCTGCTTCAATCCCCTCAGCAATTAAAAGAGTATTG
>JAUYTY010000152.1 GCA_030694905.1 Eubacteriales bacterium | reverse complement strand
GGAGCCTATAAGGATTATACCGTGACCGCAGCGGCAGTGTTGGGTACCATGAATAACACTGTAACCGCATCTTCTATCACAGGTGATGTGTGGGATTCTGCAAGTGCTACAGTAACTGTAACTGAACGACCACCAACAGATGGCACCTTGATTATCGACAAGATAGTTACAGGAGATCTTTCAGATGAAACCGATGTATTCGAATTCAATATATATCCACAACAAGCTGTGTCTGTTATGGTAGTAGGATACTATGTCACTGCAAGTGCAATAACCGATGGTTCCATTCAATTACCTCAAGGATATTACATGGTAGTGGAAACTGATTATGGAAGCTACACACCTTCTACCACATCACAGTATGTTTGGATTACAGCTGGACAGACAACTTCAGTAGCTTTCTACAATGATTGGTCAAGTGAGTATACAACACCAGGCAGTATTTTGATCAATAAGACAGTTACAGGAAATAGAGCCAATTCCAGTGACATCTTCACATATGATATCGTGCCTTATTATTATGAGAATGGCAACGACTTAATGCCTAATACATTGCAGATGCCGCAGTTTCCACTAGTTGTAACAGCTAGTGCCGTAACAGATGGCTATGCAGGACATCTAGAACCGGGATGGTATCTGGTAACAGAAAGAGATCCGTCACCATACAATCTGACAGCAAGAAGCAGCAATGATCCTGAGTATGAACTGGATGGAGCAAGAGGAATAATTGTTTATGTCGGTGAAGATAGTCAAACTGTCGTCAATTTCACTAACCGATACAACATCTCCACTCCGTCATCTGATTACAGGATGTCAATCACAAAAACTGCAGATGCAGCTGAGGTGAATGTAGGCGATCTGATCACTTACACCATCACTGTAACCAATACAGGAGATGTAACCTTGACAAACATAGCAGTCAAAGATGAAATGGTGGATCTGGATGAAGTAATAGCAACCTTAAATGTTGGCGCAAGCCGTACTTTCACAGCCACTTACCTGGCAACGGAAGAGGGATTGCTTGAAAACACCGCTACTGCAACTGATGACCAAGCGCCAGCTGTACTGGATGAGGCATTGGTATTCGTAGTAGAAGGACCGCCACTAGGTGTACCTGGGTTGGTTATCAGTAAGACAGTTGTAGGAGGACCTAATCAAGTATTCAATCCTGGTGACACTGTACAATTTAAAATTCTCGTCACAAATACAGGAACTGAAAAACTGGAAAATATATTGGTTGAAGACATACTGGCAGGATTCCTGCAGTCGATACCTTCACTAGATCCTGGACAATCTCAAGAATTCACAGTATCTGTGACCATAGATGAGAGTTTTGATGAAGAATCATTTGACAATGTCGCAACAGCAACTAACACTAAAATTGGTACCTTGCGAGACACTGCAACAGTATTGGTTGAAATTGAAATAGAAGAAGAAGAACCACCACTCGACATTCCTGATACAGGAAGCGGTGGCGCATTGTATGCATATGGCGCAGGAGCCATGCTATCTCTGTTGGGTCTTTTGAAAAAGAAAAGAAGATAATTAGATTCTAACTCAAAGGGGACAAAATATTTGTCCCCTTTTTCTTAAATAACTATTTAACAAGTGCTTTTATATGCTATAATGAATACAAATACAATGACATTAAACAAGGACAAAAGATGATATTATTAGTTTTTATTTTAGGATTATTCATAGGATCGTTTCTGAATGTATGCATCTATCGAATTCCTGTGGGCAAATCAATTGTTTTTCCACCGTCCAGCTGCGGGAGTTGCGATCACAGGCTCAATTTTATCGATATGATACCATTTGTTGGCTATTTTATTTTCAGAGGCAAATGCAGGTATTGCAAGGCAAGTTACTCGATTCAATATCCTATGATTGAATTGTTGAACGGAGTGATTTATGCGCTGCTCTTTTACAGATATGGTTTTTCATTACTTACGGTGCTCTATGGGATCATCAGCAGCTTGCTGATTGTTATCAGCATGATTGATTTAAAAACTCAGACAATTCCTGATGGTTTGAACATTTTTGGTGTTATAATTACTGTGATTTTGGGTATATATCTTTTTAGAGGAAACTATTTAACGCACTTATTTGGATTTTTATTCGGTTTTCTTTTATTTCTGGTGATAGCGATGATAACCAATGCCATGGGTGGGGGGGACATCAAACTCATGGGGGTATTAGGATTGCTGTTCGGTTTGACGGGTATCGTTTTTGTCACTATGATGAGTTTCATCTATGGCGCAATCATTTCAATCATGCTGATTGCCACTAAAAAGGCTACAAGAAAGGATTATATACCTTTCGGTCCTTTCATAGCCATTGCAGCATTGACGTATATGCTTTATGGCAATGAGCTTTTATCTATATATTTTAATATTTTCTTATGAAAGAAGGGGTAATATGGCAAAACTTGTTTCTATCGATATTGGTAGCAAGAGCATCAAAATAGTTGAGGGGGTTTCGGATAAGAAAAATCTGACTGTCAAAAAGGCAGTAACGATCAGCACCCCGATTGACTCAATTCAGGAAGGCTATATCAAGGATTTTGAAAGTGTCCGCAATGTATTGAAGCAGACACTGACATCCAATGGTATTCGATCAAAAAACGCGGTATTCAACATCAATACCACTTCTCTAATCACCAGAACAGTTGAGTTGCCTATATTGAAAAAGCATGACGAGACTATTCAGATGATCAGGTTTGAACTTGAGCAGTTTTTGCCTGTTGTTTTGGATGAGTACAAGATTGTTTTTAGAATCGTCAAGACCTATACTGAGGATGGCATAAAAAAAGGCAGCTACCTGATCTATGCGGTACCAACCAAACTGATCAATGACTATAGGCATCTAGCTGAGACCATAGGGTTGAGATTGATTTCTATGGACCTGTCCTTCAATTCCCTTGAAAAGGTGTTCAGTGTGGGAAGAACCGTCAATGATCAAAAAATACTGAAAGACAAAGCATATTATGTTCTGGAAATGGGACACAAATCACTGATCTTTAATGTGATGTACAATGACAAGAACCTGTTCACTAGAATCATCAATCTTGGCGGTTCGGATATAGATATCAGCATAGGAAACCTTTTCGACACCAATCCGGAGAATGCAACCAAGCTGAAACACAAGGTATCCAGTCTTGAGCTTTACCAGTTGGAGACTCCTGAGGATACCTCTGTCAACAACATAATCAATTCAACAGTGGATGAGTGGATCAATGAGGTCAGGAGAGTTGTCCAGTATTTTAACTCCCGAAACAAGGAGATCGAAGCCGACAGATTATTATTGTACGGTGGGTCTGCAAAGATAAGAAATATTGAGAAGTTTTTCCAGGACAATCTGAATGTCAAAACCGAGGTAATTGATAAAATCGGTGGTTTTACCCTTGAGTTAAAGAGCCGAAATGAGAAAGATCTGTCCCTGGTCGACTATCTAAATGCCGTATCTGGTTTGCTGAAAACAAAGACTGACATGAATCTTCTCTCCGACATTCTCAAATCTAAACAAGCCAGATTAAGAACCGTTGCTTCAAGTACCTTGGTGCTTGGGCTGATAGCGCTTGGATTACTGTTCTATTTTCTGGATTATTCCCTTAAAATATATTCCTTAAACAATGATATTGATTACTATGACAGCATCATCAACAATCCCACATATCAGACAAAATATAAGGAAGTACAGGAGCTTGAGGCTAAAATTAACGTATTGAGAGATTACAAGAATATCATGGGAGCGCTCAACAGTCAGCTGGGAAGGGCTGATGTGATTCAGACAGATCTGCTGATTGCATTGTCTTCAACCGTGCCGGTAGACACCAATATCAGTTCCATGAACATAAGCGGTCCCAATATAGCTATACAGGGCACATCACTGGTCAGAGAATCCATCGCTCAGTTTGCTAAGAATCTTAAAGATCTGGACTTCACTGACAGGGTTCATGTCCCAAGTATCTCTCGCCAGGAAGATGCCTTGGAAATAGAGACAGAAGCAGTGGCAGGGGCTCTGAATGCATATACTTTCACAGTCAATATCACAACAAAGGATGTGAATTAATATGAGAATACAAAAGCGAGAAAGAATATTATTGTTGATTCTAATATTAGTCATCGGTTCATATTTGTTCTACAACTTTGTTTATCTGAGAAATCTCGAGACTATCGCGGAAAAGGAAACTGTCATCGAGCAAAAGAAACAGGAAGCCGAAAGAATATTGAATGCCTTAAAACTTGAAAAAGAGTTGTTATTTGAGATACAGTCTTTGAATTTTGAGGTCTCAAATATGACAGAGAGCTATTTAGAGAGAATCGACCAAGAGAATGCCATTATGTTCTTTAACCGATATTTCGATGAGTATGGCTTGGATGTCAGCAATATTAGCTTTTCGGAAGTTGGATTGATGAGCGTTGTCTACAATCCAAATCCTTCAGCCACCGGATTGCCACAATATCCATTGCGTGACCTGAGAGATCAATATTTGGGCATCATCACCCCACCGCCAGCGGAAGCTCAAGAGCCTGTAACTGCCTCTGCTGAGAGCATGACAGTGTCATTTGGTTTTGAGGCTGACTATTATGACCTGTTGGATTTTATTGATTTCATGCAACAGAATAAGGTCGAGTTTGTCATGTCGAACCTTTCAATGGCCTCAAGCCTTGAGGACTCTATTGTTACCGGAAACACAGCAGTATCGATTTTCTCCATCCCTAAGCTTCATGAGCATGAGTATATGGATTGGATATGGTCGGACGTCATAGAATATGGGCGATCGAATCCGTTCTTGCTGGATGATGTGGTGCTTGATCCATACTTCACAACCAAGTATGACCTGACCATGGTTCTAGGACCTATGTCGCAGGACATACCGACAGTCAACCTCGGTAAATTCAGAGATGACACTTATCAGAGCTATGTCTATGCGGACAGCAATATTCGGGAAACTGTTGAGATTTCCATCAAGCTTGAGAATGGCATATACGCCTATAAGTACAATACGCCTTTGGGGACTTATCCCGCAAACTACCAGAACTGGGTGGAATTCAAGCCAGCCAACGACTTTTTAAGCATGGAAGTCAGGTCAATGGTAAGAGAATCCGCTGATGATCAATCAGGCGTCAATCTGACAATAATCAACGAAACAGATTTACTGTTCTATATCAATGTTTTCGGTGATGATCCGGTAAGACCAAGATTGAATCTGGAAACCACTGAAAATGTCGTCGTACAGATGAACTAACCAGTAAATTAAATAAGTGGTCATTATAATAAAAAGAGATTTCTCTGTAAAAAGGGGAATCTTTTTATATGTATTCCTTCAATCCAGGTTCATTTTATGCTATACTATGTTTATGAGAAATTTTCAAGGCTTTTCATTAATGGAACTGATCATAACAATAGCCATCTTGTTGATTATCATTGTACCAGCCCTTAACATGCTGTATTTTTCAGCAACGGCTAACCTTGCCGCTCAGGCGGCACTGGATGCATCTATAGACCTTCAGAGGGTCATGGAGGGCATCAAGGGCTGTGAAGACTTGCTTGGGTTGCATAAGGACGGGAATGAGCACCTTCTTCCGACAGACAGTAGCATCAGATATGCTATTGAGCCTGTCTCTTTTTATGATGTGGACCACCGGAGCATACTATATCAGATCCGACTGTCAAAGGTTATTGATGATGAGATTCTTCTGGAGATGAGAGGTACCACAATAGTGGAATGAGAGAGGTAAGTATGGAATCGTTAAAGAGAGATAATGGCGGTATTCTGATATTGCTTGTATATGTGATAGCCATTGTTTTGCTTCTAGGCACCACGGTTATGGCAACTACTGTCATGAGCTATAAGATGAGGCTAAGCAACGTTACCTATGTCTCCAATGCCTATTTGAGCGACGCAGGTCTGGATGAGGCCAATGCCTTGGCAATCCTGTCCTACGAGCAGGCAGCTTCTGAGACTATAGAGCACATCACAGAGATCATCGAAGGGACAATCCACAGCATCGATAGAATAAACAATGGTGAAAAAAGTTATGTGCTGAGTCCCTACCGGGAGTATATACATCCATTGGACCTGACGCTGCTTCCTGATGAAATCAAAATAGAGTTTCAAAGTCACTTCAATCAGACATTTCGCGATTGTTACGCAGGAATGATCAATGACTTTGATTCCAGGATAGATGCGGACATCAAAGTCAGAATAACGAGAATCTCCAGCACAACGGGGAAGAGTGCATACAGCATTGAATCCACCTATAAAGCAAAGGGCATCACAAGAAAGAATGGCGTGGATCTGATAATCGCTTATCCTCAAATCTCTCTTGGTGACGGGTATATGTTCGATATTGTTCATCAGGACGTGTCAGTATCCAGAAGCAACTGGAGGGTCTTATATGGGCAATAGGCGAGGTCTGACACTGATAGAGCTTCTAGTGTCACTGTCTATCCTTGGAATCGTGACAGCAATGGTATTTTCGTTTTTCATCTATCAGGTGAGACAGAACACAAAAATAAACAATCTTAACGAATTGCATTACCAGGCTCAGATTGTCAACAACCATCTGAACAGACGGATATCCCAATGCGACTATTTCGGTTTTGATGAAAGCAACAAGATGGTGGTTTTATTGACCTACAATCAAAGCACCTACCGGTACGACAGATATGATATCAAACTGAAGCCCAATGGAGATCTGATTGAAAACTACAACGAAATGGCCAATTATATCGATGATATGCATTTCGAGAGGGATGAAATCAGCAATTCCGTCCATTATTCACTGCTGTTCGGCAAAGGCAACGAAACCTATCTGATTGAAAACACTGTTTTTATGCGGAATATACAAAATTAAATGGTTGCTTTTAATAAATCTATATTATATAATTGTAATGCATTTTGGAAGATAAAGTATGGTGACAAATTGAATAAAAAAGGGTATACTTTAGTAGAGCTGATTTTGGTTTTGGCTATATTAGGTATTATTTTACTCATTTCAATGCCGACAATATCCAACGCAAATGACGCTTATTTGAATAATTTTGCCAGACAGCTGCTGTATGACATCCGTTTTGTCAAAAACATGAACATGACGGAACCGATGAAGTCATTTAATATGGTGTTGCTGGAGGATGGCTATCAGGTGAGATACGCCAATCCCATGCCTGCCTTTCACAAAGTGGTGGATTTGAGGGATCAATACTCGATCAGCTTCTATGAAAACTCGGTCTGGTTCAATGCAAACGGCACACCCAGACGTGCCCAGACAATAAGGATTATCAACAACAAAACCGGTAGATACAGGGAAATCACAATCAATGTCAACACCGGAAGGATTCTACTTTATGAATGAGAACCAATACAGGAGGAGCACATGGTTTCAGCAGGAGATATAAAAAAGGGAGTCACCATTCAATGGAATAATGGCGTATGGGTCATACTGGATTTTCAGCATGTCAAGCCAGGCAAGGGAGCCGCTTTCGTTCGGACTAAGCTTAAAAATGTAATGAACGGATCGATCAGGGAGGAAACCTTCAATCCATCGGAAAAATTCCCGAAAGCCCATATAGAAACTAAGGAGATGCAGTATCTTTACAATGACGGAGAGCTCTACTATTTTATGGACACTGAGTCCTATGAGCAGATCCCTCTCAACTTCGATGAAGTTGAGGAGGCCATCAAGTTTCTAAAGGAAAATGATGTCGCGGTCATGCGTTTTTTCCAGGGCAAAGCTTTCGAGGTTCAAGCACCGAATTTTGTGGAATTGGAAATAATACACACTGAACCGGGTTTCAAGGGCGACACATCGCAAGGTGTGTACAAGCCAGCGACAGTAGAGACCGGAGCGGTGGTACAAGTGCCTTTATTCGTCGAAATTGGCGATAAAATAAAAATAGACACCCGAAGCGGTGAATATTTATCAAGGGTTTAAAGGAGGATAACATGGATTATTTGTATGAAAAAGTAGCTTATCTTAATGGTCTTATTGACGGCATGGAATTAGATGAGAGCACCAAAGAAGGAAAGGCTTTAATCGTAATAGCTGAGATTTTGGAAGACATCGTTGAGGCGTTGGAAGAGATTGATGAAGATCAAGCTGAAATGGAAGAATACGTCGAGTTGATGGATGAAGATCTTTCAAATGTAGAAGACGAACTGTTTGGCGAATTCGATATTGATGATTTTGAAGACGAAGACGACGAAGATCTCGAAGAAGTAGCATACGACGAGGAATAAAAACGGGGAGATCTTCTCCCGTTTTTTATTCTATATTGAATCAGCAATGAAGGAGGTAATCAGAATGACTGCTAAGCAAGAAACACTTAAAAACGGCCAGGTAAAGATATCTGTTGAAGTGATCAGCATCATAGCCAGTATTGCGGCCTCTGAGATTGATGGCGTCAATGCAGCTGCCAGCGGATTTGTCGAGGGCATATCAAGCCTGTTCACCAAAAAGAACTATACCAAAGGCATAAAGGTAGAAATGAAAGAAAATGATGCATCTATAGATATGAGCATAACTGTGGACTATGGCTATAAGATTCAGGATGTCGCAGTCAAGGTTCAGCAGAAGGTTAAGACAGAAGTTGAGAACATGACCGGCCTGAATGTCACCAATGTCAGCGTCAATGTCCAGAATGTCGTAATTCCAAAGGAAGAGGCTGTCATAGAGCCAACTGTGGAAGTTAAAGAGGAAAAAAAGACTAAATGAGCAGAAAAGATACCAGAGAAGAGTTGATGAAGCTGTTTTACATGGTAGACATCAATGATACCATCGGTGATTTTGATTTGGAGAAATATCTGGAGTATCTGGAAATAATGGTTGATGTGGATTACTTCAGAAGAACAGCGGAAAACTTTCGCCAGCACGTTCTGGAGATTGACAGGCTTATTGATATCTATTCCAATGACTGGAAGCTGAACAGGATAGCAAGGATAGATTTTGCCATCCTCAGGCTAGCGGTGTGTGAAATGGAGTTTGATGACTCCATACCTGTCAGTGTATCTATCAACGAGGCTGTTGAAATCAGCAAAAAGTACTCAAGCTCGGATGCGCATAAGTTCATTAACGGCATATTGGGCAACATCAGCCGAAGATCCGAGGTATAGATTTTTAAGTGAACAAAATAGGCAGCTATGGCTGTCTATGTTTGTTTTAGGGAATGGTGAATATGATAATAAAACCTCTAAAAGTCAGTGAACTGAACAATTACATAAGAAAGATTCTTTACAGCAATCCGATTCTGAACAATGTGACCGTCATGGGCGAGGTCAGAGACCTTAGAAGATCTAAGCTTGGCTATAAATACTTTTCTCTATCGGACGAGAACAGCATCATCCACTGCGTCTGTTTTGATCCTGATGTGGAGATCCCTGAGGATAAGATCACCATCGTAAAAGGAAAGGTGGAAACCTACGACAAGCGTAGCGTCTACCAGCTCATCGTTCATGAGGTGTCTGAGATATCAGAGGGCGTAGAGAGCAAGTATCTCAAAGAGCTGAAGCTTAAGCTGGAAAAGAAGGGATATTTTGATCCGGAGAGAAAAAAACCCTTGCCTGTTTTCCCTAAAAGAATCGGTATTATAACCTCCATAGAGGGAGCGGTGATAGAGGATATCAAGCGGGTTTACAGCGAGTGCAACGTTGGTCTGGACATACTGTTCTACAATGCCTTTGTGCAGGGCAGAACAGCCGTCTTCAACATCATATCAGGTCTAAAGCACTTCAATGAGGTCAACCGCTGCGACATCATCATCCTGGCCAGAGGCGGGGGATCCAAGGTTGATCTTGAAACCTTCAACGATGAGATATTGGCTGACACCATATTCAAATCCAAGGTTCCCGTACTGACAGGCATAGGCCATGGAACGGACCTTTCCATAGCGGATATGACCGCTGACAGGGAGGTGCAGACTCCCACAGCTGCGGCCGAGCTGACCATCAGGGGCTATAAGACGGTTATCAACGCACTTCCGGCTTATAGGGAACAGCTAAACGACAGATTTACGGAGTTTAGTTCACGTAAAATATATTATGTGAACCTACAAAAAGAGAGGCTTAAATTCCTCAATACATCACATTTTATTGAACGGAGACATGATCAGATAATGGCTAAAACAGCTAATATATCAAGCCATTATATTAAGTATATCAACAATAGAAAGGATGCACTGAACCGGCTTCATCTGGACTTGAATCAAAATGATTATCAGAAGATATGCGAGAAGGGCTTTGTATTCATCAAAGACTCTGAGGGTAAACTATTGAAGACTCTCAATGCTCTGAAGCCGGATGACAAGGTAAGTCTTGAAAATCTGCAGCGTATTGCAAAAGCTACTATAACCGATGTAGGAGATAAGATATGAAAAATCTAACCTTTGAAGAGGCAGCCAAAAAACTGGAACTGCTGATCCAGTCCTTCAACAAGAACGATCTGACATTGGACGAGGCCATCGCCAATTACGAAGAGGGTGTCAAGCTTCACCAATATTGCGAAGGATTGTTGGCCGAAGCGTCCAATAAATTTCAAGAGATAAACGAGAATTTGAAATAAATCAATTGTTATGCTATAATTTGTTTGATAAGATGGCTCAGTATTCTAGTCAGTCTATCTATTCTTGAAGGCGGGCCTAAAAATCCGTCGAAGGGCAAATCGATGAAGTTTCTGGTTGGGGCTTTCGACGCCCAGTCGAGGGTCTTTTCTGGAAGTAAGGTAGTTGGGGCGATCCACAATGGCATGTGGGCGTAGACCCCCCTATCGTGGAGACCTAGTATTAGGAAAACCTGATGTGCAGTGAACCTGACATCAGCGTAGCCTGCCTTGAGTGGTAAAATGGGATTCAGATTAAAGTAGGGCGGAACAGGAGCTCATGTTCTGCTGGACCATGCTGCTGAAATTTTTACTGCAAAAGAGGCTAGAGATTAGAAAAGCTGTTGAGGAAAACTCCTAGACTGATCCTTTACGGGAGGTATGGCAAGGATTGCAGTGCGGACTGAGTGGTAATTCAGTACTGTGTCAGGCGACTATGCAGAGAGGTTATTCAAGGGAAACCGCTGGTTGGCGACAACCAGTTGGCCTATGGGAAATCCAACTGAACCTATGCCGCAAATTTTACTTGTTGTACTGCCATTTAATCATTTGGAGATATTATGGAAAAAAATAAAATAAGTAAATTCAATAATCGCTGGGTCATTATTATAACGGTCTCTACAGTTATATTGGCCGCTTTTTTTAGTTTCATCTCAGATTCGATCCTGCAAAACCTTAATATCTATTTTGCCTTTTTAACGCTGATCGTTATCATCATGATCGGCGTGCTGACGGATATTATCGGTGTTGCGGCTGCTGTTGCCGATGAGAGGCATTTTCATGCCATGGCATCAAAAAAGATTGAAATCGCTTATTACTGCCTGTTTATCACAAAGAACGCCGCAAAGGTCTCCAGCTTCTGCAGCGATGTTATCGGGGATATTTCAGGTATCATCAGCGGAGGCGCAGGCACGATCATTGTAATCAATCTCATAAGGGATTACGGCTTCAGACAAGGTTTTTATCTGACCGTTTTAATGAGTAGCATGATCGCAGGCCTGACAGTTGGCGGAAAGGCCATCGGCAAGGATGTGGCCATCAACAAGGCTAACAGGATTGTCCTTTATGCCGCTAAGTTTCTGAAGTTTGTCCATCGGTTCTTCAAGTTTAAGGTTTAGGTGTATTATGTCTGATAAGCAACGGATCGATACATTCTTGCATGAGAACAATTATTTTGACAGCAGGGAAAAGGCGCGAAGGGCTATAATGGCAGGAGATGTCCTGGTTGATGGCAACATTGTCGACAAGGCAGGCACAAAGATAGATGTGCTGTCCAGCATAGAGGTCAAGCAAAAGGAGCGCTATGTCAGCAGAGGCGGGTACAAGCTAGAAAAGGCGCAAGAGGCATTCTCTCTGGATTTGAGGGATAAGGTCTGCATGGACATAGGATCATCCACAGGCGGCTTCACAGACTGTATGCTGCAAAACGGTGCCCGAAAGGTCTATGCCGTGGATGTGGGATATGGACAGCTGGAATGGAAGCTAAGAAACGATCCGCGGGTCAAGGTGCTGGAAAGGACCAATTTCAGGTATATGGACCAATCTCTGATAGAGGACAGGATAGATTTCTACAGCGTGGATGTGTCTTTTATATCTTTGAAGCTGATGTTCCCGAATATGGCCGAATTGGCCGCCGATAATGCCGAGGCTGTGACGCTAATCAAACCACAGTTCGAGGCAGGTCGGGAAAAGGTGGGAAAACATGGCGTGGTCAAGGATAGGAATACCCATATTGAGGTCATCAGAAACGCTATCGCTTATGGCGCTGACAATGGATTTGAATTGGTTGACCTTAGCTTTTCACCAATAAAGGGGGCAAAGGGCAATATAGAGTATCTGGCTTTTTTCCATTATATAGGGATTAAAAGCGCCTTCGATTGCGAGGATAAAATCAATAAAGTAGTAAATTTAGCAAATACCGAATTAAACAATTGAAAACAGTGTATAAATATGCAATAATATAGTATATGAACTATCGGGAGAGATAAAATGAAAAAATACGCAAGACAATCAAAGATTCTTGAATTGATCAACGAAAGGGAAATTGAAACACAGGAAGACCTGGCAGTAACGCTTAAGGGTATGGGAATCGACGTGACGCAGGCAACCATCTCCAGGGACATCAAGGAGCTGAGGCTGATCAAGGTCACCTCAAACACAGGCAAGTATAAATACGGCACCATTGAAGAGAGCCAGAACTCCATTTCTGACAGGCTTGTCAGAATATTCAAAAACTCCATCATATCCATTGATGCAGCACTGAATATTGTGGTTATCAGAACAATACCCGGTGCGGCGCAGATCTGCGGCTCTGCCATAGACTCGCTTCAGATGACTGATGTCGGCGGAACCATAGCCGGAGATGACACCGTTTTTGTCGCTGTGAGAAAGCTTGAATCAGTGGATGAGATCATCAACAACCTGTATGCCCTGATTAACTAAACGGAGGTTTTATGCTGCTTAATCTAAGCATCTTGAACTTTATCATCTTTGAAAAAATATTTCTGGACTTTACAGACGGCTTCAATGTTTTTACGGGAGAGACCGGTGCTGGAAAGTCCATGATTATAGACTCTTTGAATTTGCTACTTGGTGGAAAATCCAACAAAGGTTTTGTAAGAAAAGATTGTGACAAGGCTACTGTTCAAGGTAGTTTTTATATTGAGGAAAATTCCCCCTTGCTGCCTATTTTGGCTGAGCAGGGCATCGGGACGGAGGATGGCACGATCATCATAACCAGAGATGTGATGGACAATGGCAGGTCAACAGCCAGAGTAAACGACGTGCTTATCAACATCTCCTTTCTCAAGGTCATCGCAAGATACCTGCTGGATATTCACGGTCAATATGAGCAGCAGTCCATTCTGGATAGCGGCGAGCATATCCTTATTTTGGATAAGATGTGCGGCTCGGAGCTTAAAGGTATTCTAGAAAGCTATCAATCTCTTTACAAGGACTATCTTGGTTTGAAAAATGAGATTTCATCCCTCGAGAAAAGCAATCGGGACAAGAATGCCAGGATGGATTTTCTTGCGTTTCAGATCAATGAGATCAATAGTGCAAAACTGAAACCGGGAGAAGAGGAGTCTCTTTTTGGCGAGTACAATATTCTGTCCAATCTGAACGACATCAAAATGAATGTCTTTCAGGCGGCGGGCTATTTCACCAATGAGAACCGCTCAATAACGGACATGCTTTCAGAGGCCCTCAAGGCTATCAAGAAGGTATCCCATTATGACGAGGCCATCAAAGGCTTTGAATCAGCCATGGAGCTTATTATAGATTCCACCCAGGAGCTGTCGTTTGATCTGATAGACTACGCCAATGAAAAGGAGCTGGACGATGAAAGGCTCTTGTTCTTGGAGCAGCGGCTGGAAGCCATCAATCATATCAAAAGAAAATACAACATGGAAATTGCAGATCTGTTGCATCACAGGGACAATGCCGTCAGTGAACTGGAGCTTCTGAAAAATATCGAGTCGAGAATCAGCAGCCTAAAAACCAGACTGAAATCAGTTGAGACCGATTTGGCGTCACTTGCAAAGGATCTGCATGGCATCAGAAATAATAAGGCAGCCATAATTGAAAAGGAAATTGAAAAACAGCTTCACTCTTTAAATATGAAAGAGGCCCGGTTTAGCATCAGCACCACGGATACGCCTTCCTTCAATGAGTTGGGCAGGGACAGCATATTGTTCATGATCAGCACCAACCCGGGTATGGATCTCATGCCCCTAGACAAGATATTATCCGGTGGAGAGGTGTCCAGAATCATGCTGGCCATCAAGTCCATCATAAATGAAATAGATGATATACCGACAATGATATTTGATGAGATAGACACTGGCATCAGCGGGAAAACCGCCCACATGGTAGGCGAGAAGATCAAGAAGATTTCAGCTACCCATCAGGTGATCTGTGTGACCCACTCGCCACAAATCGCATCCGCGGCCCATACCCATTTTGTCATAGAGAAGCTGACTGACGGCCAAAAGACATATTCTTCAGTCACAAGGCTTGGCTATGAGGACAGGATCAGGGAAGTTGCAAGGCTGCTGAGCAGTCTGGACATCACTGAGATATCGATGAAAAACGCAGAGGAAATGGTCAGAGCAAATGAGAAATGATATGATAGAAAAAACAATAAGCAGCAGGCGGATACACGAAGGCAAGATCCTGAATCTCCGGGTGGACGAGGTGCTTCTTCCAAATGACAAAACCTCACTGAGAGAGATTGTTGAGCATAACGGGGCTGTGGCCATCGTTGCGGTAACTGATGAGAACAAGATTCTGATGGTGAGGCAATACCGAAAGGCAGTGGAGAAGGTTCTGACAGAAATACCCGCCGGAAAGCTGGAAAAGGGGGAGACCCCCTTCGACTGTGCCTATCGAGAGCTAATCGAGGAGACCGGTTTTCGTGCACATCAGCTCCATGAGGTTATGGAAATCATCACCTCACCGGGATTTTGCACCGAGAAAATCCATTTGTTTGTCGCCAAAAGTCTGGCTGCGGATTATCTGGAGAATGACGAGGATGAATTCATCGACCTGATCACACTGGATCTGGATGAGGCATTGGAAAAAATCGTCTCCGGAGAGATTGTGGACTCTAAAACAATCATCGGTCTTTTGTACTATAAAATGTATTGCGCCACTTCCTGAAGAGGGAAGTTTTTTTCTTTGCACTACTTATAAAACACTATAAATTGTGGTATTATATATTTGAAACCATAGATATAGTATGGAGGTTTTGAATGAGCGAACATATCAATGAATTCAGCCACTTTCTAAGGAACAGAAGAAATATCTCGGAAAACACATCATCAGCCTATATCAGCGACATTATCGCTTTCTACAAGTATATCCAGGAAACCTATAAAAAGGATATTTTAAGCGTCACGAAAAGTATGATTCTGACCTATATGCTGGATATGCAGAAAAAATCAAAGAATGCAGCTACCGTATCCAGAAGCCTCTCTTCCATCAAGTCATTCTATGGATTTATGGAGGACCGGGGCGAAATCATCAAGAACCCCTCCAACACCATTCATGCGCCTAGAATTGACAGGAAACTGCCTGAATATCTTACGGCCGGTGAGATAGACAGGCTGCTGGAGTTGCCAGACATCCATACTGCCAAGGGCTATCGGGACAAGACCATGCTGGAGCTTATGTATTCAACTGGCATCAAGGTCAGTGAGCTATTGGATCTGAAGACAGGGGACTACAATCCATCCTCCCAGAGCCTCAGCATCAACAAAAAGAACAATACACGCCGTGTTCCCGTAGGTAGCCAGGCAAAGCTGTATCTGGAGACCTACCTGTCAGAAAAGCGCAAGGATCTTGTCAATCCTGAAACCGGGGATACAATGTTTGTCAATCTATCCGGAACCCACATGTCCAGGCAGGGCTTCTGGAAGCTTTTAAAGCAGTATGCCAAGGGTGCCGGCATCAAGAGGAGGATTACGCCGCAGATCATCAGAAATTCATTTGTGGTGCATCTTCTCCAGAATGGCGCGGACATCAACACCCTGCAGATATTGTTCGGACAGAACAGCATCAGTGCCATTCAAATGTATCTGAAGACACAGGAAAAGCGCACCTTTGAGATTTATAGAAAGTCACACCCTAGAGCATGAGGAGGTAATATGATTAACAGAGTAATTCTGATCATTCTAGACAGCGTCGGTATTGGCGCAATGCCAGATGCCCATCTTTATGGGGATGAGGGCAGCAACACACTGCTGAACATTTACAGGAACATAGAAAATTTCAAGCTCGAGAACCTGGAAAAAATGGGACTCACACATATCGAAGGATTGGAAGAAATCAGGAGAAACACCATAACACCTATGGCTTCCTATGGAAGATTGGAGGAGATTTCTCCCGGCAAAGATACGACCACCGGACACTGGGAAATTTCGGGGATCGTTTTGGAGTATCCGTTTCCAACGTATCCTGACGGCTTCCCTGAAGAGATATTGCAGGCCTTGGAGAAGGAAACAGGCAGAGGCATCATCGGCAACAAGGCAGCCTCAGGTACGGCTATTATAGAGGAGCTGGGAGAGGAGCATGTCCAGACAGGCAAAATCATTGCCTATACATCGGCAGACAGTGTTTTTCAGATCGCTGCCCATGAGAACGTGGTGCCACTGGGTGAGCTTTACGAGATATGCAAAAAAGCCAGGGAGATACTGATTGGCAAGCATGCTGTTGGAAGGGTCATTGCAAGGCCATTTGTCGGCGTGCCAGGCAGCTTCAAAAGAACAGAGAACCGCAAGGATTTCTCGCTTGAACCCATTGGTAAAACAATGCTTGATTACATCTCAGAAGCTGGGCAGGAGGTTGTCGCAATCGGCAAAATCGAGGATATTTTTGTCGGCAGGGGCATCACAAAAGCCATCCATACAAAAAATAATGAAACAGGTATCGAAGCGACTTTGAGCGAGATAAACCGAGATAGCAAAGGCCTTATCTTCACCAACCTTGTCGATTTTGACATGCTTTACGGTCACAGAAACAACGTAGAAGGCTATGGCAATGCTTTGGAGGAATTTGACAGCAAGCTTCCGGAAATAATTGCAGCCTTGAAGCCGGAGGATCTCCTCATGATTTCTGCTGACCATGGCTGTGATCCTTCAACGGAGAGCACCGATCACTCCAGGGAATATGTGCCATTGCTGGTCTACCATAAAACCATACAGCCTGAAGGCTTCGGAAATATGAAGGGCTTCAATGTAATCGCCAAAACTATTCTGGATTATCTGGATGTGGATAATGGCATCGGCAATGTCAGCATCAAGAACATGTTGGACAAAGGGTGATTGGAATGAGAGTTTATGATCTGATCAACAATAAGAAGCATGGTGGACAATTGTCAGATGAAGAGATCAAGTTCCTGATCGATGGCTACGTCAAGGGTGAGATTCCTGATTATCAGATGTCGGCTATGCTGATGGCCATCTATTTCAAAGGCATGAACCTGTCTGAAACCACTGCCCTTACTAGAGCCATGGTGGAGTCCGGTGAAACAGTCGACCTTTCGTTCATTGACGGTATCAAGGTGGACAAGCACAGCACAGGCGGTGTCGGTGACAAGACCTCGCTGGTTTTGTTGCCGCTGATGGCCTTAAGCGGGTTGAAGGTGTCCAAGATGTCAGGCAGGGGGCTGGGCCACACCGGCGGCACCATAGACAAGCTTGAGTCAATACCGGGCTTTAATGTGAATCTGGACAGGGATGAGATGTTCTATATTGTCGAGAAATTCGGCTTTGCCATATCAGGACAGACCCTTGATCTTGTCCCTGCTGATAAGAAGCTATATGCCCTGAGAGACGTGACTGCGACGGTTGACAATCTATCGCTGATTGCCAGCTCCATTATGTCCAAAAAAATCGCGTCCGGCGCCGACATCATACTCCTTGATGTGAAGGTGGGAAGCGGCGCTTTTATGAAGAACGTTGACGATGCGGTACAGTTGGCAGAAATGATGGTTTCTATCGGCAAAGGCTTCGGCAGGAAGGTGGGTATCGTCCTTTCGAATATGGAGGAACCCCTTGGATTTGCAGTGGGCAACTCCCTTGAGGTCATCGAGGCTGTCAATACCCTTAAGAATGAAGGCCCAGAGGATTTCACGACTCTGTGCGTTTTTCTGAATGCCGCTATGCTTAAGCTGGCTGGCATTTGTGATTCTCTTGAAACGGGATTGGAAAAAACCAAAGCCATTCTGAGAACCGACGAGCCTTTTCTGAAATTTGTTGACTTTATCTATGCGCAAAAGGGAGATATTACCTATATTAAGGATCTGACCAAATTCGAGAAATCAAAATACGCCTACAAGGTGATCAGCACGTCGGAGGGCTACATTAAAGCTATTGACGCTGAAAAAATCGGTCTGTGCTCATTGGTGGCCGGTGCGGGACGTGGCACAAAGGAAGAGGAAATCGACTATACAGCAGGCATTATATTGCATAAGAAGGTAGGGGACCGTGTTGAGTTTGGCGATTCGCTGGGCGTCATCTACACCAATAAAAGCGATGAGAAAGAAGCGCTAACCGAATCTTTCTACGAGGCCTTTGGCTTTAGTGGTGAGACTGTGAAGAAAAACAATGTCATCATAGGCATGGTCGATGGCCATGGCTTTATCGATATGAGAAAGTAGGGATAATTTGGAGTATATTGTTCAGATCAACAAATTCTATGGCCCGTTTGAATTGCTGGTATACTTGATCGAAACTAATGAAGTGGATATTTATGATATACCGATAGCTGAAATCACAGAACAGTATATCGCTTATTTGGATGTCCTTCAGGAGTTTGACATGGCTATAGCCAGCGAGTTTGTGCTGATGGCCTCTACACTGCTTGAAATCAAATCCAAGATGCTCCTTCCAAATCAGGAAAAGCAGGAGGATCCGAGAGAGGAGCTTGTCAATCAGCTGCTCGAATATAGATTGTATAGAATGGCCTCTGAGGATCTGAAGGTTTCGGAGGAAAGGGAGAGCAGATTCATCGCCAAGCCGGCAGAAGACTTTCATATTGAGGAGGATACTGTCTGCGAACAGCTTCTCTTTGAGGAGATAAGCGCATATGATCTGCTGTATGCTTTGAAGAATGTTTTAAAAAGAAGCCGTTTTGATACGGAGGACAATATAATGGAGCTGGCAAAGGATGAATTCACCATCAACGACTGCATCGACCTGATCAGCGAAAAGCTGGAAATCCTGCAGAAAGTGAATATTGTTGAAATCTTCTCGCTCCACAATTCAAAAAAATTTGTGATTGCCGTATTTCTGAGTATACTTGAGATGTCCAGGCTGAAAAACATCAGGCTAGTCCAGGAAAGGATTTTCGGCGAGATATTTATTCAAAAGGCTTAAGAGGATGGTAATGATGGAAAAAGACCGTGTAAAAAGCATCATTGAAAGCATATTGTTTGCCTGGGGAGACCCGATCAAGGTGGGTGAGCTGAGCAAAATTATTGAGATAAAGGAATCACATCTGCGTGACATTCTACTGGAAATGGAAAAGGACTATTCGTCAGAATCCAGAGGCATCGTCCTGAAAACCTTTGGAGACACCTATCAGTTCAAGACAAAGGACGTCAATTATGACTACGTCGCAATGCTTTTCAAGACCAACACCCGTTCGAATCTGTCCAACTCAGCGCTGGAGGCGTTGTCTATCATCGCCTACAAGCAGCCGATCACCAAAATCGAGGTGGACATGATCAGGGGTGTCAAATCCGATTACATTCTAAAAACGCTCATGGATAAGGATCTTGTCGAGGCAAGGGGCAAGCTGGACAGGCCGGGCAAGCCTATCATTTACGGCACTACCGGTCATTTTTTGGCATACTTCGGATTGAAGTCAATTAAAGATCTGCCACCCCTTAAAATAACGCCTGATTCTCTGACAGGTGATCAGGAGGCTGTTTTTCATGGGTGATATTAGGCTTAATAAATTCATAAGCAATTCAGGCTACACCTCAAGAAGGAATGCCGACGAGCTTATTTTCAATGGCGAGGTCACCGTCAACGGTGTCGTGGTCATTGAACCGGGCTATCAGGTGGACTCCAAGCTTGATCGTGTCGAGGTCTCGGGAAGCCCCATTGCCGTGCAGGCGGATTTCATCTATATCATGCTTAACAAGCCTGAAAAATACATCACAACTGTCAAGGATCAGTTTGACAGACCCTCCGTTATAGATCTCATCGGCATAGAGGACAGAATCTATCCGGTTGGAAGACTCGATTATGATTCTAAAGGGCTCTTGCTGCTGACCAATGATGGGGAACTGACCTTTAAGCTGACCCATCCAAGCCATGATATTCCAAAGAACTATCTCGTTCAGGTAAAGGGTGATCTGGATGCCGCAACTGTCGCCAAGCTTTCAAAAGGGATCTACATAGACGGCTACCGAACCAAGCCCTGTGAAATCAGTGTAATCGGAGAAATAGAGCATATAACCAAATTGTCGGTGGTGATCAGCGAGGGCAGAAACCGTCAGATCAGAAAAATGTTTGAAAAATTCAAATGCCGTGTTGTGGATTTGCAACGCGTTTCCATCGGAGAGTTGAAACTGGGGGACCTGCCGGTTGGCAAATGGCGTCATCTAACCACCGATGAGGTGCGCTATCTGAAGGATCGAATATGAGTCTTAATATCTATAACATTGTACAATACTATCATTTTTTGATTTCGGAATTTCTAACTGAGGACGGCATCGCTGTAGACTGTACCTGTGGCAATGGAAATGACAGCTTATTTTTATGCAATGCCATGAAGGGCAAAGGTTTTCTGTATGCATTCGACATTCAGGAAGAGGCTATACGAAAAACGCATGAGCTTTTGGAAAAATCCTGTGAATTCAACAACTTCAGCGTCATACACGATTCACATGTGAATGTGGATCGTTACATAACAGAAAAAGTCCAGCTTGCCGTTTTTAATCTTGGCTATCTGCCTGAGAGCAAATCCGGCATTTCCACCAATCCGCAGACAACAATTTACGCTTTGGAAAAAATGCTGGAGAGATTAAAACTGAAAGGCTATATTCTCATAGCCGCCTATACAGGCCATGACAAGGGATTGGAGAGAAACGCCCTGTTCGGCTATCTGGAGAAGCTTGATGACCGGCTGTTCAAGGTTGTCAATCATAGAATAATCAACATCAATAATTATCCACCTGAGCTGTTTATCATCCAAAAAATGCATGAAACTAATTAATGGTTTCATGCATTTTATTACTAAACCGCATATAAACAACTCTGTTTTTTGTTGAAAATGCAACAAATGATGGTCATCTTGCAATTGTGTATAATTATGAATTATATCTTGCAAAACAGGTTTAGGTTTGATATCCTTAAAAAGGAATTAATTTGTTAAAATACTAGGAGGTATCATATGGGTGCGCCCAAAATGGTAGTCGTCAACAAGGAATGGTGTAAAGGATGTGGCATTTGTGTCGCATTTTGTCCCAAAAATGTTTTAGAGCTGATTAATGGTGTTGTTGATATCGCAAGACCTGAGGATTGCATTAAATGTGGGCAGTGTGAATTGAGATGTCCTGATTTTGCAATATATTTAAAGGAGGTGCCTGAAAATGTCCAATAAGATAAAATTGCTTCAGGGGAATGAAGCATGTGTCGAAGGTGCATTAGCCGCAGGAATGGAATTTTACGCAGGCTATCCCATCACACCATCTACTGAAATAGCTGAAATATCCGCACAGAAATTACCGGCCATTGGTGGCCATTTTATACAGATGGAAGACGAGATTGCAGGCATGGCCGCAACGCTGGGCGGCTCATTGGCAGGCAAGAAATCCATGACTGCAACCAGCGGTCCCGGGTTTTCATTGAAACAGGAGAATTTAGGCTATGGATGCATCGCTGAAATACCCTGTGTCATCGTGAATGTTCAAAGAGGGGGACCTAGCACCGGCTTGCCGACATCTCCTTCACAGGGTGATATCATGCAGGCGAAATGGGGGACCCATGGGGATCATCCTGTAATAGCCCTGTATCCAAATTCCGTTCAGGAAATTTTCGACATCACAATTGAGTGCTTCAATATGGCTGAGAAATACAGAACACCTGTTATTCTATTGTTGGATGAGATTATCGCCCACATGAGAGAAAAGGTAGACCTCTCATCAGTGGATAGAATAAAAATCATCAGCAGAAAGAGACCGACAGGTCCTAAGGAAGGCTATCTGCCTTATAAGGCTGATGAGGATCTGATTCCCGATATGGCTGATTTTGGGACTGGCTATAGGCAACATGTCACTGGGCTTACCCATGATGTGACCGGTTTTCCAAGCAACAGTCCGAAGGTCGCTCTTGATATGATGACCCGACTGATGAAGAAAATCGAGATCAACAAAGAAGATATCATCAAATATGAAGAATATAGGCTTGAAGACGCGGATTTTGCCATTGTGGCATTTGGCGCCACATCCAGAGCCGCTAAAGACACGGTCAACCGGCTGAGAGAAGATGGTGTAAAAGCAGGCCTTTTCAGACCCATCACCATATGGCCTTTGGCGGAAGATGCACTGATTGGCCTGTCGAAAAAAGTGAACACTATCATTGTCGCTGAAATGAATATGGGACAGTACGTATATGAGGTTGAAAGAGTAGCCTGCAAAAACTGCAAAGTAGAGTTCTACGGCAGAATCGACGGCCAACCGATCAACCCGGATGAGATTTATGATTTTGCAAGGGAGGTGCTGAAATGAATACCAGTGCTTTGGTAAAGGAATATTTCAGAGAAGAGAAATTACCCCACATCTGGTGTCCGGGCTGCGGACATGGCATCGTCATGCATGCGGTGGTCAGAGCCATCGACAATCTGAAACTGGATCCTGAGAAGATCTGTATCGTTTCCGGTATCGGTTGCTCATCCAGAGCTTCTGGCTACATGAATTTCAATACCCTTCATACGACTCATGGCAGGGCTCTTGCCTTTGCAACTGGCGTCAAGATGGCCAATCCCAGCTTGGAGGTGCTTGTTCTGACTGGTGACGGGGACTGTTCCGCTATAGGTGGAAATCACCTGATCCACGCCGCTAGAAGAAACATCGACATCACAACGATAGCCTTCAACAACAACATATATGGAATGACCGGCGGGCAATACTCGCCAACAACACCAACTGATTCTTATGGTACCACGGCACCCTATGGCAATATTGACAAGCCCTTCGACCTATGCAATCTGGCCAAGGCTGCCGGTGCAACATATGTCGGCAGATCAACAGCCTATTATGCAAAGCAGTTGACGACTCTGGTGGAAAATGGCATCAAAAACAAGGGATTCTCATTTATTGAAGCTGTCAGCTCATGCCCGACCTACTATGGCAGAAAAAACAAAAAAGGCGATGCCGTTGAAATGATGAAAAGCCTGAAGGATGACTACATCGATATCAAGATCGCTGAGAAGAAGCCCGAATTGGCTGAATCTAAAATCTTGATGGGCGAGTTTTACAACAAGCCTGAGGAAGAATATACGGAAAAATATCAAAAGATCATCGATCTGTTGAAGAAGGAGCAATAAAATGCCTAAAAAATTTGAAATCCGATTGTCAGGTTCAGGTGGCCAAGGGCTTATCCTAGCAGGCATCATATTGGCTGATGCCAGTCTGTTGCAAGGTATCAACGCGATCCAATCCCAATCTTACGGTCCTGAAGCCAGGGGTGGTGCCAGCAAGGCTGAGGTTATCATCAGCGAGACGGAAATAAACTATCCAAAGGTTCAAAAGTGTGACATGCTTCTTTGTCTGACGCAAAAATCTTATGATCAATATATTGCATCCTTGAAAAATGATGGTATACTTATAGTAGATGACAGCATCGAGCTCAGAGGGGCGAATGGGTTTAAGGTTTACAGCCTCCCAATCCTTAAAACAGCGGTAGATGATATGAAAAGGCCTATGGTCGCCAATATCATCTCTTTAGGTGTCATCAGCAAAGTACTTGATATTGTCACAGAAGACAATATCCTTAAAGCGGTATTGAAAAGGGTTCCGCCTGGAACGGACTATATCACTTAGACTGCTTTCTATAAGGGTGTGTCTATGATTTGACAAAAAGGATGGTCAAATGGCATTCAAAACTAATGAAGATCTAATCAAAATTATCCAGAGCAATTATTATAAGTTCAGCAAAGGCCAAAAGGCGATTGCACAGTTTATCATCGAGCAATACGACAAGGCCGCTTTTATGACAGCTGCCAGGATTGGCAAGACTGTTGATGTCAGCGAATCGACTGTGGTCAGATTTGCCACTGCCTTAGGATTTGACGGTTTCCCTGATTTGCAGCAAGCCTTGCAGGTCATGATCAAGAACAAGCTGACGACAGTACAGAGAATTTCCCTGAATGAAACACCAAAGGATTCAGAGGAATTCATCAATAAAATATTGAAAAACGAAATCAATTCTTTAAAGAATTATCTTGAAGACCTTGACCAGGAGCGGCTCAACAATGCGGCAGCTCTTATTTTGAAAGCTAAAAAGATTTATATCCTGGGTATGAGAAGCTCATATGCTTTGGCTCTGTATCTAGGGTTTTATCTGGATGTTATTCTGGAAAATGTCAAAATAATCAACCAGAACACCAACTCGGTATTTGAACAACTGATCAGAATCAATGAGAACGACCTGTTCATTGTCATCAGTTATCCCCGTTATTCGCGACAGACTATGGATGCCGTCAAATTTGCCATCGACAAGAAGGCTAAGGTCATAGCCATCACAGACACGGAAGCATCGCCATTTTACCAGCTGGCCGATATCGCTTTGCTTGGAAAGAGCAATATGGTTTCCTTTGTAGATTCGCTGGTTACGCCAATGGCTGTAATCAATTCACTTATTATGAGTGTGGGGATGCAGGAAAAGGATGAGATATTGAAATATTTTGACCTTCTGGAAAATGTATGGGACAAATACAGCATCTACAACAAGGAAAATGATTTTAAGAAATAAGACTACCGGGCTCTGATCCCGGTTTTTTTTGTTGTTTTAATTGTCAAATTATACTATAATGTTAAAGGTGATTTTATGAAAACGATACGTGGTGCCATAACCATTAAAAACAACTCTGAAACTGAAATAAGAACCAATACCATCACATTGCTGGAAGAGATATTGAGTGTCAACCATATCATTGCTTCAGATGTTGAAAGCATTATTTTTACTGCCACCAAGGACATCACCAGAGCCTATCCCGCAAAATTCGCCCGTGAAATAGGGTTCGAAAATGCCACTTTGATGTGCATGCAGGAAATGAATGTGGAAGGCAGCTTACCGCTATGTATCCGAGTATTGATGTTTGTCAGCCACCCGGAATTGTCCAGTCCGACACATGTTTATCTGAAAGGTGCGGAAAAGCTCAGACCGGATTTAAAAAAGCTTTAGATGGAGGAGCCATGATCATTGCCATAGATGGACCGGCCGGTGCCGGTAAAAGCACCGTTGCCAGAAAAGTCAGCGAGATTCTTGGATTTATGTTTATAGACACAGGCGCCATTTACAGGGCTGTCACTTATAGTTTGATCAAGGACAACATCAACTTGGGCAATAAGGAAGAACTGGAATGCTATCTCAATAGGATCGACCTCATATACACCTCTGATCATATTTATTTCCAAGGATCTATTATAGATCGCGAAATCCGGGAGGAACCCATTTCAAGCAAAACCTCCGATTACTCCAAAAATCCAGTTATCAGATCCTTTGCCACTGGTTTCCAGAGAAAGCTGGCGGAGAACAATGATGTTGTCATGGAGGGCAGAGACATAGGAACGGTTGTTTTTCCCAATGCCGATTTCAAGTTTTTTCTGACAGCAAGCCATGAGGTTCGTGGACGCAGGCGATATAAGGAATTGAAAAAATCTGATAATGGTGTCTCACTTGAAGAAACAATTGAAGCTATAAGAATCAGAGATAAAAATGACAGCAACAGGGAACTGGCACCATTGAAAAAGGCTGCGGATGCGGTGGAAATTGACACGTCCAACATTGGTATCGATCAGGTCATCGATGCCATAATCGGATATATCAGGATGGAGGATTAATGTTTTATAAGTTTATCAGGGTAATAGCAATTATCATTTTAAAGATTCTGTTCAGAATAAAAGTTCATTATAAGGAAAATTCACTGATCAACGAAGAAGAGCCTTTGGTATTATGTGCCAATCATTCTTCCTGGTTCGATCCTTTTGTCGTTGCGATCACTTTCAAAGACGAGATCAGCTATATGGCTAAAAAAGAATTGTTTGAGAACAGTATTCTCAGATTTCTTCTGACAAGAATTAAGGTTTTCCCTGTGGATAGAGAAGGCAACTCCTTGACTGCCCTTAAGAACTCCCTTAAGATATTGAAGAACAACAACACATTGGGTATTTTCCCTGAAGGAACAAGAGTCAAGGGATTTAATGAAAGCGCTGTCAAAGGCGGCATCGGCATGTTGGTTGTCCGGTCCAAAGCGACTGTGCTTCCCGTCTATATCGACTCCAAATACAAATTGTTCGGCAGGGTTGACATCTATTACGGTGATAAATATGATTACAATCATATGGATAAAACCACGCTTGATTCGAAGCAGTATACCGATATAAGCATTGACATCATGAAAAGGATCTACAACCTGAAAAATGTTTTTATGGATGGCAAAAATGGAAATAATTAGAGCCGACCACTATGCCACCTGTTTTGGCGTTGACAGGGCGTTGGAGATAACAAACGACGCATTGGAATCGGAAACCGAGCTATACTGCTATGGAGAGCTGATCCATAACAATGACGTTTTGGAGAGTCTCGAGCGCAAGGGTTTACATATAATAGAAGATTTGCAGGATCTGAAGGACTCGAGCCTGGTGATTCGGTCCCATGGCGTTGGACAGTCCGTTTACGATTATTGCGTGAAAAACAACGTCCGCATCATAGATGCGACCTGTCCAAAGGTTAGGCGTATACACAGCATAGTCCGCCAACACTGTGACGACGGTTACGATATTATCATTTTCGGAAACAGAGACCATCCAGAAGTTCAGGGAATCAAGGGCTGGTGTGAAAAGGGAGTCTACATCTATTCCGACCTAAATGACTATAAAAACAATCATAATTATTCTGAAAACAAGACTTGTATCGTTTTTCAGACCACCTACAATATAAATAAACATAATGATATAAAAGAATACTTTTATTCTTTAAATAATAATGCTATTATAGTAAAGGACACCGTCTGCAGGGCTACGGAGCTAAGACAGGAAGCGGCCAAGCGATTGGCTGTGGAATGCGACTCTGTCTTGGTAATCGGTGGCAAACAAAGCTCAAACACAAAAAAACTGTATGAAATTTGTAAGGAACTCTGTGACAATACCTACTGGATTGAAAACGCCGACGGGATTCCTTATGATTTGATAAAAAATTCTAAGAAGATCGGTATTACAGCTGGAGCATCGACTCCGCTGGGAATAGTCGAGGAGGTTATTGTTAATGTCAGAACAAAATGAAATGCATGAACTGCTAGAAAATTTCGAATTCATTAAAATTTTTCCAGGAAGACAAATAAAAGGGACTGTAATCCTTGTTGAAAGGGATAAGGCTTTGGTTAACTTCGGTTACAAGTCTGACGGAATCATTACAAAGGATGATTACACAATGGATGATGTGGAGGATTTGCGTGATATCCTCAATGTCGGTGATGAGATTGAAGCTGTAGTGGCCAGTAACAGCAACGATGATGGCAACATTGTCCTGTCAAGAAAAGATTTTGAGGAACAACACAAATGGGATGCTATTGTCGAACTGATGAAAACCGGTGAAACCGTGACCGTCAAAACAACCAATTCTAACGACAGTGGCGTTATAGCAGAGTTCAAAGGATTCAGCGGGTTCATACCGGGCTCTCATCTGTCCAAAGACAGAAATGCTGTTCCGGCTGATTTTGTAGGGAAGAACCTTGAAGTGAGAATCATCGAAGCCAAAATGAAAAACAACAAGAACAAGTTGATTTTTTCTAGAAAAGTGTTGGAAATTGAAGAAGCAAAGGCAAAAGAACAGCAAGCATGGGAGACCATAGACACCAAAGAGATTTATGAAGGAAAAGTAAATCGTGTAGTTGATTTTGGCGCATTTGTCGAAGTCAATGGCATTGAAGGACTTCTTCACATCAATGAAATATCATGGAATAGAATCAAGCACCCTTCTGATGTGTTGAAAGAGGGAGATGTGATCAGTGTCAAGATTTTGAAGAAGGACCTTGAAAGAAAAAGAATGTCTTTAAGCCATAAAGCCACACTTAAAAGACCATTCGAGCTGTTCACAGAGAACTACAATGCAGGTGATATCGTTACAGGAAAAGTAGTATCCTTGACTGATTTCGGCGCATTCGTTGAGATAGACAATGTTCAAGGACTCTTGCACGTATCTGACATCTCATGGGACATGGTAAAGCATCCACAGGATGTATTGAAAGTGGGACAAGAGGTTGAAGTGAAAATACTGGCAATAGACAGTAAAAAAGAAAGACTGTCATTGGGAGCCAAGCAGCTATCTGAAGATCCTTTCGTCAAATACACTAAAAATCTGAAAAGATTTGATGTTGTCAAAGGCAAAGTGACCAGTATGACAACTGAAGGCGTCGTGGTGGAGTTGGCTGAAGAAATCGAAGGATTTGTGCCTACAAAGCTGGTATCAAAGGACAAGCTGAGAACACCGGCTCAGATTCTTGAAAAAGATCAGGAAGTGGAATGCAAGATTACTGACATCAACAGAAAATCAAAAACCATAAAGCTTACAATGATTATAGAAAATGAAACCGAAGATAAAAAAGACAACAAAGTCGAGAATTTGAGCAGCTACACCCTTGGAGACGACAATTTCACTATAGGTGACTTATTCACTAAAAAATAGTTGTTAGTTCACACTAACAGCTTTTTTTTTACTTTTTTGATTGATATTTAATTTTATCTCATTATATGATAAAATATTGTAGTTTGAATATATAACATAAAACAAAGGTGATTAGATGAATAGACAATTTTACATAGAAACATTCGGGTGTCAGATGAATGAATATGATTCCGAAAAAATCAGTGGTCTCTTGAATTCTCAAGGCTATATGGAAACGACATTAAGAGATGAAGCTGATTTGATTATTTTTAACACCTGTTTGATCAGGGAAAACGCTGAAAACAGGTTATATGGCAATCTGGGAGAAGTGAAGAGACTCAAGCTTGCCAATAAGGAAAAAATCATTGCTGTCTGTGGCTGTATGCCTCAGAATCAGAAGGTCAGAGAAAAGATGCTCAAGATGTATCCATTCGTCGATCTGATATTTGGAACCAATACCTATGACCAGCTCCCGGAACTGCTATACGACATAGAGCAAAAGAAGAAGAAGAAAGTAATATCCATAGAGGAAAACAGCGACAACCTCAAGGAAGAGGTTCCAAAATCCAGAAAATTCAGCCATAAGGCTTTTGTCAATATCATGTACGGCTGCAACAATTATTGCTCTTATTGTGTCGTACCCTATACAAGAGGCAGGGAAAGAAGCAGGGACAGACAGGAAATCATTGACGAGGTCATAGGCTTAGGACAAAATGGGTTCAAGGAAATAACCCTGCTTGGCCAGAATGTCAACTCCTACGGAAATGACATAGATGACCGGTATCAGTTTCCTGACCTGTTAAGGGACCTGAATGGAATCGAAGGGATAGAAAGAATCAGATTCATCTCATCCCATCCGAAGGATGTGAACCTTGAGTTTATCAAAGCGATAAAGGAATGCGACAAGGTATGCAATCAGATTCATTTGCCGGTACAGTCCGGCAGCACAAAGGTATTGCGTGAAATGAACAGAAAGTATACCCGTGAGCAATATCTTGATTTTGTAAGGATGGCTAAGGCTGAAATACCTGACATATCAATATCGACTGATATCATAACCGGTTTTCCAGGGGAGACAGAGGATGATTTCAATGATACGCTTAGCCTGGTGGAAGAGGTTCAATTCGACTCGGCGTTTACCTTCATTTATTCCATCAGACCCGGTACGACAGCAGGAAAGAGAACAGACCAGATCAATGATAGGGTCAAGCACGAGAGATTTGACAGGCTCCTTAAAACCCTTTATCCAATTTTTGAGGCAAATAACCTTCAATACATAGGGCGTACAGTGTCTGTGCTGGTGGATGATGTAAGCAAAAACAAAGAATCATACCTGACTGGTAGAAGCGAGTCTGGCAAACTGGTCCATTTCACAGGCCAAAAGGATCTGATAGGTCAGATGGTGGATGTCCGTATCGAAAAAGCCAGAACCTGGTATATAGAAGGCACAATTGTTTAAGGTGATGTGATGAGCAAACTTACACCCATGATGCAGCAGTATATGAAAATTAAAGATAACCATCAGGACAGCATTTTGTTTTTCAGGTTGGGAGACTTCTACGAAATGTTTTTTGATGATGCCCTGAAGGCTTCAAAGATTTTAGAAATCACACTGACGGCAAGGGACTGCGGTCAGGCTGAAAAGGCACCAATGTGCGGTATACCTTTTCATTCGGCTGACGGCTATATTGCCAAGCTGATAGAAAACGGCATCAAGGTCGCCATATGCGAGCAGGTTGAAGAGCCTAACGGAAACACAATTGTAAGGAGAGAGGTAGTGAGGATTATTACACCAGGGACTGTCACTGACAACAACCTGCTGGATGAGAAAAAAAACAACTACCTGTGCACAGTAGCGCTGTTTAAAAATGATGCCGCAATAGCCTATGTGGATGTATCCACCGGCAGTATTTATTGCACCCAGTTCAGGGAGAATACACCTGATAAGACAATTCTGAGCCTTTACAACGAGCTGCTGAAAATCAATCCTTCTGAGATCATCGCAAACAAGGATCTGTTGAAGCTGTTTGAGAGCTATCATTTCAGCACAACCGACACCGTATTCAGAAGCCTAGAGGTGATCGATCTTTCCAGTGATTCCAGTTATTATGTAAACCAAATCATGGATCACTTTAAGGTTATCTCCATAGAGGCTTTGGGGATTCATTCAAGCCAGAAGCCGCTAGTAAACTCAATTGGAGCGCTTTTAGACTATCTTCATGATACACAGAAAATAGCGCTGACCCATATCAACAGCCTTGTACCTTATAATACAGGGGACTATATGGTGATTGACAACAGCACCCGCAGGAACTTGGAACTGATTGAGCCGATTAGGGGAACTGACAAGAAAAACACGCTGTTTAATGTCATCGACCACACTATGACAGCTATGGGTGCAAGAAAGCTCAAGAAGTGGCTGCTAGAGCCTCTTCAGGACGTAAAAGCCATAGAAGACAGGCATGAGGCTGTAGACCAGCTCTACAACAATATCCTCATCTCCAATCATCTTTCAACGCACTTGAGGCAGGTCTATGACATTGAGCGTCTGATCACCAGAATCGTTTATGGCAATTGCAATGCAAGGGACATGAATTCTTTAAAACAGTCTATTGAGATACTACCGGATCTGAAATCTGATATATCATCAGTAAAAGGTGATATTTTCGAAGATATATCAAATAATATTGATACCCTCAAGGACATACTTGATCTGATTCACTCAAGCATAGAGGAGAACCCTCCTGTAACAGTCAAAGAGGGGAATATCATAAGGGATGGCTATAACGAAGAACTTGACGAACTAAGGTCCATTACCACACATGGGAAGGATTGGATCAACGCATTAATTGAAAAAGAACGGGAAACCACAGGTATCAAGAATCTCAGAATTGGCTACAACAAGATCTTTGGTTACTACATCGAGGTTACCAAATCATACATGAAGCTTGTGCCTGACTACTATATCAGGAAACAGACATTGGCCAACGCTGAAAGGTATATCACACCGGATTTGAAGGACATGGAGGTCAAAATCCTGAGCGCAGAATCCAGGATTGAAAAGCTGGAATTTGATCTGTTCAATGAAATCAGGACTTTTATCAAAAACCAGGTCGTGAGGATACAGAAGACTGCCGATATGGTGGCAACTGTTGATGCCATCAATTCACTATGTATCGTCGCAGTCAAGAATCGATATAAAAAACCTAAAATGAACACCGCCGGCATTATCAGCATTGTGGATGGCAGGCACCCAGTGGTTGAAAAGGTGCTGAAAAACGAGGTTTTCATACCCAATTCCACCTACATGGATAATGAGCTGGAAAGGTTTTCAATCATCACCGGACCGAATATGGCAGGTAAATCAACCTATATGAGACAGATTGCCCTGATCGTCATTCTTGCCCATGTCGGTAGCTTTGTACCTGCGGAGGATGCCGATATAGCAATGACAGACAAGGTATTCAGCCGTGTGGGAGCCTCCGATGACCTGTCCAGCGGTCAAAGCACCTTCATGGTAGAGATGTCAGAGGTTTCAAATATTATCAAAAGCGCTACACGGGACAGTCTTATCATACTTGACGAGATCGGCAGAGGAACCAGCACCTATGATGGTCTGAGCATCGCATGGGCTGTGACTGAGTATATCTCGAAAAAGATCAAGGCAAAAACCCTTTTCGCAACCCATTACCATGAGCTGTCCGAATTGGAGGGAAAGATAGAAGGCATCAGCAATTACAAGATACTTATCAAGGAATCAGGCGATGACATCATTTTTCTCAGAAAGATATCAAAAGGCAGTATCGATAAGAGCTACGGCATCCATGTCGCCCGTCTGGCCGGCATTCCAAACGAACTGATCAAAAGAGCTTTCAACATACTGAAAAAACTTGAGGAATCCGACCTTAACAAAAATTACAATCTATCCGAAAAGTTTGCCGATCACTCAGACCAGATCGCTTTCTGGGATATTAACAACAAATACAAGGATTTTTTGAAAGAAAATATCTACAATATCAATTTAAACAACCTGACACCTTTGCAATGCATGACTGTATTGAATGAAATAATCCTAAAATCCAAGGAGCTGGATGATTGATGCAAAGAATTAGCATATTAGATGAATCAACCATCAACAAGATTGCCGCTGGGGAAGTGGTGGAAAGTCCCGCTTCTGTCATCAAGGAGCTGGTGGAAAACGCTATTGATGCAAATGCCGATGAGATTCTGATTGAAATAAAAAACGGTGGAAAATCATATATCAGAGTTACAGACAATGGCTCAGGCATGATCAATTCTGAAGTCAATAAGGCGGTCATAAGACATGCCACCAGCAAGATCACCAGGATTGAGGATCTCAACAATCTGAACACTCTAGGATTCAGGGGAGAGGCGCTTGCCAGTATCTCAGCTGTATCGAGATTTGAAATGACCTCAAAATCAAGAGAAGAGGAAACCGCCAAGACACTCAAGATCAATGGTGGTGTTTTGGTGGATGAAAGGCTTACAGGATCGACTGACGGCACCACAATAATCGTCAGGGATTTGTTTTACAATGTCCCGGCCAGAAAGAAATTTCTAAAATCAGACCAGGCCGAGTCATCAACCATTTCTGATCTGATCTCAAAGCTGTCATTGTCAAATACAGGCGTTTCATTCAAACTGGTCAGGGATAGTCAGGTTGTACTGTCAACGCCTTCAAAAACAAGCACTTTAAATGTCATCACAAGTGTGATGGGATCTGATTTTTCCAGCTCATTGTCCCAGATAACCTACGACTCCGATAAAATCAGCATTAAGGGATTTTTTACCAACCTGAACTATTACCGGGTCAATAGGCGAATGCAGATTATATTTGTCAATGGACGATTTGTATCCAATAAAAGCATTTCTTCCGGAATTGAAAAGGCCTATGCCACACTTCTGCCAAAGGGCAAATTTCCGGGCTTTGTCATCTACATCAATATTGATCCCAATGATATTGATGTGAATATTCATCCTCAAAAGTCAATTGTCAAAATAGACAATATACAAATGATTGAAGACCTGATATATGCCATAACCAGCAAGCACCTCAGGGAGCGGTTTCTGTCAAAACGTATGGACAGCATTCCTGCAAGAATCGATAATAGACCAATAACCAACAAGCCTAATGTAAAAATATCTGATAATCAGGTTTTTGATGATACCTTCGCAGATTTGGGTTTTGATCAGAAAGACGAACATGAATCGTTTAGGGAATCTACTCCGGATCTGATTATAAAAAACAACCCCGATGCTTCCTTTAAAAACGTATATGAGCACTTGAACTTTATTGGACCTATATTCAACGGCTATCTGATATTTGAGGATGCCTTTCACAAGGAGCTGTATATCATGGACCAGCACGCAGCCCATGAGAGGATCAATTATGAGAAGCTTATCAAGGCCTATCAACTCAGAAATATTGAAATTCAACAGCTTCTGATACCTGAGGTGATTCATTTAAGCACTGAAGAATATGAAAAGGCCCTGCGTAATAAGGATATCTTTGCTGACATTGGTTTCTCAATATATGATTTTGGACTCAAATCCATTCATATAACGGCCATACCACTGGCTTTAACCGATGGAAGCATTAAAGGCATGTTCTACCAGCTTCTGGATACGATGAATGATAAGCCTGAGAATACAGTAATGAAGATTGATGAGCTGATTAAGAAGGCATGTGTCGATTCTGTCAAATCTGGTGACAGGCTATCAAAAAAAGAGGTCGAGCATCTGACTGAAAAATTGTCCCAATGCGATAGCCCCCATACATGTCCACATGGCAGGCCGATTTGGATCAAGTTCACCAGACACGAGTTGGAGAAGCTTTTCAACAGAACAAATTAAGGATGGAATATGAAGAATAAATTAGTCATTATTGTCGGACCGACAGCAGTGGGGAAGACCCATGTATCAGTTGAGACCGCAAAGCTCATGGACACGGAGGTCATATCAGCTGATGCCATGCAGATTTATATCGGAATGGATATCGGCACTGCCAAGATCCGAGAGGATGAAAAGCAGGGAATCCCACACCATATGATAGACCTGATCCATCCGGATGAGAAATTCACAGTCTCTGACTTTAAAACACGCTCTGGCGCAATCATTGGTCAGCTGCATCTTAAAGGAAAAATTCCGGTTATTGCGGGGGGAACAGGCCTCTATGTCAATTCACTGATCTACAACCTGAACTTCTCCAATACCATATCAGATGACACGGTTCGAAGCAAGCTTACACTATTGCTTGAAGCGAAAGGCAAGGAACATCTGCACAATATGCTGGAGTCTATTGATCCATTATCAGCTGATAGAATCCACATGAACAATGCCAAAAGGGTAATGAGAGCTCTAGAGGTCTATTACATCACAGGTATACCTTTTTCCGCATCCAACACCAACTTCAGGGAGGAATCGGAAGATTATGATTTTGTTATAATAGGATTGGAAATGGATCGTCAACTGCTGTATAATAGAATTGATCAGCGTGTGGATGAAATGGTCAATGACGGTTTGATAGATGAAGTGGTGGGGTTGAGAGCACTGGGTAACAACGGGGATCTCGTATCCATGCAGGGAATTGGCTACAAGGAAATCATACAGTATCTGGACGGCGAAATTACATTTAAAGAGTCATTAAGGCTTATGAAGCGCAACTCCAGACGTCTTGCCAAGAGACAGCTTACCTGGTTCAAAGCGGACAACAGGATTAAATGGGTCAATGTTGATCCAATTAATATAGATCAAACATTAAAAGAAGTTCAAAACTATTTGAGCGAGAGGGGAATACTATGAAGCAATCGATTAATCTGCAAGACTCATTTTTGAATCAAGCCAGAAAAGACAAGATTGGACTGACCATTTTTTTGACCAATGGTGTCAAGTTAAAGGGATACGTAAAAGGATTTGACAATTATGTGATAATCTTTGAACTGAATGACAAGCAACAGCTAATTTACAAGCATGCCGTATCAACCATTATTCCTGATACAAACATTAGAATTCAATCCAACAATGAATAAGGTGATTTTAGTTGAATAAATATAATTTATGTAAACTCTTTTCTATCAAAAAAGAGACCGAGGATGCCATACTGGAAGCTGAGGTCTCTCTTTTACCGAAATTTGGGTCCATAGACCTGATAAAGGAATACAACCAGTTGAAAATCATTAAAGCCATGCAGGATTCGAATCTGAACTATTCCAATTTTTATTGGAATACAGGTTATGGGTATAATGATCCAGGTAGGGAGAAGGTTGAAGAGATCTATTCCAAAGTCTTCAATACTGAAGATGCCTTGGTCAGGCCTAATATCGTCTCAGGTACCCACGCTTTGTATCTGACGCTCTCAGCCATCACTAAGTATGGCGACGCCATACTCTCGGTATCAGGAAGGCCTTACGATACGCTGTTGACTGTGCTGGGCGTGGAGGGCAATGAAGCCAATAGCTTGAAATCTCAAGGCATCGCATACAATGAGGTTTCCCTTGAAAACAAAAGGGATTTCGACTATGATGCAATCTTTGATTCAATCGATCAGACAACCAAGGTAATTATGATACAACGATCAACCGGTTACAGCGATAGAAAAGCCATTGTCATTGGCAAAATTGGTGAATGCATCTCTAAAATCAAGGCCGTCTACCCTGATATAATTGTAATGGTGGACAACTGCTACGGTGAATTCATGGAAACATTGGAACCAAGCGATGTTGGCGCTGACCTTGTTGTTGGATCGCTCATCAAGAATCCGGGTGGAGGAATCGCTCTGACAGGAGGCTACATCTGTGGCAAAGCCTATCTGATCGATATGATCGCCAACAGGCTGACCGCGCCGGGAATAGGAAAAGAGGTAGGCCTGACATTCGGGCAGACAAGAAACACCCTTCAAGGGCTATATCTGGCTCCGTCGGCTGTTTCTGAATCCCTTAAGGGATCTCTCCTGATAGCTTGTTTGTTCAAGGGCTTGGGTTTTGAAGTCATTCCGGACCTGGATGATCAAAGGAGCGATATCATTCAAAGCGTTGTGTTCAATTCAAAAAAATTGCTAGTGAAGTTCTGTCAGGGTGTGCAGAGATCATCACCCGTTGATTCTCAGGCAATCACCGAACCCTGGGCCATGCCGGGATATACCAGTGAGATCATAATGGCCTCCGGTGCCTTTGTTCAGGGATCATCCATTGAGATCAGCGCAGATGCTCCGATACGGGAACCATATGCCGCATTTTTTCAGGGTGGGCTCACATACACCCAATGCAAATTAGCGGCAGCCATAACATATGAGGATATCAAAAGAGAAGTCGGATGACTTCTCTTCTTTTTGTAACTAAGGATTTCAATATTTACGGATAACACATTTCAAAAGGCCAAGAATTACAACTTCCTTTGACAGGATTGGCTCCATGTTATCATTTTCCGGCTGTAATCTGATATGGTCCTTTTCTCTGTAATATCGCTTCAATGTAGCCTCATCATCTATAAGGGCCGCTACGATGTCTCCGTTCCTGGCTGAATTCTGGCAGCTAATGACTACAAAATCGCCACTGAATATGCCTGCATTGATCATGCTGTCACCTTTTACCCTAAGGACAAAAGACTCATTCTTGCCGACCCATTCTATCGGTATAGGGAACAGGTCCTCAGCATTTTGGGTAGCCAGTATCGGTTGTCCAGCAGCTATGCTGCCAATCAGGGGGATATTAACGATTTCCTTTTTGGGCAGGTCATACATTGCTACTTCCTGGTCTATTACTTCTATAGCTCTATTTTTATTGTTTCCTTTTTTTATAAAACCCTTCTGTTCAATGGCTGTAAGATGAGAATGAACTGTAGATGTAGAGCTTAATCCAACAGCCTTGCAAATCTCTCTGACTGATGGGGGATAGCCCTTGCTATTTATTTCTTCCTTTATATAGCTCAGTATCCTTAGCTGGTTTTTCGATAATTCTTCGCTCATTGCTTCACCTCAATCTAATTTTTTTTCATTATAACACAGTTTGAAAATTAAATCAAACATTCGTTCTGAAAAAAGTTGACAACGAACAATTGTTCTGATATCATCTAATTAAACAAATGTTCGATGGAGGTTCAAAATGATCGTGTTAGGGAAATATAAAGTGGTCAACTACAAAAGATTCAGATCCTTTGTTATGGTTTCAGCTATTTTAGCCGTTCTGACGGCGTCTGTGCTCATTTATAACATTACGGCTTTTTCCGTCAACTGCAACACTTTCATTGAAATTCCGGTACGCGATGGCGATACCATATGGAACATCGCCAGAGAGTATGGCACATCCGATTCCATAAGACAAGATGTTTATACAATCATGAAATTGAACAATATCGAAGATGGTATGATCTATCCAGGACAGGTAATCATCGTACCAAGTCTCTAAACCATAAACGCATCATGATGGTTATATGATTTAAATCATTTTTATTCTCTCGTTATCTTAATGAGTTAATAGTTTTCATATATAATACTCTAAAATATCTAATCAATCGTTCATCTGTGAAAATCTTAATCTTCATCTTCATCGGAACCTATGCCGCTCAGTGGATTGCTGTCGACGGCTTTTTTTAGTCTCTCACTATTGATATGTGTATAGATCTGTGTCGTTGAGACACTCTCGTGTCCTAAAATCTCCTGTAGAGCTCTGATATCGACATCGCCATACTGATACATCAGTGTTGCGGCTGTATG
>JAUYTY010000151.1 GCA_030694905.1 Eubacteriales bacterium | reverse complement strand
ATAGCCTTTCTCAAAAGCTTCCTCATACAATGCCATAAACTCGGCAGGACTTGGCATACCTGTTGTTGGAAGTTCTTTTAATGCGCTTAGCATGTTGTAGAATTCTTCCGGTTGAATATCCACCCGATCCTTATAGTCCTTATTATTGATTGTTATGATTAAGGGTGCTATGCTTATTTGATACTTTTGAAGTATCTCATCTGATAGATCACATGTGGAATCTGCTATTATTTTTATCATTGGACCTCCTCATGGAATAAACCATCTCAATTAAATCTTTAATTATAACATTTGTTACAACTATTTTATCATAAATCGAGCAATAAAAAGTGAAAATTTTATATGATTTTAAACCTTTTATCCTTCACAACAAACCATACTCATTCAGTTTATTGTAAAGCGTTTGACGGTTGATATCTAAAATCTCCGCAGTTCTCCTTTTGTTACCATTAACCGAGTTAAGTGTATATGAAATGATCATTTTCTCATATTCTTTTAAGGTTAATTCAGTCTTTGCGTGACCTGGACTATGGGAATTGTTTTTTACTATTTCAATGGGCAAATGATGCATCATTAAAATCGTTTCATTTCTTTTTGCGACAACAGTTGCGCGTTCAATGACATTTCTCAGTTCTCGCACATTTCCTTTCCAGGTTTGATTGATTAAGGTATGCATGACTTCGATATCCATATATTCAAGTTGTTTATTATACTCCTTCGAGAATTCTCTTAAAAAAATCTGAGCCATCAATGGGATGTCTTTCTTTCTTTCTCTGAGGGGAGGGATAAAAAAATTGATGACATTAAGACGATAATATAAATCCTCTCTAAACTTTCCTGCTTCAAGCTCTTTGTGCAGCACTCTGTTTGTTGCCGCGATAATTCTCACGTCAATTTCAATGCTGTCTGAAGATCCAACTCTTTCCAGCTGTTTTTCTTGAAGAACCCGCAGGAATTTAACCTGCATATTTAAAGATAATTCACCCATTTCATCAAGAAAAATCGTTCCGCCTTGAGCCTGTTCAAACTTGCCGATTTTTTTATAATGAGCGCCTGTAAATGACCCTCTCTCATGACCAAACAGTTCACTCTCAATAAGATATTCTGGTATGGCGGCGCAATTTACAACAACAAATCTTTTGTGTTTTCTGAGACTCTTCTGATGAATCATCTTTGCGAAAACCTCTTTTCCGACACCACTTTCTCCAAGAATAAGAACCGTAGCCTTGGTCTGAGCGATTTGATTGATTGAGGAGACAATGGCATGCATTTTTTCATCAACGTGTACTATGCCGTTGGAAATATGTTTTGATTGCGCATTGATAACAGGCAACAATTCAGATTTGCTAGTTGTTTCATCAATGAGCTCGTGAATTTTATCGATTAATGATCGCGTTTCAAAATCATTGCTAAAAAAATAGTCAGCACCATCTTTCATAGTATTTACAGCATCCGCTATGGTCGCATTTGGACAAAAACAAATGATTCCTATAAAGGGATTTATAGTTTTTATGATTCTAATGATGTGATTTCTATTAGGTGGCGTTAGCGTAGCTTCTGATATGACGAGAGTAACCGAGTGATCATTCAAAAATTCAATGGCACTATTCTGATCAGGTACAACTTTTATCGCATATGGCAGAGTGGACAAAGTATTAGTTAGATTCATCGTTTTTATAAAGGGGCTGTTGATTATCAGAATAATATAATTAGGTTCATTCATTGTTATCTCCTCCCCACAATTATACTCTCCTGATAATAGAACCTGGCATCGCCTGGGTATGCATATTATCAATGACAACTATCTGACCGTTGACAATGACAGAATGAATCCCATCAGGATATTGGTGCGGTTCTTGGAAAGTCGCTCTATCGATGATCTTATCTTTATCAAATATAGTTATATCGGCCTTATAACCTTTCTCGATGACACCGCGATTACTGATGTTCATTTTAATGGCAGGTAATAGTGTCATGTTATGAATGGCATCCACTATTGATATGATTTGCTTTTCTCTGACATATCTTCCTAAAACACGAGGGAAAGTACCATAATACCTGGGGTGGACTTTGACATCTCTATAATTGCCATCCGGTGAAACGGCCAGTCCATCGGAGGCAAAGATTGTCATAGATTGTTTCATGATTTCTTCAAGATCCGTCTCAATCATAGCGGCAAAAATAATCTTGATAACACCCTCCTCTTCAATCAGCAAATCTATTACAGTATCATGAGGGGTTTTATTCAAAATAAGCGAGATATCTGTAATATTTAAACCAATTAAGGATTTATTTTGAGTACTCTTCAATGAAGATATTGTTATCTGATCCCAAGAAGAACCGATTAGAGGATTGCCCCAAGTACTGTTTAAATCAAGCATCTCCTGCAGGATTTTTTTCCTTGTTGTTTCATCTTTGAGAAACTCTACTATTTTCCACGGACTATATGCTCTCAACCATGGTGGTAGAACATCATTTAGGACGCTTTCATAAGCTACATATGGATAAACGTCATAATGCATATCCAGACCACTTTGCTTGGCTTTATTGATAAGCTGGATCACCTTTTTCACATTGCCCCAGTTTTGAGGATGGGCTGCCTTCAAATGAGATATTTGAAGCTTAACACCTGACAACCTGCAAATTTCAATTGCTTCTGTTACAGATTCAAAAAGATAGACCCCTTCATCTCTCATATGGATAGAGCAGATGCCATTATAGGACTTAACTATTTTTGCCATTTCAACCAGTTCATCTAAAGATGCCAAACAATCAGGGCTATTATCAAGCCCTAAAGAGAATCCATGAATCCCATTTTCAAGCTCATTCTTAAGAAGAGATGACATTTGTTCCAATTGAATTTTTGTAGGCTCTTCTTCACTAAAACCCATAACAGCTATTCTTATTGAACCATAACCTACCAGAGAGGCAATATTGACACTGATTCTATTTTCTTCCAAGCGATCAATAAAACCATGCTGCGATTCCCAGTTCCAATAATTTTTCTGGTCTTTGTTTTGAACATAAGATTTTGTGTATTGCTTCAATTCGGGCAGCTTTTTTTCATTAATTGGCCCTAGACTTCTACCGCCTTGACCGACAACCTCGGTTGTTACGCCTTGCCTGACTTTGCTTTCTGCTTTTGGGTTGGCATAGAGCGAAAAATCTGAATGTGAGTCAATATCAATAAACCCAGGACATACAATATAACCTTTGGCATCTATAACTTTTATAGAATCAGAATTAATGCAAGGTGAAATTTCAGCAATATCTTCTCCTTTAATGCCGATATCAGAAAAATAAGAGCCTTTACCAGTTCCATCAATTATTTCACCATTTCTGATAATTAAATCATACATAAATACACTCCTTGTAATTTTATGCTATATAAACTTATATTATAAGTTTCATTAAGTATATCACAGGGTTTAATTTTAAACAATTTATATAAAAACAGGGAAATTTGACAATGTATAATTATTAGACATAATCAGTAATTCAACAAAAAAAACGTGTCTAAATTTTTGATATCTGAACAAACTCAAAACATTATTTTTTAGAAAATCAACACTATTTCAAACAATAACAGCACTTGTATCATGATATATTCGCAATTTCAAAGATTAGTTGACTGTATTTTTGAACTTGGCTCATTAATTGCAATTAATACAATAAATATGATAAGGCAATAATAAATAATTATAAGGGGGATTGTAAAATCAGGATCCAAACTAGCCAATCATATAAAAATTCTAAGGAGCGTATACCATGTCAAGTATTAAGAAAGAAGAAGAAAAAGAAACGAAGGTAAAAGTCTTTAAAATGCCTCATACTTATGTATTGATCTTCAGCATTATTATTTTAGTAACAATATTGACTTATATTGTACCGGCAGGGGAGTATACTCGCGTTATAAATGAAACCACTGGCAAAACTGTTGTAGATGCAGCATCATTCCATACCGTTGATGCAAAACCGGTAAGTCTATTGGGGATGTTGACCGCTATACCAAGAGGTATGAGAGAAGCATCAGGTATTGCATTCTTTATATTGATCGTTTCAGGAGCATTTCAAATTATTCATGCTACAGGCGCAATAGAAAAAGGAATTTTCAAAATTGCAAAGCGCTTAAAAGGCAAGGAGCAGATGTTAATACCAATATTCATGCTGCTTTTTTCCATTACGGGCGCGTTTATGGGATTTGCGGAAGAAAACCTGATCTTTATACCCATAGCTATTGCCCTATCCAGAGCTGTTGGCTATGATGCGTTGGTAGGTGTATCACTAGTTACGATAGGCGGAGCGGTTGGATTTAATGCAGCTATGATGAATCCTTTTACTGTTGGGGTTGCTCAAGGTATAGCAGAATTGCCACTCTTTTCTGGAATTGGCTTTAGATTTGTTGTATGGATTGTTGTCGGCGTCATATCTACGATATATGTCATGAGATATGGACAGAAGGTGAGACAAAATCCTGAACTAAGTCTGGTTGCGGCTTTAGAAAAAAAAGAAGAAGAAGAACAGGGCTCGTTTGCTTTTACTGGAAATCATAAGCTCGAAACGTCACATTATATGGTATACTTAACAATAGCGATAGGATTTATATACATCATTTATGGTGTCTATAAATTAGGATGGTATTTTAATGAAATTGCAGCTATTTTTCTTGGGATGGGTTTGATCTGTGGGTTTATTGCAAAGATGTCGCCTAGCAATATGGCTATAGAATTTATTGAAGGATCAAAACAACTTATTTACGGTGCGTTAGTTGTAGGGATTGCAAGAGCTATTTTGATCATTATGCAGGATGGTATGATATTAGATTCCTTTATATATGGACTATCTTCGCAAATTTCCAATATACCCACATCACTAGCAGCCATTGGCATGTACTTGATTCAAGTTGTTATCAATTTCTTTGTACCATCAGGCAGTGGTCAAGCTGCGGCAACAATGCCAATCATGGTTCCGTTAGCGGATGTTCTTGGCATTACACGACAAACAGCAGTTCTAGCTTATCAGTTTGGCGATGGATTCTCCAATACAATTATTCCTACAGCATCAACCCTTATGGCAACCTTAGCTATGGCAAAAATATCATATGAAATTTGGGTTAAGTACTTCTGGAAATTGTTTATTATTTGGTTGGTTGTTGGAGGCGTTTTTATTGTTGTTGCAACCCAAATATCCTACGGGCCGTTTTAACGTCAAAAATATTTTTTTAGGAGGCATCTATGCATGTAGACGAAATAATAAAAAAACTATTGATTATTGACGGACATACAGATATTCCCAGACATTTATATCTGAGACATCTAGAAGGCAATGAAGATGCTTTTTTAAACGAGCATTATCCCGCCCTGAAAAGAAGCCAGGTAAACATTGCCGTGGTCAATGTATTCACAAAGGGGAAAAAAGAAGAAACAATGGAACAGGCAATGTTTCAAATAGAAAGAATCCTTGATGCGGTGGAAAACGCAGAAGATGTAGTGCTAATAAAAAATAAGCAAGACTTAAAAGATGCCATTGAGAACAAAAAACTGGGGCTTATTTTATCACTCGAGGGTTTTGAGCCTTTGGGAAATAACCTTAACTTTCTAAATCTATATTATCATCTCGGTGTAAGAGCAGGAATGCTGACCTGGAATTGGGCAAATGCTTTTGCTTCCGGAACGGATACGGATGAGCCCTTGTCGGTGATGGGCGTAGAAGCACTGGAAAAAATGCACGAACTCGGCATAGTTGTCGATGTCTCCCACTTAAATGAAAAAGGCTTCTGGGATGTAATTTCCAAAAGCCAAAAGCCTATTATCGCTTCTCACTCCAATGCAAGAGCGTTATTCAACCATCCGAGAAACCTATCAGATGAACAGATCATTGCAATTGCGAATACTGGCGGTGTTATCGGTACAACACCTTATTTTACGAAGGTCGATCAAGACGATCCTTTAAAAGTTAGAACAGATGATGATTCCACAGAAACAATTGATGATTATATCCAACATATCGAGTATATTGTAAACCTAGTTGGTTACGACCATGTGGCGTTTGGGTTTGATTTCAATCTCTATTTAGGCGATTTTGGCGTTAAAGGCATTGAAGATACTGAAAAAATAAAGAATGTCATCAGTTTGCTACTCGAAAGAGGTCATAAAATTGAAGATATCGAAAAAATAGCCGGTTTGAATCTATTTCGTGTTTTCAATCAAATACTGAAATAAAGTATAAAGGTTTGGTCGATCAACATTTAAACCTGTAAGGCGATTAGCTTTACAGGTTTTTTTAACCCAAAAAAGACACCATAACAGGTTCGCATTTGATGGTCTTGTTGGACGCAAATACTTGTTTGGAAACTGGCACACATAGCTTAAAGAGATATTGAAATCATTATAAATATGAAATAATAGCAAAATATCATTAGAATAATCTTGTGACAGGATAATTAATATGTTAGAATTGATATAATCGAATTTAGATTCTTCTTATAGTATTTTAACGCCAAAATATTGTGAATGTTGAATCTAGGTTTAAAAACGGGGGTGGTAGAAAATGCCAACAGATTTCAAACCCGGTTGTGCGCGACCAAAAGCTACAATTTCCCAACCAACAATGGAAGCCAACAACCAGACAAAAGAAACAAAGGAGGTAGTGAGTATGATCAAGGTAGGTGGACCTGCACCTGATTTCGAACTTGCAGGGTATTACAAAGGTGGATTTAAGAATTTCAAATTATCCGAATTTAGAGGTAAATGGGTCGTCCTATGCTTCTATCCCGGTGACTTCACATTCGTCTGAGCGACTGAAGTATCTGCAGTTGCAGATAAGTTTAATGCCTTTCAGGCACTTGATGTTGAAGTTCTCTCGGTAAGCGTGGACAGTGTTTTTGTACATAAGATGTGGAATGATTATGAATTATCAAAAATGGTCGAAGGTGGGATTCCATTCCCAATGCTATCAGATGCAGGCGGCGGTGTTGGAACGCTATACAATGTTTATGATCCCGAAGCAGGCGTTGAGAATCGTGGACGATTCATTATAGATCCAGACGGTATCATTCAAGGTTATGAGGTACTGACACCTCCCGTTGGTCGAAATGTATCTGAAACGGTCAGACAAGTTCAGGCCTATCAGTTGGTTAGAAATTCCGGTGGAACCGAAGCAACACCTTCCGGATGGAAACCAGGTAAAACGACACTCAAGCCCGGTCCTGATCTGGTTGGCAATGTCTGGAAAGTTTGGAGCGTCAAAGAGGAAGAGCTATAAAAAAGAATAATATTTGAATGACAACATATGAAGAGATACAGTCTCCCAAAAAGGACTGTATCTTATTAATTTTTGAATACTATGTTGCTAAATCTTAATTCGTGATATAATTAAATCACAGAAGATGGGGCAAAATCTAAATTCTTATTATGGGGGAGATGTGATGATGGCTGGATTCTTTGATAGGTTTAAAAAGAAAGTGGATGACATTAAAGAAGACTCAGAAGACTTTGCAACGAAAGCAAAAGAGAAGACAGAGGATATTGGCGAGGACATAAAAGAAAAAGCGGAAGACCTTGCAGCGAAAGCAAAAGAGAAGGCAGAGGATTTTGGCAAGGACATAAAAGAAAAAGCGGAAGAGTTTGCAGCACAAGCAAAAGAGAAGAAAGATGAAATCAATGAGCATACGAAAGAAACTGCAGGAAATCTCAGTGAAGACTGGGACAAAGTTTTAGAAGACTCCGAGGGAAACGTAGAGGACAAGCAGTAACTGTCTGTCTAAGTTATATGGAAGTGATGATCTATGAAGATTATCTGGACGCTTTCTTCATAGGAAGCCAATAGCGTAACCGGCCATGTATTTTGGCTGGTTTTTATTTGAAAAAAATTCAAAGGCCTTTAAACTACAGCTTGAATTAGCTGTAGTTTTTTAATGAACGCAAGAATACCGGGTGATTTTATTGATAATAACCAATCAATGGAATATAATATAATGATATCATCAATTAAGGGGTCGAGATTATGAAATCAAAAATTCTAAATAATATTGATTTTGAAACGGTGAATATTCTGCTCGAAGGATTCAACAAATTGACAGGATTTGTAACTGCAATAGAGGATCTTGAGGGGAATGTTTTATCCAAATCAGGATGGAGAGAAATATGCTCAGATTTTCATCGTAAGCATCCCGAGACCGCGAAAAAATGTAAAATCAGCGATATTGAATTGACCAAAGAGATTAAAACAGATCAGAAGTACCATTTCTATAAATGTATGAACGGTTTAGTGGATGTGGTAGTCCCTATCGTCATTAATGACGAACACATAGCTAACCTCTTTACCGGGCAATTCTTTTTTGAACTGCCGGATGTCTCCTTCTTTAGGAAACAAGCTGAAATATATGGATTTGATGAAAAGGCATATCTGGAAGCCCTCTCAAAAGTACCTGTTTTTACCAGGGAAAAAGCCGAGGAAGTATTGGATTTCTTACTTAATATTACCCAAATAATCGTGAAGATGACTCAAGAAAAAATATATCAAATGGAGATAAATGAAGAGATTAAAAAAAGCGAGATGTTGTTCAAGGAAAATGAAGCCAAACTCGAACAAAATTTGCAAGATTTGTTGGAATCTCAGCGTATTGCCCATCTGGGAACATGGAGACTGAATTTGGCGACAAATCATGTTGTATGGTCGGAGGAACTTTATAAAATGTATGGATTTGATTCAACCATTCCACCTCCACCCTACACCGAGCATATGAAGCTGTTCACTTCGGAAAGCTGGGATAAATTATCAACATCGCTCGAACGCACAAGAACGTCCGGAATCCCTTATGAACTGGAACTCGAAACTGTAACCAAAGACGGATCAAATGGATGGATGTGGGTGAGGGGCGAGGCTGAAAAAGATTCAGATAGAAACATTGTTTCACTGCGGGGAGCAGCCCAGGACATCACAGAGCGAAAGAAGATGGAGCATCAAATAAAACAGAGCGAGGAGAGATTTCAACTTCTCTTCAATAAAGCGCCCCTTGGGTATCAGTCCCTTGATTTTGAAGGTTGTTTTATCGATGTAAATCAGAAGTGGCTTGAGACGTTAGGTTATAGCAAAGAGGAAGTTATAGGTAAATGGTTCGGTGATTTCCTTTGTCCTGAATATGTAGAAGGGTTCCGCCAACGCTTTCCCATATTCAAAGCTCAGGGGTATATTCACAGTGAGTTCGAGATGCTGACTAAAGACGGACAGCGGCTTTTCATAGCATTCGATGGAAAGGTGGGCTATAATGTTGAAGGGGAGTTTAAGCAGACTCACTGCATACTGCAAGATATAACCGATCAAAGAAGGACTGAGAAGGCATTGATAGAGAGTGAGGAAAAACATAGACTACTCATAACACAGATGACACAGGGGATTGCTGTGCATGAAGTTGTATTGAATGAAGTTGGAGACGTGATTGACTATTGCTTTATTGATTCAAATCAAGCGTTTGAAAGGTTAACAGGACTCAAGCGTGAAGATATCATTGGAAGAAAAGTACGGGAAGTAATGCCGACAATTGAACACTCATGGATACAAAAATATGGGCATGTTGCCATGACCGGGGAACCTCTGTTTTTTGAAGATTACTCAAAAGTATTGGGGAAACATTTTGAAGTTGTTGCATATTCTCCGAAGCCTAAACAATTCGCAACTATTTTTAGCGACATCACTGAGCGCAAGAAAGTAGAAAATGAGCTGCTTCATTTAAGCTATCACGACCATCTCACAGAGCTCTACAACCGTAGATATTTTGAAGAAGAGTTAAAGAAGATTGACAGACAAGAAAATCTTCCGATATCCATAATAATGTGTGACATCAACGGACTGAAAATGGTCAATGACTCATTCGGACACAATTCTGGGGATGAGCTTCTCAATAAAGCAGCTAGAACAATAAAGAAGGCCTGTAGAGAAGAAGATATTATTGCTCGAATAGGGGGGGATGAATTTATTGTTTTGTTACCCAACACCACAGCCAGTGAATCAACGCAGATTGCGAATCACATAAAAGAATTGGCATCCAATGAAAAGGTGGCCAATATTGAATTGTCAATCTCCTACGGATATGATACAAAAACAGATGATAAGCAATCCATAGTGGAAATAATTTCTAACGCTGAAAACCATATGTATAGACATAAGCTGCATGAACGGTCTAGTATGAGGAGTAAAACAATAGACCTTATCATGAATACGCTATTTGAGAAAAGCAATAGAGAGTTGTTGCATTCGAACAGAGTGAGTGCCATTTGCAAGGCAATTGCAACAAAGATGAATCTCGATAAGGATGTCATCAATCAATTGGGGATTGCCGGACTTATTCATGATATTGGCAAAATAGGTATAGATGAGAAAATATTGAATAAAGACGGAATGCTAACCGACGATGAAAGAAAAGATATTGAAAAGCACCCTGAGATAGGATGGCGGTTGCTAAGCTCTACTGATGAATTTTCCGAACTGGGGCAAATTGTTCTTGCCCACCACGAGAAATGGGATGGGAGTGGCTATCCGAATGGACTCAAAGATATAACAATACCTCTAGAGGCCAGGATTCTTGTTATTGCTGACGCCTACGATGCGATGACCAACGAAAGAACCTATAGAAAAGAAATGAGCAATGAAGAAGCCATTAAAGAGATTAAGAGATGTTCGGGGACGCACTTTGACCCTAATATTGTTGATGTGTTTGTTCATCAGGTGTTACTGGACAGTAATAATTTCAGAAGCGGTAGTTAAGCTCATATAGAATCGTGAGCTCAACTACGAATCATTTCAACAGCTTCTTCCAATGAGCAGATTTCAGCTCCGAAGCATTCCTTAAGGTAAGTCAATCCCGCTTGATAGTCATCGTTTGGGAATGCAGCCATTGTTTCCCTTGGTATGATCAAGCCATAACCCAGGTTATAAGCATCTGCGCAAGTCATACGACAGCACAGGTGAACATATAATCCTGTGACAATTAGTGTGTCCACACCCAATTCTCTCAGGAGCAAATCCATATGTGTCTGGAAGAAACCGCTATATCTTCTTTTTGGTACAAGAAAGTCACCCTTTTGAGGTGTCAGCTCAGGCACGACTTGAGCACCCTCAGAGCCTTCCAGCGCATGATCTCCCCAAAGTGAAAGCTCCTTGTCAATGCCCTCAATATGTGCATCATTGGTATATATAACGGGGATATTGTGTTTTCTTGCCTCTTCTGTCAATGTAACCAATGGCTGTATCACAGCCTTCGCATTATCACATCCAATAGCACCTGTAACAAAATCATTTAAAACATCCACTACAACCAATGCAAATTTTTTCATATTGATCCCTCCATATTTTTTTGTACTTTAGATGGAACCCTGTTAATCATTTAATTATATCATAAACAAAAGCAAGAGGGGATTGAAAATGTGTAGGAAATAATCTTCACATAGAGTCCATAAATCCTTGAATGAACCCATAACAAACATTATAATAATACCATATGCATCAACAGGGTTCTTGGGTTAAGGTGGTGTGAAACGCCATCTAAACCTTAGAAACCGTTATCCAGGGACTGTTAGTCATCGGATAAAAAAACAAACGGATGTGATCAGGACATGGGCAAAATGAAACGAATAATTCTGGCACTGTTGATCTTAATGTTGATCCTAAGCGGATGTCAGACAGGAACAGCAAAGCCCTCTCAAAGGACAGGCGTCCATGGCCCTGTCCAGGTTAAGGGTCTGGTTTTGAAATATGTTTTGATTGATACGGCTTTTGAAATATATCAGAGCCAAGGCATTGTCGATGGAAGCTTTACAAGGAGCTCCTATATTACTGCCGGCGATGAGATCTACAAGCATTATAAATGGATGGCATCAACCTATGAAGCCTTGCCTGATGACATGAAGCAACATCTCATCAATATATTCGATAACACCCATGCCTGGCCTCTAATGAATGCAACGACAGCTTTATCGGATGATGCAACTGTTGACGATATCGTTGAAAGCATCAAAAAAAGCAACAGAAACCGACCGTGGGTAAAATCCGCGGAGCTGTTCTTTCCCTACTTCTATGAAAACCATTTGAAGGAATATTTAGAGAACAATAAAAATGACTTCCAAACAAAAGCTGATCGTATCAATACCCAGCTCAAAACATCCAATCCGGATATTATGACTTTTATGGAGGAAAAATCCGGCATTCTATTCAGCATGGACTATCAGCCCTTTTTTTACTATACATTGCGTTATATGGGCGCAATGGGCTTTTCTCACGAAAACAAGAAAGTGTCGACGATTCAAAGAAACATCAACGATTACAATTCTTTGATGCTGACCCCATTTCATGAGTTTTCACACGAGCTGTTTCAGACATTCACCAGGTCGAAGGATTTTGTTGCTGTGACCGAAATGATGAAAGAAGTGGATGCATTCAAATCCATGTGGCATGAGGGGTATGATTACAGCTACGATTGGATTGGCTGGTGCGAGGAGAATCTGGTTGAAGGGTTTTCAAAATATCTGGCTTACCATTACTATGGTTATGAGAACTACTATGTTATCTACATGTATGACGGGGATTTTTACAAATACTTGTTGGCGATCGACTTTGATCCGGAGGTCAAATCGCTGGAAGAAGTCAGCATTGAGTTCTATAAGGATGTAATATATGGGAACTAGAGAGATTCTAAACATGTTGTTAGAAAGCATAGCTTCAATTGATGAGGTGCGTGCAATAGGGATGAGCGGCAATAAAACTTCCCTTCCATTGGTAGGCGAAGGTGATATTGATATTTTTGTGTATAGTAAAAACATCCCTAAATGTGAGATCCGAGTATCAATAATGAGTGAAATAAAAGAATTAGAGAATTTCAAAGTCAACGTTTTTGAAGAAGGACATTGGGGGATTGCTGATTTTGGCTTGATTAATGGTGTGGAAACATGGGTAATGTATTTTACAATGGAAGAAAACACACTCAACATTGAATCCATATTAAAAGGAGATTATCCGGATAAACTGGATAATTACTACTATCCCATAGGGCGTTGCGCCATGCTAAAAGATATCAGTATAATCTACGATAAAGACGGTTTCTTACAATCAATGAAAAATCGATTATCTGATTATCCAAGCAATTTAGCCGATATTCTAACTCAATACCATATTGAACAGCTGGAAGATACAGAAGATTTAGAAAGAGCGGTTACAAGAAAAGATGTTTTGTTCTATCATTTTGCTTTGGATTTAACCTTAGATCATTTTCTGCAGGCATTATTTGCCTTAAACAAAACATATTTTCCCAGCAGAAAAAGATCTGTTCAATTTATCATGAACTTTTCTATTGCACCATCAAACTGTAGTGAAAGATTGTTAGAGGTTGTCAGGTTAGGTGGAAGTGGGGAAACGCTAGACCAATCATTTGCTTTATGGAGTGAGTTGGTGAGTGAATTAAGGGAAAAGATTACTTCGCCAAATCGATAGATAATCAGATCTGCTATTGTGAAAGGAATCTTGAAACTAATGAAAAAAATGATTAAATCAAGGTTTTCGGGGTATAAAATGTAGTATATATATCAACAGTTTATTAAAATCGCATTCACAAAAGAATGCGTAATCATGATATAATATGACAATATCATTTAAGCAATGACATTTTACATTGGGAGTACTAATATCGGGGGATAATGATGCGATATTCCAGAAAAATAAGTCGCTTAATGAATGAAGTTAAATCACATCATATGGCCTTGGAGATTAGAAGGCTTGAGTTGATGTGATTTTTTTGTTGAT
>JAUYTY010000148.1 GCA_030694905.1 Eubacteriales bacterium | reverse complement strand
CAATATCGTCAAAATCATGCCCGATAAGAGAAGGAGCAAAAATATCCTAAACATATGCGCTAGAGTAAAGAGCATTGGGAAGACCAAAGCACTCCCCATATCCCTTGACACCGTTCTCAGCTTCTATCTCCACCAAGGTGGTATGCTGCCCAAGTCGAGGCATGTAGAGAAAATTCGAGGAAGGACTACTGAAGTTCTTTGGTACGTTGTTAGCTCCTCCAAAGTATTTTTTCCAGGTTGCATTCAGCGGATAAGCTGTAATTCTTTTTATATGCATATATACCTCATTAATTAACCGGTTAAGTTCTTATAACATGCAATAATTAGCTTGTCAAACATTATTTTAAAAATAATCAACTTAACATAAAAAATATAATTAAGCTGTTATTACTTAAAAAATGTGCATTTTATTAGTCTACCACTTGTAATAATCTTAACAAGGAACATAAGATTCTTTGTTATTAGGGTGAACATAATTAATTTTCACTGCTATAATCAGTATATTGACCAGAGAGGGAAAAGAGCATGGGATCGACTATATACGATATTGCGAAGATTGCGGGTGTGACGACTGCTACGGTAAGTTTGGCACTAAATAATAAGAAAGGCGTCAGTCAGCAAACCAAGCAGCGAATTATTGATATAGCTAAAGAACTAAATTATTTTCCAAATACAAATGCTCGATCATTAAGTACAAGAAAATCCATGACTGTAGCTCTCTGCATCTCAGCGGTTAGCTATGAATATTTTAATAGCTCATTTTATTTTGATATAATTAAGTATATCTCTCAAGAGATAGGTAACACCCTCTTTCTTACTACGCAGATAAGTACGCTTGACAAGGAGGCGGAAACAATTGCCACGCTTGCTACTTCAGGAAATATCATGGCTTTTGTCTTCATTGGGACACGACTTTCTGTTAAATTCATCTGTTCTCTGATTGGAGATATTCCTGCCGTCTTTTTTAATAAACCCGATTTAAAAGGGAAAAATGTGTATTCAGTCTCATTTGATAATAAAGAGGCAATGCGTCTGATTACGAGTCATTTGATCAGCTTGGGACATCAAAGAATTGCTTACCTAGGATACTTACCTGGAGTTATTCCTGCCGAGAATAGGCTGGAAGGTTTCAAGAAAGCCTATCAAGAAGCAAACCTTGAAATTGAACCCGATCAGGTAATTGAAACTGAATATCTTCCCATATTCGGATATTCTGCTATCAGGAAAATACTGCTTGAACAGAAGGAACTTCCATCCGGCTTAGTCTGTGGCAATGACTTAATCGCCGTTGGTGTAATGCAGGCTCTGCGTGAATATTCTTTCAAAGTTCCCCATGATATTTCAGTAGCGGGAATAGACAACCTTCAGCTGACCGATAGCCTTTGGGTCCCACTAACTACCGTAGATGTAAATTGTCATAGCATTGGGGAGGAAATTGCCCATATACTTCAGCAAATCGCAGAAGGCGAGGAACCACAAAAGAACCCAGTTATTGATGTTTCTTTGATTATCAGGGAATCGAGTGGCTCCTTTAATCCCGAAGGAAAAAGAACGTTGAAGATGCCCTGAAAAATACATGAAAAGCCGAAGGGGTGGGAGGCGAGCTAGCCACGCCTTCTTCTCCCTCATGGAAGCTGTGAGTGTGTTCCTCACCTATCTCCTATTCGATAGCGGAAGCAGTAGTCACGGTGGTCGTTGATCAGTCCAGCCGCCTGGAGCTGCGAGTACACCGTGATGGAGCCGAGAAAGGAAAAACCTCGCCCTTTGAGATCCTTGCTCACCTTGTCGGATAGGTCATTGCTGGCGATAACCACCGAACCATCCGCATGGCCAGGGTATTCGATGGTCCTGTTGTCGGTAAACTGCCACAGATAGGTAGAAAAGGAGCCGAACTCCGCCTGGATCCGTAGGAATGCCTGCGCATTGTGGATAATCGCCCGGATTTTCCTAGGGGAATGGATCATCCCCGCCAACTGCATGATCGCATCCACTCTCGCATCATCGTAGCGCGCGATCTTGGCAGGGTCGAAATTATCGAAGGCCAGGCGAAGGATATCCCGCTTGCGAAGCACGATCATCCAGCTCAGCCCGCATTGCATGACCTCCATGCTCAGGAACTCGAACTGCTTGAGGTCGTCATGGAGTGGGACGCCCCATTCGGTATCATGATATTCGATCATCTGGGCATCGTTACCCGTCCAGCTGCACCTGTCCATACAATTCCTCCACAGGGGGATTCTATCACAGACCGGGAAGCTGAGTTAATAACCTGTCACTCTGTGTGCATTTTACTAAGTTTTTCTTCAAAGTCTGTTAAAATCTTATCAGTAATTTCTGGATTATCAGCGTTAATTTTCACAGCGATATCCAAGGCTCTATTTTTTGTAATCCGATTGGTTGAGACGAGCAATAAAAGCATTTCTAGACCCCAAACTACTGTTCCTCCTTGTTTGATACATGCTTTTCTTAATGCTCGATCATTCGCAATACATGTCCAACCTTCAGTGATTACATAGTGAAGACAAGCCCGATCCGGTCCTGAGAGACCGGCACCAGGAGGAAGTATTAAGGGCGTTTCTATGACTGTAAGTCCTAATTCTTCGGCCCTCGCCAGTGGTAATTGCTTGACTTCAAAAAGAACGCGATCTGGAACATTCACCGTTCCCCAGTATGCCACTAGCTCACGAATGATTTCCTCATCGGCGTGTACATAGTCGATAAGGACGTTCGCATCACAAATCGCGGCTACTTGGCTTGATTTTGACAACGTTTAAAGCACCTGCCAAGCACGGATGAGCTCACGCATATCTTCGATAGATCGATTCATCATTTCACCAGCACGGCTTATTGAGATAATCTGTGTATCATATGCTTCTCTAACCAGACGTGAGAATCGATCTTCAACAAGATCACTGGCATTCAACCCTTGAGGATCAAAAGATGCAACAGGGTCTTGTATGGCATCTGGTTCATAGTGATCCTTAAGATCATGTTGATATAGCTGTTTATAGGCACCACAGAACTCAGCAATCAATGGGCGATCTTTCAATGATGGATCGAGTTGTATTAAGCGAACAAGGATAGTAAGGTAACTTACCTTAAAGATCTTCTTAACCCCAAGAACTCTGTTGACCCAGTGCAAACCTTTTGCTTCACCCCATTCCTTCTCAAAGCCTTCATTTGGAACAAGAAAAGCTCCAGCAAAAATATTCGCCTCATTCTCTTCAATTGGGTTTTCCAATTCTTGTATTGCATCATAAGAGCTTTTATGGAGAACAAGATGTCCTAACTCATGGGCAATAGTAAATATTTGACGTTCAACAGTGATGCCGGATTCGGCGTTTACGACAATTGCAGGACCTCCATCTTTCTCTCCTACAGAAAGTCCAAAAGTCTTTTTGAAACCAAAAGGCCGTATGTGAAGTTTAATCCCAGCTCTTTCCATCAGCCCGGAAATATCATAGATGGGCTCTTCAGTCTTTAACTTAAGAGACTTTCTAACCTCGATAGCGGCCTTCTCTGGATTCTTTTCACGCAAATCCTTTAGCAAGAATTCCTTTTTCTCTTTGAGTACATCTTCAAGATATTGGTAATCTGAAAGCCAAATGGATGTATCATGGCGAAGTTGATCCCGCTCAGCTTTTTCCCTGCCACTAAGAGCCCGAGAAGTTCGAAATCGAAGTGAATCAAGTTTTGGAGCGTCCGCAAGCAATTCATCAAAAGGAACTTTCAGCGATTCTGCGAGCTTGATCAAAGTTGATGATTTCGGTTCCGCCTTGCCGTTGAGAATATTGGATAGGGTAGCGGTCCCTATTCCCATTTGAGCAGAAAGCTTAGGGATGGTTAGCCCTCGAATTTTCATGTGACGGCGAATATTATCGCCAATATCCTTGATGCCCACCGTTTTCTCCTTGCGCTACTGTAAATATACTACACTATGTGATAAATTGCAAAAGTAAATAATAAATAGTTTAAGATTTGTTTTTGCAAAATCTTTCAGAAGCATAATGTACAAATTTCACAGATTTCATGTGTAAACTGTTATAAGTATCTATAGGAGGTGGTTTCTGGGTTGGCTTGTGGAAACGGTATCTGGAACCAAATACACAGCATCGTATATTCCGGGGGGCCCGTCCGTGTCCCCGGCCGTCGCGTCCTTCGCGGGTTCCGTCCTACGGACCGGCTATCGCCGCCGCTACGACTCGTGCCAGGCACGAATCTATCACTCCGTACCCATCGAATCAGCGCCTGGGAGCAGGGTTTTTAAACGGAACCACCACTGCATGTATCGATTTCGCTGATAGATTTGTGCCTGGCACCAAACTATCATCTGTGGAAATAACATCCGGAACCAAATGCACAGCATGATGGAAGCGCGAAGTTTGAGTAATTATTATACTCGGACGCCTGATATGTTCGTTTCCTCTAATGGTTGATGCTTCGTTGTATGTCGTTGAAATATATATTCGCTTGACATTGCAAGGGTGGTATGTGAAAATGGTATCTAGACGGAAAATCACTCAACATGATGACTGATTTTAAGGGAAAAGAGCAATGATTAATCGTGAAACCTATTTGCAACAATTAATTTCAAAACAAGGCAACGGCCTTGTTAAGACTATTACCGGGCCGAGAAGAGCGGGAAAGTCTTATCTCCTTTTTATCATCTTCAAGCAATACCTTAAATCAACAGGGATAACTGATGAGCAAATCATCGAGGTTGCCTTGGACCAGAACAGCCAGATGGTTCTCAGAAATCCTAATGAGCTGGAAAAGTACATCAATAGCCGCATTCGTGATAAGAGTAACAAGTACTTCGTTTTCATTGACGAGATTCAGATGTCAGTGAAAGTGAAAAACCCGCTGATGGATGAGGCCGTGATTGCGGAGGAAGACAGAGATCTGGCTTACACAACCTTTTACGATGTTTTGAACGGTTTGCTTTCCAATCCAAACATCGACATATTTGTCACAGGAAGCAATTCAAGAATGCTATCCAAGGATATAGCCACCAATTTCCGGGGCAGAAGCTGTGAGATACGTGTATTCCCATTGAGTTTCTCGGAGTTTCTTTCTTATTCACAACTTGACAAATATGATGCGTGGAATCAGTACATGACCTATGGCGGGATGCCACTGGTTGTGCTTGATGATAACAGGAAAAGCAAATCTGACTACCTGTCTGATCTG